>JADGNX010000237.1 GCA_017883265.1 Thermoanaerobaculia bacterium
CGCGGCAATACCGTACGAGGAGAATTCATGACCGTCTCAGCACTGCGAGGCACCCTTCGCCGCCTGTTCGTTGCGATGTCCCTTCTGCTTCCGTCGATCGCTCCCGGACTGGCAGTCGACATTCACGACACGCGGCTTCTCAGCGATCCCGCCGTCAGCAGCGATCACATCGCATTCGCGTATGCCAACGACCTGTGGGTAGCCAATCTCGACGGCTCCGGTGTACGCCGCCTGACCTCGCATCCGGGCATCGAGTCCGGACCGCATTTCTCCTCGGACGGTCGCACCATTGCCTTCACCGGGCGATACGAAGGGAACACCGACGTGTACGTCGTTCCCACCGAAGGAGGCGTGCCGCGTCGTCTGACGTATCACCCCGGCCGCGACGTCGCGCTCGGCTTCACACCGGACGACAAATCGGTTCTCTTCTCGTCCCCTCGAGAGGTCTACACCGCTCGCTACCTGCAGCTCTTCACGGTGCCCACGACAGGCCAGGCGGTCAGGAAGCTGCCGATTCCACACGCGGCAAAGGCAGCCTTCTCGCCGGACGGCCGGAAGATCGTCTACGTCCCGCTCGGTGACGCCTTCAACGAATGGAAGCACTATCGCGGAGGTCAGGTCTCCCGGCTCGTGATCTTCGACAATGCCAGCTACGCGACCGACGAGGTCCCGCAGCCCCCCTCTCGCTGCAATGACACCGATCCCTCCTGGATGAACGGGATGGTCTACTTCCGGTCGGATCGCGACGGCGAGTTCAACGTCTACAGCTTCGATCCGCAGACGAAGCGAGTCGCGCGCCTTACCCGCTACACCGATTTCCCCGTCTTGAACGTATCCACAGGAGGCGGCCGGCTGATCTACGAGCAGGCCGGCTATCTGCACCTTCTGGACCCGACCGGCGGTCACGATCAGCGATTGAAGATCGGAGTGGCCGCAGACCTGATCGAGACGCTGCCACGCTTCGTCAAGGGGAAGAAATACATCCGGACCGCGGCTCTCTCTCCTTCCGGCGCCAGAGCCGCTTTCAGCTATCGCGGGGAGATCGTCACCATCCCGCGAGAGAAGGGTGACGACAGGAATCTGACCAACTCCCCTTCGGCCAACGATCGCTCGCCGCAGTGGTCACCGGACGGGAAGTCGATTGCCTGGTTCTCAGACAGGAGCGGCGAATACCGTCTGCTTGTCGGCTCGCAGGACGGCAAGGGAGCTCCGCGCGAGATCGCCATCAAAGGCGCCGGCTTTTACGACGAGCCGCGCTGGTCCCCGGACAGCCGCATGATCAGCTTCGCCGACAACGCGCGCTCGGTCTGGGTGGCCGACGTCCAGAGCGGCGAGGCCACGAAGGTCTCCGCCGATGTCCTCTACGGACCGGTCCGCGTGCTCGATCACTCCTGGTCGCCCGACTCGCAGTGGCTGGCCTACACCAGGAACACCCCGACCTACATGAACCGCATCTGGCTCTATTCGGTGGCGGAGAGGAAATCGTATCCGGTCACCGACGGCTACACCGATTCAAGCCAACCGGTCTTCGATCCCAACGGCAAGTATCTCTACTTCTTCGCCTCGACCGATGCCGGTCCGACCGCCGACTGGTTCGCGCAGTCGAACGCCGACCTCGTCGAGACCCGTTCCATCTATCTGGCTGTGCTTCCCAAAGGCGTCCCTTCGCCCGTCGCTCGGGAAAGCGACGAGGAGACGGCCAAGAAGAGCGACGATGCAACGGACAAGAAGGCCGAGGAGACGGCGAAGGACGATCGGCCCGCAGCCAAAACCGCTGACGAATCGGCAGCGCCGGACGCAAAAAAGAAAGGGCCGGTCAAAGTGGTCGTCGATTTCGACGGGCTCACACAGCGCATCGTGGCCCTCCCTCCCAAACCGGCCGGCTACGATGCACTGCAGGTCGGCAAGAGCGGCCAGCTCTACTACCTCAAGCCGGCCGACGCCACTCCCGGTCAGCAGGAGAGCTCGCTCCAGCACTTCGACCTCGAGAAACGGAAGGAGGAGACGCTCCTCGACAAGGTCGACGAGTTTCACCTCTCCGCCGACGGCAAGCGGATGCTTCTCAGCAAAGATGGCTGGTCGATCGTCGATGTGGGCGACAAGATCGATCCGTCGAAATACAGAATTCCTGTCGAAAAGATCCAGGTGAAGGTCGATCCGGCGGCGGAATGGCGGCAGGAATTCGAAGAAGCATGGCGGATCAACCGCGACTACTTCTACGACCCCAACATGCACGGCAACGACTGGAAGGCCATCCACGACAAGTACGCCGTCTTCCTCCCCGACGTGACCGACCGCCAGGACCTCAGCCGGGTCATGCAGTGGATGTCGAGTGAGCTGTCCGTCGGACACCACCGCCTCGGCGGCGGAGATTCGCTGGCCGATATGGAGTCGATTCCCGGCGGTCTTCTCGGCGCCGACTACAAAGTCGAGAACGGCCGCTATCGCTTCGCCAAAGTATTTGGAGGATTGAACTGGAATCCCGAGCTTCGCTCCCCCTTGACCGAGCCCGGCGTCGATGTGAAGGCTGGGGAGTATCTGCTCGCGGTTCAGGGAAGGGATCTCCGCTATCCGGAGAATCTGTACGGCCGCTTCGAGCAGACAGCAGGGCGCATCATCGAGCTGACCGTCGGGCCGAACGCCGACGGGAGCGGCTCGCGCGTCGTGAAGGTCGTTCCGGTGGAAGACGAGCTGGCCCTGCGGAATCGCGACTGGGTGGAGGGAAACCTCCGCAAGGTGACGGAGGCGACCAACGGCCGGGTGGCCTACGTCTACGTCCCGAACACCGCCAACCTCGGATACACCTACTTCAAGCGCTACTTCTTCCCGCAGGCAGACCGCGAAGCGATCATCGTCGATGAGCGACACAATGGCGGCGGAAGCGTCGCCGACTACTACATCGACATCCTTCGCCGTCCGATGATCAGTCATTGGGCCATGCGCTATGGCGGCGATCTCAAGACTCCTCTGGCATCGATTCAGGGGCCGAAGGTGATGCTCATCGACGAGACCGCCGGCTCCGGCGGCGATCTCCTTCCCTGGATGTTCCGCAAGCTTCAGATGGGCACTCTGGTAGGCCGGCGCACCTGGGGAGGCCTCGTCGGAATCCTCGGATTTCCCGAGCTCATGGACGGCGGGTTCATCACCGCGCCCAACCTGGCCATATGGACCGAGAATGGGTGGGTGGTGGAGAACGAGGGTGTGCCACCGGACGTCGACATCGAACAGACGCCAGCCGAGGTCATCGCCGGACACGATCCGCAACTGGAGAAAGCGATCGAGATCGCGATGAAGCAGCTGGCTGACAATCCGGTGAAGCCGGCGCAACGGCCGCCGTACCCGGTCAAGACGATGAAGTATTGAGACGTTGGAGAATTGAGTCTCAGCTTAGAACGGCCAGAACTTCTTCCATCCCGGATTCTTTGCGACGTCGGCGGCGGCGAGCGCTGGGATCTTCACGATCACGTTGCCGCCCTGCTTCACGACGATCGTGCCGACGGGCTGGCCTTTCCGTACAGGAGCGTTCAGCGCCACACCGGCAAACGAGGTCTGGACTCCACCCTCCTCGCCGCGCTTAACCAGCGCACTGACATCGCCCGCGGCGACTGCCTGCACGCTCTTGGCCACGCCGTCGTTGACGGTTGAGGAGCCGACAACGGTTCCCTTCTTGAGGGCCGGCGTCATCCGGTAGTTGGCGAAGGCATTGCTCATGAGGCCCGCCGCGATCTCGAACGAGCTGGCAGGTCCTTTGTTCTGTTTAGCACCCATGACCACACAGACGATGTCGAGATCGCCGCGCTTCGCCCCCGCTGTAACGCAGAAGCCTGCTGGTCTGGTGTAACCGGTCTTGATCCCGTAGGCGCCGTCGTAGAAGCGGAGCAGATGATTCGGATTGGTCAGCCCGGAGGTGAAGGTGGCGTTCGAGAAGGCGAACGTAGGCATCTTCGCGTACTCGCGCATGAGCGGATACTTCATCAGCTCGATGCCCAGCTTCGCCAGATCGGCGGCGCTCATCTGGTCGTCCCTGCCGGTCTCGGGGTTGGGCAGACCGTGTGGATCGTAGAAGACGCTCTGGTTGAGACCGAGAGCCTTGGCCCGCTGGTTCATGAGGTCTACAAAGGCCTCGGATGTGCCGCCGATCTTCTCGGCGATGGCCTGCGCCGCATCGTTTGCCGACTGAATCATGGTCGCGGCCAGGAGCGTCTGCAGAGGAAAGACCTGCCCCTGCTTCGCGAAGATCTGCGAGCCGCCCATCTTGCTGGAACGGGCAGAGATCGTGACGGGGGAGTCCAGCTTCAGCCGCCCGTCCCGGACGTCTTCCATGGCCAGGAGCAGCGTCATCATCTTGGCCATCGACGCCGTCGGCAGCGCCGTGTGGGCGTTGTCCTCGAAAAGCACCCGGCCGGTGGTTGGCTCGATGACATACGCGGCGGTGTAGCCCTTGTCCTGCGCCAGCGCAGCGCCGGCCATTGCACCAACAAGCAATGCAACTACGAATCGTTTCATCCTCAACTCCTTGCAGTGACTTAAGGTTTCGCATTTCTGCACGGGTCGTACCAGAGCTGAAGGAGCCTCGGAGAGGCCGGCACTCGAAGGCGGGTCAAGGTGGGAGGTGGCGACAGCCCCAGGCTGCCGGGAGCGAGAGCTCCGCGATTTGCGCCAGCCGGTTCAGCGGCCGGCCGTCCCTTGCCGCGTCACGTGCCGCTTGACCACGTCCTGAAGCTGGCGGGCGTCGATCGGCTTGGAGAGGTACTCGTCGGCCTGGAACTGGGAGAGCGCCTCGTGTTTGTAGCGCGAGTCGGTATAGAGGGACGTGATCACCACCACGTGCGTGTTCTTCAGATCGGGATCGTTCTTGATGAGGCGCCCCATCTCCCGCCCGTCGAGCTTCGGCATCATGGCATCGGTCAGCACGAGCTCTGGCCGGTACTGCTGCGCAAGGGCCAGTCCTTCTACCCCATCTTGTGCCACAGCCACGCCGTAGCCCAGCCGCTCGATGATCCGCGTAGCGATCGAGTGCAGCAACCGGTCGTCATCCACGATCAGCACCATGGGCCGGCGAATCGTCTCGGGCGGAGGATTCTGAAAAGGCGCCGTCTTCTCCAGCCCCTGCAGCCTCCGGCGCTCCTTCAGCTCGGGAGGCGCGCCAGCCCAGAAACGATTCCTGTCGGCCACCGGAGCCTTGCAGAAACACTCCTCACAGTGAGGGCACTTGAGAGTCCGGTCCTTGCTAAGGCAGTTGCACCACGACGCCTTCATGGCGTCGTACTTGCCTCCGCAGTACGGGCAATCGACTTTAAACTTGATCGTCGGCACACCGCTGGCTTCGGTCATCCGCAATCCCTCATGAACTTCTGGACCTCGCTGATCGGAACAGGAGATCGAAGCGCAAACTTCTCGACTGACGAAAACGAATCCTTCGTTCGCTGATTTCATCATTCTAAACGCCCACCCGGACATGTGACTCACGATCCCTCTTTCCTCGCGCCCCCCGATCGTGAATCATGGCCGTGACACGCCGAGCCGATCCCTTGACTGCACAGCTCCCGAAAGCGAATCCGCCTCGAACGCCGGATTCCTATCCGCCGATCGGCGACTACGCCCTCATCGGCGACAGCCGCTCGGCCGCCCTCGTCTCTCGCCATGGCTCGATCGACTGGCTCTGCTGGCCACGCTTCGACAGCCCGTCGCTCTTCGGCCGTCTGCTCGACTGGAACAGCGGCGGACACTTTCAGATCCGCCCCGCCGGAGCGTACCGATCGCATCGCCGCTACCTGGGA
>JADGNX010000238.1 GCA_017883265.1 Thermoanaerobaculia bacterium
CACGACCTTCGACTGCGGCCGAAGCGGGCCAGCGGGCTCCCCCAGAATCGACTTGCATCCGGTGATCAACCGCGGTGCCGTGAGGACTCCGCGGTTCGCCATCATCGACGCCAGCATGGCCACGTGCAGAGAATTGACCGACTCGTGCTCCAGCCCAACGGCATAGCTGGCCGTCTCGAAGTGGTTGATGACGGGTCCGACGCTCCTGCCCAAAGGCACTTTGTACGCACCGAGATCGGCCTCGCCGTCGAAACCGGCCGCGGCCATGAAGGCGCGCAGACGATCGGCGCCAAGGAGGAGTCCGAGTCTGGCGAAGGCCACATTGCAGGAGACAGCCAGGGCCTCGTTGACGTCGCGCACCTCACCATGAGAGGCCCAGTCGCGAAACTGACGACCGTCGATGGGGATGAAGCCGGCACACTTCATCGGGAAGAGCTCGCTCAGCCGCAGGCCGCTGTCGACCGCATTCATGCCCGTCAGCACCTTGATGACCGAGCCGGGCTCGTATTGCGATTCGAGCGCGAGATTCGCCAGTGACCCGCCGCCGCGGCTGCTGGCCACGGCCAGAATCTCGTTGGTGCGTGGATCGATGGCCACGAGCGATCCGCGGAATGTGGAGAGCGCGGCGAGAGCAGCCTTCTGAACGACAGGGTCGAGAGTCGTGGTCACCGTCTTGTCGGTCCCGATCTCGGCGAGGTGCGATCCGAGCGTGAGCGTGCCGGCCTCCTTGTTGACCAGGGAGGCGAAGTCGCTGTTCTCTGTCACCACATCGCCTTTGGCGATTCTGTAGACGGCGATCGTTCCGCCGTTGCGGTCGACAATCCACGGAAAACTGCCGCGGCTTCGCTGTTCGATCGCTTCTTTGAGCGCCGCATACTTGCTGGCATCGACCTGGAATCGATCCACCCGGCCGAAGGCGTTGCGGGCATCCTGCAAACGATCCAGGCCGACCGCTGCAGCCGCGCGATACAGCGACACCTCGCTGCGCTCGCGCTGATCTCTGGCCGCTGCGTCGAAGTCGCGAAACGACTGATACTGCCCCTCCGAGACGAGTACCCGCGCCACCTCCTCTTTGGGGACGCTTGGAAATCGCTCCGCCGGCCTTCGCGACATCCGATCGAGGTACGGCCTGGCCGCATGCGGTTGCCGCAGAGTCAGGTAGACGGCCGCCAGCATCCGGTCGTAATCGGCGGGCCGGACATGAAGACGAGCCCACGGCAGCAGCGATTGGAGCGCTTTCCGCGGATTGCCGCTGCGCAATTGCCACCGCGCCGATCGAAGGGGGATGTCCGCGACTCCATAGAGCAAGGCCAATAGAACGACCAGCGCGAACAGGAGCGGACGCCCGAAGAACCTGATGGCGGACCCGCGGAAGGGCAAGGCGCCTGCTCCTCCCCGTTGCATGCGCTGGTTTGTCTTGTCGGTTCTATTCACGGAGAGCGGCGACCAGTTCGATGCGGTCGAACCGCGCCATTTGCAAGACTTCTGCCGCGCTGGAGCCAGCCAGCGAGATCTCCACCGTGCCGTCCGACCCGACGATCACGAATGGCTCGGGCCGGCCGCGAATCGGTTCATAGCTGCGCCGCACGATCATCGACCACCGCGCTTCGCGACCCCCGCGCAGATGCGCCGTCACTTCCAATGAGTCCGCAGTTGCCAGGGGCATCCCCATCGACCGGCATCGCTTTGCATCGATGTCGGTGATGACATTGCCGAATCGATCGACTTGGACGATCTGACCGGCGGCTGAGCCCATCGTGTAGACAGCCTCCTGGTACGGAAGGCGCACAAGACTGCTCGCCTCGATCCGCGGCCCGAGGAGCTCGAGCCCCATCCCGCCGGCCAGCGCTGCCGACACCGGCGCAAATCGATCCCGGCCGTGAAAGGTCGTGCTGTCCGACGGAAGGAAGAGGCGCTGGTCCTCCACGGAGAAAACCGCGGCTCTGTCATCGACGACGAAAGTGAGAACCCCGTTGTCGGGAGCCAGATGGACGACTCTTCCGCTTCGAACGGCGACGATGCGACGATCGCTCCCCACGCCCGGATCGACGACAGTCATGCAGATGGTCCGGCCCTCTGTCGCTTCCGCCTCGCCTGCGCCGGGGAGAAACGGCGCAATCGACCGCAGGAACCACGCCGCTTCGAACAGATCGCCCGGCGCGATCTCGTGCGTGAAATCGATCAGCGTGGCCGCACATCGTGCCGCGATCACCGCCTTGACTGCTGCGGCGTACGGATCGCGGGTCCCGAAATCGGTGACGAGGCCGACGATGCTCCTGGCCCGATCGGGACCCATGGCCCGCCATCGTATACTTCGAGCGAGCCATGGCCTCGAACGAAATGAGAACCGTTCCGCCGCCCGGGCGGCGGCTGCTGGTCTTCGCCCGCCTCCCCGAGGCAGGAGCTGTCAAGACGCGGCTGGCCGCATCGATCGGAGAGGAGCGGGCTCTCGACGTCTACGAGGCCATGCTGACCGATCTCCTCGAGAACATCGGCAAGTCGGACGACGAGACAGAAATCGAGATCCTCTGGGCTCCGACCGCAGCGGCAACCGGCGCTGCGCTACGCCAGGCCTTCGGCGCCTTCTCCATGGCCCGGCAGACCGGCGCCGATCTCGGAGACCGCCTGGCGATGGCCTTCTCCGAACGCTTCTTCTTTCATCGCACCCGGAAGATCATCGCCATCGGCGTCGACGACCCGACGCTCTCGCGCGAGCTCATCGATCACGCATTTAGTCTCCTTGACTCGTGCGAGTGGGTCATCGGACCGGCCGACGACGGCGGCTACTATCTCATCGGCTGTCGCGCGGCTGCCTTCAGCACGGAGATCTTCACCGGCATCGAGTGGAGCACAGATCAGGTGCTGGCAACGACTCTCGACCACATCCGCGATTCCGAGCAGACGGTGGCGCAGCTGCCCTCTCGCTTCGATGTCGATCGCGAGGAGGATCTCCGCCACCTCGCAACGCTCGCTCCGGGCGGCGCGACCGGCGAGTTACTTCGGAGCTGGGGGTGGCAGGTATGAGGATCGTCTCCGCCGATGAGATGCGCAACATCGATCGCCGGACGACGACCGAGCTCGGAATTCCCTCGCTCATCCTCATGGAGAATGCGGCCATCGCCGTGGCCGAAGCGATTGCTGACCGCTATCCGGAAGCGCGGCGGGCAGCCATCTTCTGCGGACCGGGAGCGAACGGTGGAGACGGTCTGGCCGTGGCCCGCCATCTCGACATCCGCGGCGTCGTTCCGCGCATCGTCCTTCTCGGCGAGCGGTCGCGCTATGGGGGCGACGCCGCGACGAATCTGTCGATCTGCGAGCGGATGGCATTGAGCGTTGTCGGTGTGGCTGATGACAGCGCGCTACGCGAGTCCCTGGCTGATGCGGCCCGTTGCGACTTCATCGTCGATGCCATTTTCGGGACCGGTCTCAATCGCCCACCGGAGGGGATTTACGCCGCCGCGATCGCCGGGCTCAACGACCTGGCACTGCCGATCGTGGCCATCGATCTGCCGAGCGGACTCAGTGCCTCCTCTCCCGAACCGTTCCAGCCGCACATCACAGCCGATCTGACGATCTGTCTTGCTCTGCCGAAGATCTGCCACGTTTTCGATCCGGCAGCGTCGGCCTGCGGCGAGATCGCCATCGCCGGCATCTCCATTCCGGAGCAGGCGGTCGACCGTGAGAACGTGCCGCTGTCGCTCGCCGATCCCGATGAAGTCGCACGCGTCGTCGCGCTCCGGTCACCCGATACGCATAAAGGAAGCTACGGCCAGGTCGTCATCGTCGCCGGCTCCCCGGGCCGGAGCGGAGCCGCGATTCTGGCCGCCCGCGGGGCCGTGCGCGGAGGTGCCGGTCTGGTCACGGTCGCCACCGACCGCGATACCGCGGCAATCGTCAGCAACGCCTCCGTCGAATCGATGACTCATTTCATTTTGAGATCGACCGAGGGCATCGAGCCGCTGGTTCGATTCATCGCTGAAAAGGACGCCGTGCTCATCGGGCCTGGATTGCCGGACGACGAGGAGAGTTATGCCTTCGTTCGATCCCTGGTCGAGGCCACCGAGGTTCCCCTGGTCATCGACGCCAGCGGTCTCAACGCCTTCAGAGAACGGGCCACCGAGATCAATCCGGCGTCACGACCACGCGTCATCACCCCCCATCCTGGAGAGCTCGGACGGCTGCTGGGCCGGAGTGCAGTCGAGATCAACGACGAGCGGATCGGCTCGGCGCGCGAAGCCGCGCGTCTGTGCAATTGCGTCGTCGTCCTCAAGGGACACCAGACTCTTGTGGCAGAGCCCGGCGGCGACGTATCCGTGAATCCGACCGGCAATGCGGGGATGGCCAGTGGCGGGATGGGAGATGTTCTCGGAGGCCTCATCGCCGCATTCCTGGGACAGGGGGCCGATCCGTTCGACGCGGCTAGAGCCGCAGTCTACCTGCACGGCCTCGCCGCCGACTTGCTGATGGAAGACTCGGCGGACATCGGGATGGCCGCACTCGATGTAGCGAACACCATTCCGCGGGCCATCGCAGCAGTCCGCTCCCAACGATGACGACGACTTGGGTCAGTCGCAGCGAAGAGGAGTCGGAACTGGCGGCCAGAGAGATCGCCCGTCTCCTGCCGGCCGATGCGGTCGTCCACCTGATCGGAGACCTCGGCGTCGGAAAGACGTTCCTGGCCCGCGCCATCGCCACCGAGCTCGGAGCCGACGAACGCGACGTCAGCTCCCCATCGTTCGCCATCGTGCACGAATATCCGACCCGATCCGGCGAAACCATCTTCCACATCGACGGCTACCGTCTCTCGAACAATCGCCGCGAATGGCTGGAGATCGGAATCCCCGAGATCCTCGGCGGCCCGGGACTCAAGCTGATCGAGTGGCCCAAAGAAGAGTTCCAGACCTTCGAGTCCTCGCACCTGGAAGTCGAGATCCGCCTTCTGGACGATGGCACGCGCGAGATCGAGATGCGGTGAGAGGTGGCGAGGGTTTGTTATCCCGATCCGTGGACGTCGCTGAGCAGCGCGCCTGAGGGAAAGAAACTGGTGCGCGATGACTCCGGTGATATCGGTAGCCGCGGAGCGGCGATATCTCGGTAGCCCAGTGCGTCAGCGCTGGGACCGCACGATCGCTTACAAAAAAGGGGTGAGCCGCGGAGCGGCGACATCGCCTCCTCTGCCGAATCCGGCAAGCTTTTGCGCGAGAAAGGCGATCTCCTCTTTCGAGCGGAGAATCAGAATAGAACGACGGTGGGCTCAGCGACTTCCTCACGGAAATGCCGCCGCTCCGCGGCTCGCCTTATTTTTCATGGCGATTTCATTCCCAGCGCTGACGGGCCTGTTGCCCAACTCGTTGCGCGCGCTATGCGGGGACCTTCCGCGACCCCTGCCGGGGTCGACTGTCCTTGCCGCTCGGTTCCGGTGGCGGCGCGCCAAAGGCGCTTGCCACCGGCTACCCTCCGGCACGCCTCCAGCGTGCTCGTTGTGCGGGCGTGTAGTCGTGATACCAGTCAAACCGGCGTTGGGCAACAGGCCCTGACGCGCTGGGCTACCGAGATGCCGCCGCTCCGCGGCTCGCAGGCGTCGAGAAGCTCGAGAACCGATCGCATGGACGATCGCTGAACCCTCATAAAATCTGGGAGTTTCTTGGAAGCTCTTGAGCTCTCCTTTCACAGCAGAAAGGCCTCCAGCAGAAACGCGCGACTTTCCTCACGATCGGCCGAGGACTCTGCGCACCAGCTCGCGGGCGCGAGCGCGAATTCGTCGCGGCTCC
>JADGNX010000239.1 GCA_017883265.1 Thermoanaerobaculia bacterium
GCTCGGCACGATCATCGGCCGCGTGGTGGACCAGAGCGGCGCGGTGCTGCCTGGAGCGACCGTCGAAGTCACCAGCCTCGATCAGGGGACCACCCGCACCGTGGTGGCCGACGCACAAGGACGTTACAAGGTGCCGCTGCTGCAGCCGGGCCGCTACCGGGTCTCTGTTTCGCTCGAAGGGTTCGAGAAGTTCCTGGCGCAGAATTCTGTCGTTCAGGTCGACAAGACTACCAACATCGACGCCACCCTCAATCTCACCCGATCGTCCGAGACGATGACGGTGCAGGGCGACGTGCCGGTGGTCGACAAGACCAACGCCGCGCAGACCACTACGCTGGAAAGCGCTCTGACTCAGGAACTGCCGGTGGGGCGCAACTATCAATCGCTCTACCTGACGGCGCCCGGCGTCGTCCTTCCGGGAAACGCCAACGCCAACCCCAACTTCCACGGCGGACTTCTCTCCGACAACCTCTACCTGTTCGACGGCATCGACTCCACCGATCCGACCACCGGCGGTTTCGGGCAGAACTTCACCTTCGAGGCCATTCAGGAAGTGCAGGTCACGACCTCGGCGGCTTCGGCGGACTACGGCCGGGCCATCGGCGGGATCGTCAACGTCATCACCAAGAGCGGGACGAATGAGTTCAAGGGCTCGCTCAAGGACATCCTGAACAACGACAACTGGAACGATCAGAACAAGGGGGCCAATCCCATCTCCGGGGCTACCTTCGCCCGCGTCAAACTCGATTCGACGATTCCGACCTACTCGGCAACCATCGGCGGCCCGATCTGGCGCGATCACGCCTGGTTCTTCGGCGCCTACGAGACCGACAAGCAGACGTCAGCGCAGCGGCAGACGGTCGATCCGGCCCATCCACAGAACTTCGTCTCCCAGCCCCAGGACAAGTTCTTCGACGTGAAGGCAACGTGGCAGGTCTCGCCCGCGAATCTCCTGGTCGCGAAGGCGACCGGCGCACCGACCAACAACATCGCGGTCGATCGTCACAACGGCGGCATCAACGCAATTCCGCGCTTCGCCGCCGATCTCGGCGCGATGAACGTGCAGGATCAAACCAGCCGCTCGAAGGCGCTCCAGTACTCGGGCGTCGAGAACAATAAGGTGGCTCTCGAGGGAGGCCTCGCCACTTCCATCATCCACATCGGCTTCCGTCCGTTCGTCGGCGATACCCCGGTGCATCAGGATTTGCGCGACGGCCTCTTCTACAACGGCCCTTCGATCGTCGGGTTCCTCGAGCGCGCCCGCGACCAGGCCAACTTCTCGGGAACGTATTTCCAGCAGATCGCCGGCCAGGCGCACAACTTCAAGGCCGGAATCGATTATCAGAAACTTCGCTCGTCGGTCGATCAGCGCTTCGGCGCGAACCAGCTCTTTCTGGATAAGTCGTACGACGTGACGACGGGGACCTTCGTGCCGTTCCAACGGCGCGACTACGATCCGGCGCAGGAATCGACGTCGCACGGGAAGAACAGCGCACTCTACGCCCTCGATAAGTTCCAGATGGGTCAGTACTGGTCGTTCAACGCCGGCGTGCGCGCCGAGAAGCAGCAGGGCCAGAGCGATCTCGGTACCAATGTCGTCGATACGACGACGATCTCGCCGCGCCTCTCCGTGACCAACGACCTTCGCGCCGACGGCAAGACTTTGGCCATCATTTCGTACGGGCGCTTCTACCAGGACGTGCTGCAGAGCTTCGACGACGCGTTCGCCGGCGTGCCGCAGAAGACCAATTTCACCCTCTTCAATTTCGACCCGGCGACGGGTCAGTTCGTCCAGGCTGGCCACGTGCAGTTCGGCGGTAACTCCACCCGCGTCCAGAACCTCAAACCGACTTACATCGATGAGATCACCATCGGCTTGCAGCAACAGATCGGACGAAGCCTCGGCGTCGGCCTGCGCGCCATTCATCGGACCTGGGGCAATCTGATCGACGACGTCTTCGAATATGGCGCGGGCAATTCCGGTCCCTTTCGCACCTTCATGAACTATCCGGGCGCCAGGCGTACCTACTCGGCACTGGAGGCGACGTTCGACAAGCGCTTCACCACCAACTGGGGCGGAGAGATCTCCTATGTCTGGTCGAGAACCCGTGGGAATCAGTTCGCGACGATCAACTCCGATCTCGGAAACTACGCCAACGAGAATTGCAAATCGAGCAACGACACGACCATCGGCACGGGCGGCATCATCAACTGCGGCCTCGCCGTGAATACGAACCGCGACGGCTTCGCCCCCTTCGACCGGACGAACGTCTTCCATGTCCTGACCGCGTACCGGCTTCCGCTTCACGCCTTCAACGTCACTGTGTCTCCGGCGCTTATCGTGGAGTCGGGCGACACCTATCAGAAGCAGGGAACGCTCAGCGTTCTCGGTCCGGATGGAAAGGCCAATGGCAGCACGGTGACCTATTTCTACAGCCAGTCGGGAGCGAGCCGTCTGCCGACGATCTATGAGCTCGACCTGGCCAGCGAAGCCACGTATCCGATCGCCGGCGTGGAGCTTGGACTGAAAGGCGAGGTATTCAACATCACCAACACTCAGAAACAGATTCAGGCCAGCTCGATCGGCTTCTGTAACGACGCGACCGCAGCATGCGCCGCGCTGCAGCAATCGTACGGCATCGGCACGTCTCGCAATGCCTTCCAGACACCGCGCAGTTATCGGGTCACGGCACTCGTTCGCTTCTGATTTCAGGTCAGTCAGCGCGGCGTCCGGAAGGGCGCCGCGCTGTATCCGAGGCTGAATTTACAGGACGCCGTCCAGCTCGACGCCGGACGGTTGGCGGCCGGGGCGGCCGCCGCTCCACAGACAACGGCACTCACGTCAGGCGGGTGAGCCGGACATGGCGGGCTGTGCTTTTTCCAGCAGTTTTCTGAGGTATTGGCCTGTCGGGCTGTTCTTTGACCGGGCCACCTGCTCTGGGGTGCCCGAGGCGATGATGCGGCCGCCCTGATCGCCACCCTCGGGGCCGAGGTCGATGATGTGGTCAGCTGTCTTGATCACGTCGAGATTGTGCTCGATCACCACCACCGTGTTGCCGCGGTCGACGAGCCCGTGCATCAGGTGCAGGAGCTTCGAGACGTCGTCGAAGTGGAGACCGGTTGTCGGCTCGTCGAGGATGTAGAGGGTCTTGCCGGTGGCGCGTTTGGCCAGCTCCCTGGCCAGCTTGACGCGCTGCGCCTCGCCGCCGGACAGAGTGGTGGACGACTGTCCCAGCGTGATGTATCCGAGGCCGACTTCGTCCAGGGTGTGGAGGATGTTGAAGATCTTCGGAATGTTGCGGAAGACCTCCAGCGACTGTTCCACGGTCATGGCCAGCAGTTCGGCAATGGAGTGACCCTTGTACGTCACTTGAAGCGTCTCGCGGTTGTAGCGCTTCCCGCCGCAGACGTCGCAGGCGACGTAGATGTCGGGAAGGAAGTGCATCTCGATCTTGATCTGCCCGTCGCCTTTGCAGGCCTCGCAACGGCCGCCTTTCACATTGAACGAGAAGCGTCCCGGACCGTAACCTCGCATCCGCGCCTCGGGAGTCTGAGACATCAGGCTGCGAATCTCGCCGAAGAGCTGCGTGTAGGTCGCTGGATTGGAGCGCGGCGTGCGGCCAATTGGCGACTGATCGATGTCGATGATCTTGTCGATGAGGTCGACCCCTTCGATCCGTGTATGCGCCCCCGGCGAGTCATGCGCGTCATAGAAATGACGCGATAGGGCCTTGTAGAGGATGTCGTTGACCAGCGTCGATTTGCCGGAGCCGGAGACGCCGGTCACTGCGATGAAGATCCCGAGAGGAAAGGTGACGTCGAGGTTGTGGAGGTTGTTCTGCCGCGCGCCACGGATGGTGATGGCTGCCTCGCCGATCGGCCTGCGGACTTTCGGCACTGCGATGGTCAGCTCGCCGCGCAGGTATTTTCCGGTCAGTGACCGCTCGTATTTCTGAATCTCGCGGACCGTCCCCTCGCCGACGATTTCGCCGCCGTGGACGCCGGCACGCGGTCCGAGGTCGATGACATGATCGGCCGTGGCGATGGTCTCCTCGTCGTGCTCGACGACGATGACGGTGTTGCCGAGGTCGCGCAGCTCGAGGAGAGACTGGATGAGCTGGCGGTTATCGCGCTGATGGAGGCCGATCGACGGCTCGTCGAGAACATAGAGGACGCCCATCAGCTTCGAGCCGATCTGCGTAGCCAGTCGGATGCGCTGTCCCTCGCCGCCGGACAGCGTGGCCGCGTTGCGGTCGAGCGAGAGGTAGCCGACGCCGACTGCGTTGAGGAACCCCAGGCGATCGCGCACCTCCTTGAGGATCTTGCCGGCGATGACCTCTTCCCGCTCGGAGAGCGACAGGGTCCTGAAGAAGCCCTCCGCCTCCCCGAGCTGGAACTTCACGACCTGATCGACCGAACGTCCGGCCACCGTGACGGCCAGAGCTTCCGGCTTGAGACGCCTGCCTTTGCAGTCGGGGCAGGTGGTCGGCGTCATGAAGCGCTCGATCTCCTCGCGCATGTCGTCGGAGTCCGACTCCATGTAGCGGCGCTTGAGCATCGTCACCAGGCCCTCGAAGTTGCCGGTGTAGTGGTACGAGCTGTCGGAGCCGTCGTACTCGAACTTGATCTTGTCCTCCGAGCCGAAGAGGATCATGTTGCGGACATTTTCCGACAGCTTCTGCCACGGCGTCGTCAGCTTGAACTTGTAGTGTCTGGCCAGCGTTGTGATCTGGCGTGTACGCCAGTTCTCGGCTCCCTCTTTCCAGATGCTGATAGCGCCATCCTCGATCGACTTCGCCGGGTCGGGAACGACCTTCTGGACATCGACCTCGAGGAGAACGCCGAGGCCGGAGCACTTCGGGCAGGCGCCGTAGGGTGAATTGAAGGAGAAGAGACGCGGCGTCAGTTCTCCGATCGAGATGCCGCAGTCCGGACAGGCGTAGTTCTGCGAGAGAAGCTCCTCCCGGTTGTCCTCGGCGTAGAGGATCTTGACCAGCCCTTTTGCCACGCGGGTGGCTGTTTCCAGCGAGTCGGCCAGGCGTTGCTCGATGTCCTGCTTCACCACCAGACGGTCGATGACGATGTCGATCGTATGTTTCTTCTGTTTGTCGAGAGTGGGAGGGTCGGCCAGCTCGATCATGTCGCCGTTGACGATGGCACGGGTGAAGCCCTCCTTGACCATCTGCAGCATCTGCTTGCGGTACTCCCCCTTCTTCCCGCGGATGTAGGGAGCGAGAATCGTGAACTTCGTTCCGGTGGGAAGTTTCATGAGCCGATCGACCATCTGCTGGATGGTCTGCGGCCGGATCTCCTGGCCGCATTGGGTGCAGTGAGGGATGCCGACCGAGGCGTAGAGGAGGCGGAGGTAGTCGTAGATCTCGGTGACCGTGCCGACGGTGGAGCGGGGATTCTTCGAGGTCGTCCGCTGCTCGATGGAGATGGCCGGCGAGAGCCCTTCGATGGAGTCGACGTCGGGCTTCTCCATCTGCTCGAGGAACTGCCGGGCGTAGGCCGAGAGCGACTCCACGTAGCGCCGCTGCCCTTCCGCGAAAATGGTATCGAAGGCCAGGGACGATTTGCCGGAACCACTGACTCCGGTGATGACGACGAACTTGTTGCGGGGGATGACGACGTCGATGTTCTTGAGGTTGTGCTCGCGTGCACCGCGAATGATGATCGAGTCCACGAATTCTCCTGGTGCGGTACCCAACACGGGTTGATCGAAACGCATTTCTGAAAGGAGGAGGCTTGTTTG
>JADGNX010000240.1 GCA_017883265.1 Thermoanaerobaculia bacterium
AAGGTCGAGCAGCTCGAGTCGCGGGTGAAGCTCTCGGTCCACGATACGGGCCGCGGAATCGATCCGGAGTTTCTGCCCCATGTGTGGGAGCGTTTCCGACAGGCCGACAGCACGACGACCCGCCAGTTCGGTGGACTGGGACTCGGGCTGTCCGTCGTCAGGCATCTCGTGGAGCTCCACGGTGGTTCGGTCGGCGTCACCAGTGAAGGCGTGGGGCGTGGAGCGACGTTCACAGTCGAATTTCCAGTTCAGCCGGCCGACATCGCGGATCCGGCGCACCCGGCGCCCGGGCCGGATGCCTCAGGGGCTCTGGCTGGCCGCACCATCCTGGTGGTCGGCGACGATGATGACATCATCAAGGGTGTCGCTCGTTAGGAACCCGGGCTGGCTGCGGTGGTGCTTGAGACCACATGCCGCGGACGACCTGGGGGATCAGGCGGCGGCTACCGGCGGACGTTTGCAATTCCTTCGACAGCGAACGCGCGCCCATCTCGATAGACGATGCGCGTCTCGAGACGCAGCGGAATCACTTGTCCGCCTCGTCCGATGATGTCGAGGTCGTACACCGTGACCGCGGCATCTTCAAAAGCTTTTCTGGCGATCATGGCCCGGGCCATTTCCAGCTGATCGGGAACGACGATATCGCGGATGTTCATCCCGACGACGCTCCCGGCGCTGTATCCCGTCATCCGCTCACCTTCCTCGTTGAGGGACGTGAAGTTGCCTGCCAGATCGTGAGTGTAAATCGTTGCGCCCGTATCGCCGTCCGAGACATTCGTTTCGTCTGCCATGTTGACTCTCCAGCGAAGAGTCTCGCTCAGCATGCGTTCTCGCGGCGTCAGGCGGGCATCATTAGTTCGTATTCGATTGCGACAATTGACCCAGCCTCCGGCCCGGCGGTGCGTGGGAAGGTGGGCCTCGGCCTTTGTGTTAGCCTCGCCGAACATGGACTCGAATGATCCCATTCATCCAGTAGTGCGCGGTCTCAAGACCGTATGCCGCTGCAATAACATCAAGTACAGGACGATCGAGCGGGCCATACGCGACGGGGCCATGACCCTCCATCAGGTCGCCACGCGGACGACAGCGACCACCGGTCACTGCGGCGGGAGCTGCACGCCGGACGTGCAGCAGATGATCGCCGAGGTTCGAGCGGCCATGGGACTCTGCACCGTTGCTGAGAAGACAATCGAGGCGGCTGTCGGTGCCGACACCGACGCCTGGTGGGTGAGAAAATGACAAAGCGGATCGAGATCTATCTCAAACCGAGTTGAACCAGCTGCCGCAATGCGGTCAGTCACCTGGAAGGTGGCAACGTACAGCTGAGCAGGCATGACCTGGCGAAGGACCCTCCGAGCCGGGAGTTGCTGGAGCGCTATGTCGACGAGAGCCGGCTCGACGAGTTCCTCAACAAGCGCAGTCCCGCTTACAAGGAGCGCGGCCTGGAGGGGCGGAAGCTGACGAAACGCGAGGCCATCGACCTGATGCTGGAGGATCCTAATCTGATCCGTCGCCCCATCGTCATCATCGGCTCTCGTGCCATATTCGGCTACCGTCCCGACGTCTACGACGAGATCATAGGCTGATGGCCGTTCCGCCAACCGGCATGGCCATGGCGGCGCTGACCGTGATGCTCTGGATCCTGTGGAGCGATTCGGTGCGGCGGCGTGGGCGCCGTCCGTCCGTGGTGCTCTATGGAACGAGAATCGTTCTCTACCTGGCCATGAGCGCGGTTCTCATCTTCAACCTGGTGCGCTATCCGCAGCTCTTCACAAGCAGTTCCCGCTCTCTGGTTCTGGTGACCGCGACTGTGGGCGTTCTCGGAGCCGGATATTTTGCCCGAAAGGTCATCACGCACCGGTAATGGTGCCATGTAGCACAGACACTTCTGTCTGTGCTACAGGCCTCGAGAGAAGAGGCGCACAGACAGAAGTGTCTGTGCTTGTCTGTGCTACATGCGGTTTGATCTTCAAATTCGAATGCGGGGTGTCGATGCGCTGTCCGATCGGCTTTGGTCTACTCCTTTCTGCCGCCGCCCTTTTCGCCGGCTCCGACGGCACCCGCCGCCTGCCGACCGGTGTACGCCTCGATCCGGCTTACGAATCGCTGGCCCTCGGCAGCATGCCGCTCTCCATGCGACTTGCCCCGGATGGAATGCGAGCGATCGTGGCCCTCAGCGGATATCGGGAGCAGGGCATTCAGGTGGTCGACCTCGCCACGCGCTCGGTCGTCCAGACGCTTCACGAACCATCCGTCTTCGTCGGGCTGGCCTTCGCCACGGACGGCCGCACTCTCTATGTCGCCGGCGGCAACGAAGACCTCGTATACCGCTACGACTGGCGGGACGGGGAGGCGCACCGGCGCGGAGAGATCCGCCTCGCGGCGAAGGAACCTAAGAAGTCGGGCACCCGCTATGCGGCGGGCCTGGCTGTCTCTTCCGACGGCCGCTTTCTCTATGTCGCCGAGAACCTCGGCGACGCGCTGGCCGTGGTCGATCTTCGAACCGATGAGATCGTTCAGCGCCTGAGAGCGGACCGCTATCCATACGACGTCGTCGTCGGTCCTCGCGGTGACGTCTATGTCTCGTGCTGGGGCTCCGGCAGCGTCATGCACTACGCTCCTCATGGAGATGGCCGGCTCGATGAACGGGGACGTCTGGCGGTCGGCCGTCATCCCTCCGCCCTTCTGCTGAACCACTCCGGCACGAGACTCTTCGCCGCCCTGGCAAGCGTCGACAGAATCGCAGTCGTCGATCTGGAGCACGCTCGCATTCTCGAAGGCCTGGCCGATCCGCCGCCGTACGGGGCGAGAGAGGGAAGCACGCCGAACGCGATGGCCCTCTCGCAGGACGGGGAAAGGCTCTTCGTGGCCGAGGCCGACAACAATTCCGTGGCCATCTTCACTCTCTCGGCGCGAACTTCAGGCGTACCTGCCGCGGCCGGGCCGGACCAGTTACGGGGACGCATCCCGGCCGACTGGTATCCCACTGCCATCGCTCTCCATGGCGCCGATCTCGTGGTCGTGACGGGGAAGGGGCGTGGGACAGCCGCGAATCCGGCATACCAACCCGGGAAACACAGCGAGGAGAATTCGCCTCACTACACGCTCGGACAGACAAGCGGGACGCTGTCGGTCATTCCCGCGGCCCTGAGCGCAGCCGGACTGGCGTCGTTGTCCCGACGGGTGGCTGCAGCAAACGGTTGGACCATCGCCAGGCCGCGTTCGCCGATGCCGCCGTTCAAACACGTCATCTACATCATCAAGGAGAACAGGACCTACGATCAGCTCTTCGGCGACGTCCGCGAAGGGGATGGCGACGAGTCGCTGGTCTACTTCCCGCGTGCGGTGACTCCCAACCACCACGCGCTGGCCGCACGCTTCGGATTGTTCGATCGGTTCTTCGTCAACGCCGAAGTGAGCGCGGACGGCCACAACTGGTCAACTGCGGCCTACGCTACCGACTACGTGGAAAAGACCGTCCCCTCAAACTATCGCGGAGGCGTTCGCAGCTACGACTACGAAGGGACAAACCGCGGGAGACTCATCGACCAGTCGAGGGAAGACGATGCGGCCGAGCCGTCCGCGGGCTATCTCTGGAACGCGGCCATCGCCGCCGGAATCAGCCTTCGCGACTACGGGGAGTTCGTGACCAACTCGAAGGATGTTCCGAACAGTCCCCACTTCGAGGGGCTGCAGGCGACGAAGGTGGCGCTCCAGCCGTACTTCAACCCCGACTATCCCGGCTTCGATCTCGACATCCGCGACCAGCGGCGCGTTGATGTCTGGCTGCGCGACCTGCAGCAGTTTTCCGAGCGTGGATCGATGCCACGGCTGCAGATCGTGCGGCTGCCGAACGACCATACCTCGGCAGCAAAGGCCGGAAAGCCGACGCCGGCTGCGGCGATGGCTGACAACGATCTCGCGCTCGGACGAATCGTATCGATACTCTCGAAGAGTCCCTTCTGGAAGGATACGGTGGTCTTCGTCCTCGAGGATGACGCGCAGGACGGCCCCGATCATGTCGACTCGCATCGCTCGGCACTCCTGGTCATCTCGGCCTGGAGCCGCCCCGGAACGGTTCACCGCTACGTGAACACCACCGACGTCCTGGCCACCATCGAGCTTGTGCTCGGCCTCCGCCCGATGTCGCAGTTCGATCAGTTCGGGCGTCCTGTCAGCGGCATCTTTGCGGAGACTGCCGATCTGTCTCCCTACGATCCGATTCTGCCGGCGGTCTCGCTGGATGAGAAAAACCGGGAGGAGGGTCCAGCCTCCGCAGCGTCCGCCGGCTTGAACCTCGATCGGGCCGATGCTGCCGATGACGACCTCTTCAACCGCATCCTCTGGCAGATGTTGAAGGGAGGCATTCCGTACCCGGGCGCGACACACATGACGCGACCGATGCGGTGAACCAGGACGTCATTTGCTAACCATCGCTGTATGCCGCGGGGGGAGCTCGGCGATCACTGCGGCATCGATTCCCCCTCGATCCTCCATCAGGGCGTGCATGCTGAAGAGGATGAAACCGCCGGCTCCGCGCGTCGTGCGCGCGATGCGCATCTGCTCGGCGATCTCGGCGGCGGGCCAACCCTTCGGCCGCGACGGCGACGCCAGACGGCTCACGCTCATTCCCGGCCAGATCGGACGGCCCATGGTCGACTGCCCGGTCCACCAACGCAGAAGAAGGGGGAAGCTCTGTTGCGGTTTGCCGATCGGCCAGTAGAGCTGCGGCGCGAGGTAGTCGACCCAGCCCTGCTGGAGCCAGAGTCGCGAATCCGCATAGATCGAGGCATAGGCATCGAAGCCGTTGACCGGTTCGGGGAAGCCGGGCCGCCAGATCCCGAAGGGGCTGATGCCGACCTGCACGGACGGACGCGCTGCCTTGACCTGGGTATAGAGCTCCCGCACGAAGCGGTTGATGTTGTCGCGCCGCCAGTCCGCGCGCGTCAGCGTGCCTCCGCCGGCCAGATAGCGTGACCACGGTCGCTGGTCCGGAAACTCGATCTCCTCGCCGTCGGCGTCCTTCTCGGGATAAGGATAGAAGTAGTCGTCGAGATGCACGCCATCGATGTCGTAACGATGGACCACGTCGAGAATGACAGCCTCCGACCATTGACGAACAGCTTCTTCTCCGGGGTCGAGCCAGAGATATCGCCCGTATTGCCGGACGAGCTCAGGATGAGTCCTCGTGATGTGGTGCACGTCGATCGAGGAGCGGCCGCTGGGATGGTGGGCCCGGAACGGATTGAACCAGGCGTGCAGCTGCAGACCACGGGCGTGGGCTTCGCTGATGGCAAAGGCTAGCGGATCGTACATCGGCACCGGCGCCCGACCCATCTGGCCGGTCAGGTACTCCGACCACGGCTCGAGCGAGGAGGGGTAAAGCGCGTCGGCCGCGGGACGCACCTGCAGCATCACCGCGTTGAGTCTGAGGGCAGCGACCCGATCGAGGATCGCGATCAGCTCGCGTTTCTGCTCATCGACGGTCAGATCGCGGCGTGACGGCCAGTCGATGTTGTTCACCGTGGCCACCCAGACGCCGCGGAAGTCGCGGTCGGAGGGAACCTCGCGACCTGGCCGGAACGTCGAACAGGTCGCGATGGTGAGAGAGAGCGCGAGCAGTCCCGCCGCCGGCCACAAGCCTCGAGAGTGAGTCATCGGATCCCGACGATGATAACGGGTTTGCGCCAGTCGGGACGGGCCCGTCTCAGAGTTAACGGCAAGAGCCGGGCTGGGGCGCGGGCACGGGCGCGGG
>JADGNX010000241.1 GCA_017883265.1 Thermoanaerobaculia bacterium
GGCGGAGGCCGTGAAGTTCGCCGAAGAGAGCGAACAGCCCGACCCCTCCGAGCTCTTCACAAACGTCGTTGCCGAGGACGGACCCGTACCGATCGACCGCGACGAACATCCATGAGAGTTGCCCGGTTGGAGAGCAGGACCTGTCCCCGGCGCAAGACAGCACAGGAAAACGATGCCTGAGAAGACATACCGCGACGCCATCCGCGAAGCCATGATGGAAGAGATGGACCGGGACCCGACCGTCCTCATCATGGGAGAGGACATCGGGATCTACGAGGGGACGTTCCGCATCACGGCCGGGATGTTGAAGAAGTACGGCAGCAAGCGGGTCATCGATACGCCGATCGCCGAGGCCGGGATGGTCGGTACAGCCGTCGGCATGGCCATGCTGGGGTTGCGGCCGATCGTCGAGATGATGACCATCAACTTCGCCATCGTGGCCGCCGACCAGATCCTGAACCACGCCGCGAAGGTCCGCTACTTCTCCGGCGGGCAGGTCGACGTTCCTCTGGTCATTCGCGGACCGCAGGGTGCCGGCGTGCAGCTCTCGGCCCAGCACTCGCAGTCATTCGAATCGTTCTATGCCCACTTCCCGGGACTGAAAGTGCTCGCGCCCGGAACGCCGGCCGACGCCAAAGGGCTGCTCAAGACCGCCATCCGCGGCAAGGACCCGGTCATCTTCCTCGAGAGCGCCGCGCTATACGGCTTGAAGGGGGAAGTGCCTGACGGGGAGGAGGCCCTCGTTCCGCTGGGACAGTCGCGCGTGGTCCGGGAGGGGAAGGATGTCACCATCGTTGCCTACAGCCGGATGATGCAGATGTCGCTGGCCGTGGCCGACAAGCTCGCGGCCGAGAAGGGTATCGAAGCGGAGGTCATCGACCTTCGGACCCTGCGGCCTCTGGACATGGAGCCTGTCTATCAATCGGTCCGCAAGACCCATCGCGCCGTCGTGGTCCAGGAACAGTGGAAGCTGTTCGGCGCTGCTGCGGAGATCGCAGCGGCGATCAGTGAGACGGTCTTCGACGAGCTCGATGCTCCGGTGGCCCGCGTCACCGGTGAGGACGTACCGATGCCGTACGCCCGCAATCTCGAGCTGCTCGCGGTGCCCCACGAGGAACAGGTACTCCATGCCATTCGTAAGGTGATGTACAGAGGTGAAGACTGAGCGGCAGAGCTGGAGAAGAGTTGAGCGCCGCCTGGCTCTCGATCATCGACGCTCAGCCCCGGGAGACTTAATGGCCGAGATCATCATGCCCAAGATGGGTGACGCGATGACTGAAGGTAAGGTCATCCGCTGGTACAAGAAGGCTGGCGACTCGGTGAAGAAGGGCGAGCCGGTCCTGGAGATTGAGACGGACAAGGTCAACCTCGACCTGGAAGCCGAGGAGGACGGCGTTCTCGAAGAGATCACGGTGGCCGAAGGGACCATGGCTCCCGTGGGAGGCCATCTCGCCAACATCGGCCCCGGCGGCAGCGCAGCGGCTTCGAAGAAGCCGGCGGCGGCGAAGGCGGCTGAGAAGAAGGAAGTGGCCGATCCGGGTAAAGAAGATGACAGGAAGAAGACCCCTGAAACGGAACCGGTGGAAGCGAGATCCGCGGGCGAGAAGCCGTCCGAGCCGGCCGCGCCGGAGTCGAAAGAGAAGCCTTCGGCGGGGGAGGAGGCTACCAGCGACCAATCCGTTCCGGACGAAGGCGGGGAGCGTCGCCGTTCCTCGCCACTGGCGCGCCGGATGGCCCGGGAGCTCGGATTGCGCATCGACTCGGTGCAGGGAAGCGGCCCGAGCGGGCGCATCGTAGCCAGCGACGTGAAACGGATGCAGAGCGCCGCTCCGGCTCCGGCAGCGCCGCAGTCTGCTTCCGGCTCGTCGCAGCCCGCCCCGGCTGGCCGGAAGCCGGAAGCGCGATTCGTCGCCGCCGCCCCGCTCGAGGATCAGAAGGTCCCCTTGACCGCGATGCGTCGGACCATCGCCAAGCGACTCTCCGAATCCACCGGCCCGATTCCGCACTTCTACCTGACCGCGGATTACGACGTCACGACGCTCCTGGCCCTGCGCGATCAACTGGGAGAGATTGCCGGCTCGAAGCTCAGCGTCAACGATTTCATCGTCCGGGCGGCGGCGCTGGCCTTGCGTCATCATCCCTACGTCAATGCCAGTTTCACCGAGGAGGCCATTCAACTCCACGGCCAGGTTCACATCGGCATCGCGGTCTCTACGCCCGACGGACTGCTGACTCCTGTAGTCCGTAATGCCGATCAGAAGTCCGTCGCCGAGATCGCGGCCGACGTACGTAGTCTGGCGGAGAAAGCTCGCAATCGAAAGCTCAAACCGGACGAATATCAGGGCAGCACGATGACCATCTCCAACCTCGGCGCGTGGGGCATCGAAGAGTTCACGGCCATCATCAACCCTCCCAATGTAGCCATTCTGGCCATCGGGGCGGCGGCGCCCCGGACCGTGGTCATCGACCGGCAGGTTGTGATCCGCGACCGGATGAAAGTGACCATGTCGTGCGACCATCGGGTGGTCGATGGAGCCCTCGGCGCCGAGTACCTCAAGACGCTGAGGCAATACATCGAGCAGCCTTTGCGTTTAGTCCTGTGAGACGGAGATCATTATTCCCTGGCGGCACCTGCCGCTTCGACGCAATTCAGACCCTCTTTGCGCCGGATCTCCCATCGACTGCGCCGCGCCAGAAGTCCCCGCGACCGTCGGATTTCCGGATTGAACATGTCCTGAGTCAGCTGCAGTGCGAGCTGAGGACGAGAGCCGATTTGCGACAGTCTCGATCGCGTTGCGCGGGCGGCCGGCATGCGCCGGCACCCGCGGAGGGAAGCTGGCCACAGGGCCGGAACTTCGGACCGCAAAGTAAACTATGAAGCCTCCGGGACTCAACGAGATGATCGCATTGGTGGTCATCGTTCTGGCGATCATCCTCGTGCTGAAACTGGCGCGTGTGGCCATCCGACTCATGCTGTTTCTGGTCGGACTCGTTCTGGTCATGGGGGTCTTCTATTTTGTATTCGTGAGGTGATCGTGAGCGATCGCAAGTACAGACACAGCGGCTATCAGGACAGCGGGGGCTTTGACAAGAAGAAATCCCGCTCAGACCATCCCCGACCGGAGCCCCAGAAAGAACGATTGGAAGGCGGCCCGCGCGGCCGGACGACCGGTGGCTTCGGGCCCGAGGCCTTCAAGTGCAACAAGTGCGGCGGCCTGCAGCATGGATTGGGGGAGTTGACGCCCGAGTCCGTCTGTCAATGCGGCGCCGACCTGCACTCATGCAGCAACTGTAAGCACTTCGATACGACGACTCTCTGGGAATGCCGAGAAACCATCCCAGTCCGCATCACCTCGAAGAGCACGCGCAACGAATGTGCCCTCTTTGCGCCGAAAATCGTCCGCGACCTCGCGCCGGGCAAGGGTGGAAGAGTCGTCACTCCGGATGATGCCCGGAGTGCCTTCGAGAATCTCTTCAAGAAGTGACCGGCAAACGGATCCCGCCACGCTCGGCGCGCATCGGGGGCGCGACCCCCATGTTGTCCGCTCCCGCTCTCCTCAGGCATCGCTCCGTCCGCTTCTTCGCGGCGGCATCATCGGGCGTCCTGCTGGCCTGTTGCTTTCCGAATATCGAGATCGGCTGGCTGGCCTTCATCGCTCTCGGGCCGCTGGTCGCTGCGATCGCCTCAACGCGATCGAGACTCGAGGCGTTTCTCCTCGGATGGCTTGGATACGCCATCAGCTGGCTGATCACTGTCCCCTGGGTCATCAAGGTGATGTCGCAGTACGGCGGCCTTCCTTATGCAACAGGCGTCTCCCTCTTCGTAGCCATGTCGCTCTACCTCGGCCTTTACGGCGGACTCTTCTCGCTTCTCGTTTCGCTCGTACGTCTCGACGCCGGCTTTCGCCGCTGGTTGCTGGTCCCGCTGGCCTGGGTGGCGACCGAATATGCACGCACCTGGCTCTTCAGCGGATTCCCATGGGACCTGATCTCGGCAGCCATCATCAACTACACGGCGCTCATACGGATCGACCGCTGGATCGGACCGTACGCGACCGGGGCTCTGGTCGTCCTTCCATCGATCGCCATGGCCTGGCTGATGGCCACGGCTCCCAGCCGGCGCCGCATGTTGCGCGTGTTCGGATCTGTCATCCTGTGCATGGCGATCTGGGCCGCCATTGGGGCTCTGGCCGTCGCTGCAGATGGGCGGGAAGAGAAGGCCGACCGCAGCCGAACCTATCGGGCCGCACTGATCCAGCCGAACATCTCGCAGGAGATGCGCTGGAGCGACACGAGCACGATGGACATCTTCCAGCGCATGGTTCGTCTGTCGGAAGCCGCATCGGCCGTACATCCCGATGTCATCGTTTGGCCGGAGTCGACGGTCCCGCTGACCTACGCCTCGACCGGCTTCTACCGCAGCTTCATCGAGTCGCTCTCCCGGAAGGAGCATACGGATATGATCCTCGGATCGGTGGCCGAGGATGCCAGTGATCCGACCAAGCTGTGGAACGCTGCGTATCTCGTTACCGACGGCGTGACCGTCGGGCATTACGACAAGATCAAGCTCGTCCCCTTCGGAGAATACGTCCCCTTGCGGAGGATGCTCTTCTTCGCCAGGAAACTGGTTCATGCGGTGGGAGAGTTTCAATTTGGCACCCGTGAGACCCCGCTGGCCGGCAAGCTGCGCTACGGCATGGCCATCTGCTACGAGATCGTCTTCCCCCGCGCCGTGGCGCAGCAGGTGCGGGCTGGCAGCGATGTCCTCGTGACCATCACGAACGATGCGTGGTACGACGGAACCTCTGCCCCTCGCCAGCACCTGAACATGGCGCGGATGCGGGCCGTGGAGACAGACCGGTACCTGCTTCGTGCCGGCACGACGGGGATCTCGGCGTTCGTCGATCCCGACGGACGGCTGCTCCAGTCCCTGGAGATGAATCGGCAGGGGATCCTCTTCCCCGAATTCCACGCGCGACATTCTCAGACCGCTTATGTAAGATTCGGCGACTGGTTCGCCTGGCTGGCCTGCGGGATCGTAGCTGTGACGATCGTGCGGCGAAGGCGCGCCCCGGTCCTCCCGAATGAATCCAGATCCAACGGCGAAGTCACTGGAGTCCGATGAACGACGAAGTCAGAATCAAAGTCGACAACCTTCGCGATCGCCTCACGGCGGTCCGGAGTTATCTTTGACCTCGATGGCGCAAAAAGAGCCCTCTCGGAAATCGAGCGGGAGATGTCCGCCCCCGGCTTCTGGGATCGCCAGGAAGAAGCTCAGGACGTAGGGCGTAAGCGCAGCCGGGTGGAGAAGCGGCTGCAGACCGGCCAGTCGATCGAGGCGAAGGCCGAGGAGCTCGACGTCCTCGTAGAGCTGGACCGTGAGGGGGAAGGCGTGGAGGGAGACATCCGCTCGATCGTCACTGAGCTGGACGCGGAGCTCGAGAAGATCGAGATGACGATGAAGCTCTCCGGCGAACATGACGACCGCGACGTCATCCTGGCCATCCATCCGGGTGCCGGCGGCACCGAGTCGCAGGACTGGGCCGAGATGCTGCTGCGGATGTATCTCCGATACTGCGAGCGCAAAGGCTTCAGCGCCGAGATGGTCGATTACCAGGCCGGCGAAGAAGCAGGGCTGAAGAGCGCCACCTTCATGGTTCGCGGCGATTATGCCTATGGATACCTGAAATCGGAGCACGGGGTTCACCGTCTGGTGCGCATCTCGCCGTTTGACGCAGC
>JADGNX010000242.1 GCA_017883265.1 Thermoanaerobaculia bacterium
GCCGACGTCATTGCGATCGTGCCTGGCCGTGATCGACCGATAGACGCGGAGCTCGACGCTTTCCGTGATCGGCGTTGCCACCAGCGTCCCCTGATTGTCGAAGAGGATCATCTGACGCACCAACGCGACCTCGGTTCCCACCGGAAATTGCGGCAGATCTGGATTGAGCGCCCCACGTCCGACGTCTAACTGACCGTCGACCCAGGGCTGCGGAACATTCCAGAGACTCGCGAAATACTCCAGCGTCGCTTTGCGGCCCTCGGGAAGACGCACAAAGACAAGGAAGCGGGAGCGACCCGAGAAGCCGCCTACATGCGACTCGGCAACCGGTCCGTCGTCTCCCCTGATGCAGACCCACGGCCCGCGCGGTTGAAAAAGATCCGAAGGAAGAAACGGACGATCGCGATGTGCCGGGTCGTACTCTCCGGCAAATGCCCCCGAGGCCAGAGCCCGGGCGTAGTTGTCGGGAAGAGAGTCGATTTCTTTGCGGGTCGGCGCCAGCCGGCGCAGCACTTCGGCCAGCCTGACCTGCAACTCTCGCCGCTCCCGATCATGATTCCTCCTCTGGGTGGACCAATCGAAAACAGCCCACAGCCTGCGCTGCAGGAGGGCCCGCTTCAGAGGATCCCGAATCTGATTCTCGGCGTGTGCGCGCAGGACTTCGTCAAGAACAGCGAGAGCACGCTGATGCGACTGCCCGGTGAGCAGATACTCCGTATCGGGCCACAGCAGGAGGTCCAGCGCATCGTCGCCATACCTGACTCCGCTCTGGTCGCTGCGAATGAAGAGAGCCTCGTTGAGCCGATTCCAGATGCTTTGCGGATTCGGGTCGTAGAAGCCCGGCGGAGTCGTCGATCCACCGGCATTCGGCGGTGTAGCCGACTGTCCCAGAAGGACGGAGTGCAAGAGCAGAAACGAGACGATCACGGTTCCTGGCGTTGTTCTTCGAGCGGTGTCAGGGATCAAAGGCCGGCGATACATGCGTCGCCGTCCGGCCGGGGGTCAGAAGGCTGTGAAACGTCAGGCGCTCGGGACCGATCAGGATCTCGTCGCCGTCATCGAGAGTGACCGGACCGGTCACCCGCTCCCCTCGTACCCACGTGCCATTCTTGCTGCCGAGATCCTCGATCGTGACCACGGATCGGCTGACCTGCAGCACGGCATGCCGGCGCGACACCAATTCGGATTCGATGGGAATCTGCACGTCGGAGCTGCGCCCGATCACGTTCATTCCTTCGCCTACCGGGATTCTCTGATTGCTCCAGGTCAGCCAGCATGGCGCGGCCGAATCATCGGCCATCTCGCTGGCGTCGGCCAGGAATGCATAGCCGAAGCCGTGGATGGTGCGGATGATCTGTCCGCCGCGCGCCGGCTCTCCCAGAGCGGACCGCAGCCGGGCCACGAGAGCCGCCAGGCTCACATCCGACACGAATGTGGCAGGCCATAGGTCGCTGTGGAGGGCGGCTTTCGACAGCGCGTTCGGCCGGCGGGCGATCAGCATTTGCAGAAGCTCGAATTCCTTCGGCGAGAGATGGATGTCTTCAGCACCTTTCCGCAACTGACGCTGATCGTCGTCGAAAGTGAAATCGCCGAACCGTACTCGCATCGATCCGGATCTCCAGGGGACGGCAGAGAGAGCCGCCCTAAGGCCACGCGAGCCGGCACGCCTCGCGAGACCAGGCCGCCATCAAAGAAAGGATTGTCAATGAACCATGAGAAGTTCGCAAGGACTTCTCACGATCTCAATCCGATAGTGATGGCTGGCGCGAGTTGATCCGCGGCGCCGGTGGCAAACGGCAAACCCCCGCGGCAATCAAGCAGACGCCATAAGGAGAAAGCATCATGAAACGCACAGCTCTCGGTGTCCTCTGTCTCCTGATCGCTCTTCCGATATTCGCCGACAGCCCAGGCGCGCGCAAGATGCCGCTCACCATGCAGCGCTGCGTCTCGCTCGAGCACACGGCCAGCGGATGGCGAATGCAGATCCTCTGTCGTGAGGGGAAGGGAGTGATCGTTCTCGCCGACGCCGCCGGTACCAGCCACTATCAGGGTACCGGGATCTTCGCCGAGTCGTCGCAGAAGGAGCTGGATGCGACTTACCAGTCGCTGATCCCGCGAGACGACTCCCGCTTCGAGTTGATGCAGCTCGGGTGAGCGCGTGAGAGAGCCCCCGATCGACTGCCTATGCGCGGGCCAGAGCCCGCGCATAGGCTTCGTTCACGGAGTGCCGGCCGGTTCTGTCACGCATTGTCGTGGCTCCATAGCGACAGTGCCAGGCCAACGACGATCAGAGCGAGGAGCACGAGGTTGACGACGAAGCCGGGAGGAGCTCCAGTCCTCACAATGGCAGTTCTCTCGTGTCCTCAGCGAATGATCATTCACGAATGGTGGTTGTGAAGTTTCAGGCTGGCTCGCCTCTTGGTTGAACCCTTACCCCCTTTACCAGGAGCCAGAAGACAATCGGCAATTCCCCGAGGGCCTCGAGCATCATCATGAACCTGGAAACAATCGGCCCGTAATGTGGCGCGAGCAAATAGATGACACTACTGGCCACGTAGCCGAAACATGCAATGATCAGAAGGACGCCTAGAATTCGAGGGATGAAGCCGGATTTGAATACGAGAATCCCGAAGGGCAGGAGCCAGAGACCCCAGAATATCTGGTTCACGATATTTCCCTGGCTATACAGTCTGAGGAACACCATTGCCATGGCTTCACTCTGACCTTGTGCGAATACCGACAAGAAATCAGCCCCGCTCAGGAGTATCAGGGCGGCCAGTCTGTTCAGTGTATTGATGAACGCTATGGGGACTGAGACCAGCCACAAGATCACCATGAGCATAGCCTGATGAGGGTCGACTCCCTTGAGTAACCGGTATAGCGTCAGAACTACGAAGATGAAGATGATGTTCGTTACCAGATCGCTCACGATGCCCATACGTAAAAGCAGCTCCGAAGCCCGAATCTTGTTGGCGGTAGCCATGGCGTTTCCGGGCACCATCAGCGCGGATGGAAGATAGATGAGGCTGAAGGGAGCGTGAAAGCAGGCCAGCACATACAGCAGTCCTGCAACTCTCGCCGTTTTCCTGGCTGAATTCATGTCAATGGTCCTTCACCTTCCCGACGAGACGCGTGTCAGGGCCTCGGCGAACGTCTTCGATGATGGTGTGAACTTCAGCGCCTCAGCGTAGCTCCGCTTCGCCTCCGCCGCCTTCCCCTGCTTCTCGTAAACCATGCCGAGGAAGTAGTGTGCATTCGCCGGTGACGGCTCGTTCTCAGCCGGCTTGTAGGTGAGGTACTTCTTCAGTGCCTCTTCGCCGCGCGCGAGCTGCGCGCCGCTGTTCGCGGCGAGGTTGCCGAGGCGGTACCAGGCTGGCATGTAGCTCGGGTCGAGGTTGATGGCCAGGTCGATCTCATCGAAACCTTCCTTCACCTTCTGGTCGATAGTGCCGACGAACGAGCCGTAAAGGCTGTGGGCGATCGGCGACTTCGGCTGTTCCCGGACGAAGTCCTGCCACTCCTTACGAACGAGATCGTTCTTCCTCTGAAGGGTGTAGATGCGGGCGTATGCGCTGTGGCCCATGGTCGCATCGCGCTTCCTGATGTCGGCCGCCTGCTGCATCGCTTTCTCTTCGCCGCCGCCCATGACAGCGGGCGCCATCACGTAGAAGTCAATTAGGCCCAGGCGCGCGTTGAGGTGGTTGGGATCGAGTGCGACAGCCTTCTCAAACTCCTTCTTCAAGCGACCGGCCAGGGACATTCGGGCGAACAGGCTCGCCTTCTGTCCTTTTGCCCCGAGCGCCTGGCCGAGGCGAAAGTGATAGGCCGCGGAGCTCGGGCGCATGTTTACGGCCTTTTCGAACAGTTCGATGGCGCGCTCGTCGTCGCCCTCCGCCAGGGCGATGCGTCCCAACGTTTCGACCGCGCCAGGGTCGTTTGGAAGGGGCGCGAGGATCTTCTTCGCCTCGTCGTAGCGGCCCTGCTCGAAAAGAGTCACGCCTTGCTGGAGCTGTGCGGATGCGGGAAGTGCCAGCGTGGCGCAAAGGAGGACAATGGCCCATTTCATGACCGATTCACCTCGAACACCAGTTGATGTTTGTGAGAGGACGTGGCCGCGGTCGACGCCATCGAGCGTCTTCCGAACCAGCCGGCTCCCGTTTTTTCCTGCTTCTATTCTGCCGTATCGTGATTCACGACGGCGGCGAACGACATGATGCTGGGGATCAAATGCATGACCGCAGATGACAAGTGGAGCGTCCTGGCTGAATTGGTACCAGATGGCGCAGCGATCGGCGTGGTGAGCGAGGCGCGCCGACGCAGGCCTGGCGGTGTCTATGTTCAAGAGGCCGCAACGGTATGACTGAGCTCACCGTCAATGCCGGTGGCACCCGCGCACTGATGGACTTTGCCGTGGCAAAGGGAGCCAGCCGCAAGGCTTTGGCTGAGCGATCCGGGATCGATCCAGCGGAGTTGCAGGACCAGGACGGCCGCATCCCGTTCGCGAAATACGTTGCGCTCATGCGAGCGGGTCAGGAGCTGTGCCAGGATCCCGCGCTTGCCCTGCACTACGGCGAGGCGGTCGAAATGGCGGAGATATCGATCGTTGGCCTCCTTGGCGGTGCCTCGGAGAGCATGGCGGACGGCTTCGCGCTGCTGAATCGGTATGCGCGACTGATGATTGATGTCGATACCGCAGGATCGGGCGATCGCTTTGTGCTCGAGCGCCGCCCCGCTGGTCCTGCCATACAGGTCTGGATGGTCGACACGCGCCGGAACCCGAATGATTTTCCTGAGCTCACCGAATCCGCTTTCGCCCGGATGGTCTGCACATCGCGGCGGTACTTAGGCCACGCACAGTTTGCGAGCGCAGTCCATTTCACGCACCGGGCGCCGGCGTATCGCGCAGAGTACGATCGGATCTTTCGAGTGCCTGTCGTGTTCGAGAGTGACAGGAACGCCCTTGTGACCGATGACGCCTGGATGACCCGGAGAACGGAAACGACCCCCGGCTCGCGTCATGTCGCTGGCATCCTGGGTGCGCACGCGGATGAGCTGCTCGAGCGCCTGGATCGGTCAAAATCGACGAGGGGCCGCGTCGAGAGCCTGCTCATCTCCATCCTGCCCACCGGCAACGCGAACATGCTGATGATCGCTACCAGCCTCGGGCTCAGCCGCAAGACGCTGTTTCGCAGGCTGAAAATCGAGGGTGTGACCTTCGAAAAGGTGCTCGACGAATTGCGCCACACCATGGCGGTCCACTACCTGCGCGAAAAGAAGATCTCGGTGAACGAGACGGCCTATCTGGTCGGCTTCTCCGATCCGGCCGCGTTCTCGCGCGCATTCAAGCGGTGGACGGGACAGAGCCCCCGCGCGATCGCCAGCAAGAAGCGTGGAGGAGGTGCCGGCAACCAGGGACTGTAACGGCAAGCGCTTCGCCTTCGCAGAGTCGTCGCAGAAAGAGCTGGATGCGACCTACCAGTCGTTGATTCCGCGAGACCACTCCCGCTTCGAGTTGATGCAGCTCGGGTGAGCGCGTGAGATAGCCCGCGCATCGGTTTCGCTCACGGCGTGCCGGCCGGTTTTGCCACGCATTTGAACAGCAGTTCCGCCCTGGCCGCTCTCGGCAGGCGGCTGGTGGTGGGAGCATCTGGCCCTGTCCTGTTGAGGATTACGATCTCAACTTCCTTGCTTTCCCTTGCACAGAATTGGCTGGCGCGGTCGTAGA
>JADGNX010000047.1 GCA_017883265.1 Thermoanaerobaculia bacterium
TTCGACGGAAACCCGACGGCGTGGTTCACCGCAGACGGCAGAACCGGTCCGGGATTCACGACGGTCGGACCGACGAAGCGCGGTGAAACGGTGTACGTCTACGGCAACACGCAGGAGCCGGGCACGCTCTGGTTCCACGATCACGCCCTGGGTTCCACGCGAACGAACGTCTACAGCGGTCTGGAGGCCTTCTACCTGCTCCGCGATGCGGACCGCGAACCGCGGAATCTTCCCGCCGGACCGCAGGAGATCGAGCTCGCATTTCAGGATCGCCAGTTCGACACAAACAGCCAGCTCTTCTTCCCTGATGGCAGCGGCAAGGACAGCGCCATCAGCAATCTGAACGGCGGACCCCCGAATCCCGACGTGCATCCGTTCTGGATTCCCGAGTTCATCGGCGATGTGTCGATTGTGAATGGCGCCCCATGGCCGTTCCTGAACGTCGAGCCGCGACGCTATCGGTTCCGCGTTCTCGACGCTTCGAACGCCCGGATGTACCGGCTGAACTTCGGAGCGGCGAAGGTCTATCAGATCGGCGCGGATGACAATTACCTCGACGCTCCCGCGCCGGTCGCGAACGTGTTCCTCGCGCCGGCGGAGCGGGCCGACCTCATCGTCGACTTCAGCCAGCTCGCCGGGCAGAACGTGCTGGTTACCAACGATGCGGCGGTCCCCTTCCCGAGCGGGCTCATCCCCGGAGTAGACCAGCCGGGCATGGCCACACTCATGCAGTTCCGCGTGAGCGAGAAGAGGGCCAAAGATTCGAGCTGCAATCCGGTGACGGAGTGCCGGCGGCCCTTTCCCATCCCGCGCCTGACCGATGGTAAGGGCCACATAGACCGCACTGTCAGGATCGACAAGGTCCGCCGGCTGGCCCTGAAGGAGCACGAGGGACCTGGCGGGCCGCTCGAGGTTCTCTTGAACAACACGCACTTCGACGGCACGATGTCTCCGAATATCGCGCGCGACTTCGCTGATGGCATTACCGAACAGCCGCGCATCGGTTCGACCGAGTTGTGGGAGATCGTCAATCTCACGATGGATGCGCATCCGATTCATACGCACCTCGTGCAGTTCCAGATCCTCAATCGCGAGACGATCGACGTCGATGGCACGTTTGGCTCGAAGGACCCTTCCGGCCACGGCTATATCGGCTTCGATGACGGCATCAATCCTCCCATTCCGGGGGAATGGGCGCTGGCCTTCGGTACCCCGCTGCCCTCCCGATGCGAAGGGCTCGACCCGCTCAACCCCTGTCCGGGATTCGGTCCGCCGCTTCCGTACAACGCCGGAGCGACGATCGCTCTCTCGAACGGACAGAAGGGCGTTCCGATGGTCGGCGGCAACCCGGACATCGCTCCCTACCTCGTGGGCGACGCCGCGCCGCCGCAGCCGGAGGAAGCAGGATGGAAGGACACGGCCAAGGCAATCCCGGGCCAGGTCATGAGGATCATCGTCCGATGGGCGCCGACGAGCACGCTGACCGGCGCATCGAAGCCGGGAATCAACCTCTATCCTTTCGATCCGACGAAAGGTCCCGGCTACATGTGGCACTGCCACATTCTCGATCACGAAGACAACGACATGATGAGGCCGTATGAAGTCATGAAATGAGCCTCTGCTGACCGCTGCTGACGCCAGGAGGGCCGCGACGGAGCGGCCCTCCTTTTTTCAATGCGAGATACCTTCCTCAAAGGATGGTTCGCACGGCCCAGAGCGAGGTCGCCGAGATCGCCACCCAGAGGATGATTCCAAGAAGAAGAGGGCGTATGCCGACTTCCTTGAGGCTGTCGAGCGAAAGCCCTGCTCCGATGAGGAAGAGCGTGACCGTCAGGCCGATTCTCGCCGCCACCGTCCCGCCCTCCCAGAGCGGCCCCCAGCCCGGAACCAGCGTCCGGATCACCGACGCGACGAGGAACCAGAAGATGAACCAGGGGATGGTGATCTTCGCCCGTGGGATGCCATGGCCTCCCGCCGCCATTCCCCTCCCTCGATGGCGGACGGCAAACGCGGTGCCGAGCGTCAGCGGAACGATCCACAAGGCGCGAGTCAGCTTGACCGTGGTTGCGATCTGCAGCGCCTCGTTGCCGAACTTCGCGGCGGCTCCGACTACGGAGCTGGTGTCGTGGATGGCGATGGCCGCCCAGACGCCGAACTGCATCTGAGTCATCCCCAGCTGCGCTCCGATGAGTGGAAAGAGGAAGAGCGCCACCGAATTGAGGATGAAGACGGTTCCCAGTGCGACGGAGATCTCTTCGTCGCTTGCATCGATGACCGGAGCGACGGCCGCGATCGCGCTTCCTCCACAGATCGCTGTTCCCGAGGAGATCAGGTGGGCGATGGTCGGATTGATGGAGAGCAGACGCGCGACGAGGAAACCGGCCAGAAGAGTGCCGCTGATCGTCGCTACAGTGAATAGAAATCCGCTTCTCCCGGCCTGGAGGACTCTCTCGAGGTTCATCCCGAATCCGAGCCCGATTACCGACGCTTGAAGGAGAAGCTTGGTCGCCTTCGGGTTGAGGCGGGGATAAGGGTGTCCACTGGCGAGGCCGACCGCCAGCCCGAGGGCCAGAGCCAGAGGAGGGGAGGCCCAGGGAGTCAGGCACAAGAGAAGAGCGGCGACGAAGATGGCGATCTGTAGAGAGCGCGGCATGGCGGCGGACTTTAGCATCGACCGGGATCGGACCATCGGTCCTGGCTGCGCATCGGAGTCGTGTGGAACAGACCGCGGCTGTGTCGCGTTTCGGGAGGGTTCTGGAGCGCGCCAGGCTGGCGGGCTCGTCCGGGCCTCCGCCCGCTCCGGATCGCGGGGCCGGAAAGTCCGGAATCGCCTCTGCAATCAGTGTGTTGTCAGCTCTTGTAGCAGCGTGCTATCATTCGACAGCTTTCGAAGACGAGAGGGATCGAAAGCGGCCGACTTCGGCCGCTTTTTTTGTTGTAAGGGCATTCGAAATGAGTCAGTTGCCCGAGCGGGTTCACGAAGAGATCGAGAGGATCGTCGAGGCAGAGAGTCTGGAGCTCGTACATATTGAATACAAACGGCAGGGGCGCGAGTTCCTGCTCCGGGTGGATATCGATAAGCCGGGGGGTGTCAACATCGACGATTGTCAGCTCATCTCTCATCAGGTGAGCACTTACCTCGATGTAGAAGACCCGATTCCGGGGGAGTTCGAGCTGCAGGTGTCGTCGCCCGGGCTCGATAGGAAGTTCTACAGGGATTCTGATTATCAGAAGTTCATCGGCCGTCTGGTGAGGGTGAAGACGGCAAGAGCGATACGCGGACTGCATGTGATCGTCGGCCGTCTCAAGGAGTTCGACGGCGCTCGCATCGTGGTTACGGATCCGGTGATGAAGAAAGATGCGGACTACGAGGTCCCCCTCGCGGAGATCAAGGAAGCCCGCCTGGAAGTCGAGATCTGACGAGGTGATCCGTTATCGGCAGGGGTCGAGGCCTCAGCCGATCGGATGTTGGCTTTACGCGCCACGAGATTCACAAGGAGTAGTAGACACATGTTCGACGAGAATCTGAGCAAGAACATCAAAGCGCTGGCGTACGAGAAGTCGATCGACGTCGAGCGCGTGTTCGAGGCGCTCGAGGATGCGCTGGCCTCCGCGGCCCGCAAGTACTACAAGACGCGCGAGCCGATTCAGACCGTCCTCGACCGGGTCGCCGGTACCGTCCAGATCTACGTCGTCAAGGAAGTCGTCGAGAACGAGGATCAGATCGAAGACCCGCAGGCGCAGTTCACCCTCGATCAGGCCAGGGAGCTCGATCCTGCCGCGGAGGTCGGAGGCACCATCCGGCTCACGTACGTGACAAAGGAAGTCGTGGACGTGGTCAAGGATCCGCACACGCAGATCCGGACCTACGAAGCGCAGAAGATCGACCCCGAAGTCGAGCAGGGCGACGAGCTGAAGATCCCGCTGACGAAGCAGGCCGAGGACTTCGGCCGCATCGCGGCGCAGTCGGCCAAGCAGGTGCTCTACCAGAAGGTGCGTGAGGCGGAGCGGGAGAAGGTCTACACCGAGTTCGCCGACAAGATGGGAGAGCTGGAGAACGGCTACGTCAAGCGCTTCGAGCGCGGCGACATGATCGTCGACCTCAACGGCAAGACCGAAGGCATCATCCCGCGCTCGCACCAGTCGCGGGCCGAGCGTTACTCGCAGGGCGATCGCATCAAAGCCGTCATCGTCGATGTGCACACCCAGCCCAAGGGGCCGCAGGTCGTCCTCTCGCGCACCGATCCGCGTCTGCTCATGAAGCTCTTCGAGATGGAAGTGCCGGAGATCTACGACGGCACGGTCATCATCAAGGGCGCCGTGCGCGAGCCGGGCGAGCGGGCCAAGATTGCAGTCACCTCGCGCGAGCGCGACGTCGATCCGGTCGGCGCCTGCGTCGGCATGAAGGGGAGCCGCGTGCAGTCGATCATCCGGGAGTTGCGCGGTGAGAAGATCGACATCATCCCCTGGAACGAGGACATCGTCGTGTTCGCGCAGAACTCGCTGGCGCCAGCCAAGATCACGCGCGTCAGCGTGACCTCGGATGAGCAGGCCCACCGGCCACACCTCGACGTCATCGTCGATAACGATCAGCTCTCGCTGGCCATCGGCAAGCGCGGCCTGAACGTTCGACTGGCTGCCGAGTTGATCGGCGCCAAGATCGACATCAAGTCGGAAGAAGAGGTCAAGGACGAAGTGGCTGACGCGCTCACGGCGATGCTGCAGGAAGCGATGGCCGAGTCGCGCGCCGAGACCAACGTTCATGAGATCGACGACCTCGATCCTGAGCTGGCGGACAAGCTCGAGGCGGCCGGTTACGACGATCTCGACTCGGTGCTCAACGCCTCGATCGAGGATCTCACGCAGATCGACGGAATCGACGACGACCTGGCTGCCAGCATCATCGAGACGGCTCGCAAGCACGAAGAGGTCGATCAGCCGGCGACCAACGAAGAAGAAGACGAGGATGCGGATGCGGAGGCCGGCGACGAGGAGTCGCCCGAAGCCGAAGCATCAGCGCCCCAGGCTGAAGAGGCTCACGTCGAAGAGTGACGCGCGCATGCCGGCGTGAGCGCCGGCGTGCCACGGTGAGGCCTCGCATGCGGCGAGGCAAGCCGCTGTATTTCTGCTGGTTGTTCGGTCGCCCCGGGGGCGTGGGGTCAGATCAAGGAGCGTAGGGAATGGCAAAGGTCGTCAGAGTCAGTGATCTCGCGAAACAGATGGGGATTCCCGATAAGGATCTCGTCTTCAAGCTGCAGTCGCTTGGCGCGTCGATCGACGATCCTTCACAGGCTCTCGAGCCCGAAGTGATCAGAGCAATCCTCACTGGCAAGAAGCTCGCTGCGCGCCCTCGAACAGTCATCGTCCGCGAAGACAAGCCGCTGGTCGAAAAGAAGAAGGAAGCGGTCAAGCCTCCTCGCCCCATCGTCAAGACGGCCCCACGCGTCCGGGCCGAGGCGCCGAAGGAAGAGCCGGTCGTCGCTCCTCCGACACCCGCTGTGATCATTCCCGAGTTCGTCGAAGCGGTCGAACAGGAAGAGGCCGAGCAGGAGCGCGCGGCGCGCGAGAAGCCGGTCGTGGCGGAAAAGCCTCTTGCCGCCCTGCCTCCTCCGGTCGAGACGCCGGCCCCTCCGCCGGCCGCCCCCACTCCGCCGCCCCCGGCAGCGCCGGCACCTTCGATGGCTCCACCTCCCCATGTTCGCCCGGCTGGACCGTCCGGTCCGACCGGCCCGCGTGCGCGTGTCGGCAATGCGCCGCGGCCGAACTATCAGGGTCAGCAACCGCAGTATCGGCCGGCGAATAACGTACCACGCCCAGGCTACAGCGCCACGGCCGCTGGTCCAGCTGCCCCGCGTCCCGGGTACAACCGTCCTTCGGGACCGGCTGGCCCCGCTGCCGGACGGCCTATGGGTGACAGCCGGCCCGGCCAGGGAATGAGGCCAGGCGGAGCGCCCGGGATGCGTCCCGGCGGCAGCACCGGATTCCGCCCAGGCGGTAGTCCAGGTGCGCGCAACAACAACATGCCGCCTCCGCCTCTGCCATCGCTTCCGGGCGGCGCGCTGGGTGCCCGTCGCAAGAAGCCGAGCGAAGAGTTGCTCGACGAGCGCGGCGACAAGAAGAAGACAACCGGGAAGCGCGGTAAGCGCGCCCCCGGCGTCGAAGTCGATAACCAGCTCTTTACCAAGGGTCCGTTCTCCGGAACCCAGATCATCAACGATGACATTGGTCCGGACATCGTCATGCCGGACACAGAAGAAGGGGAGACCCAGACTCCGTCGACGCGCCGCGACGCGCGGAAGCAGGCTGCCCCGGTCTCCGCCCGGGTGCTGGAGTTCAAGAGACCCGAAGGGAAGGTGACCTTGAGCGAAGGTGTCACTGTGAAAGAGCTGGCCGACAAGCTCGGGATCAAGGCCAACGACCTCATGAAACACCTCATGATGAAGAAGGGCCTCATGGTCTCCATCAACGCTCCCCTCGGGGCGGACATGGCCACCGAGATCGCCAAAGACCTCGGGATCGACGCCAATTTTGTCTCGTTCGAAGACGCCATGGAGCTCGAGTCGATGGAGAAGTCCGTCAGCGCCGGCACCACGCCGCGCGCTCCGGTCATCACCGTCATGGGCCATGTCGATCACGGCAAGACCTCGCTGCTCGACGCCATTCGCGAGACCAACGTCGCAGCCGGCGAGGCCGGCGGCATCACGCAGCACATCGGTGCCTACCAGGTGGAGAAGCGCGGCCGGAAGATCGTCTTCCTCGACACGCCGGGTCATGAAGCGTTCACCATGATGCGGGCCAGGGGCGCGAAGGTGACGGACATCGTCATCCTGGTCGTCGCCGCCGACGACGGCGTCATGCCGCAGACCAAGGAAGCCATCGACCACGCCCGGGCCGCCAAGGTTCCAATCATCGTGGCCATCAACAAGATCGACAAACCGAACGCCAACGTCGACCGCGTTCGTCAGGAGCTGTCAGTAGCCGGTGTGCTCGTCGAGCAGTGGGGCGGCGACGTCGTCTCCGTCGAGGTGTCGGCCACCAAGAAACAGGGGATCGATGATCTCCTCGACATGATTCTGCTTACGTCGGACCTGCTGGAGTCGAAGGCCAATCCTGCGTCGCCCGCGCGCGGCGTCGTGTTGGAGGCAAAGAAGGAAGTCGGCCGCGGCATCGTGTCGACGGTACTGGTGCAGGACGGGACGCTGAAGATCGGCGACCACTTCTTCTCCGGGGCCGTGAGCGGGAAGGTGCGGGCGATGACGGACCATCGCGGCGAACGAATCAAGGAAGCCGGTCCCTCGACGCCCGTGAGCGTCACCGGTTTCGACGACATCCCCAACGCCGGCGACACCCTTCAGGTCGTCGACGAGCAGACCCAGGCCCGGATGATCGGGCAGCTGCGGTCCGAGAAGGTGCGCGACGCTGCGGTCTCCGGGCAGAAAGGCAACCGCATGTCGCTCGACCAGCTCTTCCAGCGCATGCAGAGCGGCACGGCCAAGGAGCTGAACCTCATCGTCAAGGCCGACGTGCAGGGCTCTGTTGAGGTCCTCAACGAGACTCTTCGCAAGCTCTCCACCTCCGAGGTCAAAGTGAACGTCATGCACTCCTCGGTGGGTGCCATCAGCACCAACGACGTCCTGCTGGCTTCGGCCTCCGACGCCATCATCGTCGGCTTCAACGTCCGTCCGGAGCGCAGCGCTGCCGAGCTGGCGGAGAAGGAAGGGGTCGACATCCGGCTGCACACCGTCATCTACAACCTGACCGATGAGATCAAGCTGGCCATGACCGGCCTGCTCGATCCGAAGTTCCAGGAAGTCTTCCAGGGACGAGCCGAGGTTCGCAACACCTTCAAGGTCCCGAAGGCCGGGACCATCGCCGGCTGCATGGTGGTCGACGGCGTGATCCCACGCAGCGCCAGCATCCGGCTGCTGCGCGACAACAGAGTCATCCTCGAGGGGAAGATCGCCTCGCTTCGTCACTTCAAGAACGACGTCTCGGAAGTTCGCCAGGGTTTCGAATGCGGGATCGGCATCGAGCGGTTCCAGGACATGAAGGTCGGCGACGTGATCGAAGCCTTCAAGGTTGAGCAGCTCGCGGCAGTTCTGCAATAACGACCGGCCGGCAGTCACGGACCGAAGGAGGCGATGCGGGCGCTGGCCTATTCCTTCGGTTCCTGCCCGCACCCGGCCCTGATTCTCAACATGCTCGTTTCCGTCGCTCTGTTCGAGATCCACATTCCATACGCGCAGTCGCTCAAGGAAAAGCGGATGGTTGTGAAGGGTCTGCGCGACCGCATCCGGAACAAGTTCGAAGTCTCGGTCGCGGAGGTGGCGCTGCAGGAGCTTCACCAGAGAGCCCGCCTCGGTATTGCCATCGTGACCAGTGATGGGGGGAATGCCGAGACCATCATCGAGGGTATCGTCCGGTTCGTGGAGTCTCACGCCGAGGCCACGTTGACCGGGTGGCAAACCGAGATGATGGAGTTCGAGGACGCTGCACCGCTCGGGGTGCCGAACATTCAGACATCATGAAGAAAACAAGACGATCCTCTCAGGTAGGCGACACCATCCGCACCGACCTCTCGGTGATCCTGCAGCGCGAGCTGAACGATCCGGCGATCGGATTCGTTACGGTCACCGACGTCGAGCTCTCCCCCGATCTGCAATACGCCCGCGTATTCGTTAGCAGTCTGGCCTCCGGCCCCGAAGGTGAGCAGGCCGTCAAGGCGCTGCAGAAAGCCAACGGCCGTATCCGCTTCCTCCTCGGACAACGGGCCAGGCTGCGCTTCACACCGCACCTCGAGTTCCGGCTCGACACCACCGCGGCCCGGGCCAGCAACATCGAGCAGATCCTGCACGACGTGCTCCCTCCGGGGACCGAGGAGCAGGCCGCCCGGGAGCGGGAACCCCTCCGGAGCGCGCCTGGAGCCGCTGACGAGGAATCGAACGATGAGTGAGATGACATCGCCCGACCTCGGGCGCCGCCAGGTGGCCGAGCGTCTTCAGCAGGGCAATACCTTCCTCATCACCGCGCACCGGAACCCGGACGGCGATGCTCTCGGCAGCAGTATCGCTCTGGCCCGCATCGCCGAAAAGATGGGAAAGCGGACGGCCATTGTCGTGCGCGACGGCTTCAGCAAGCCTCTTCACAACATCCCGGGGGCCGACCGGGTCATCGTCAGCGACATCCTGCCGCCCGATTATCCGAATGGCATCGATGCGGTTTTCACCATGGAGTGCCCCGAGCACGAGCGCACCGGTTTCCCCGTCCTTCCCGGGCCGGTCGTGAACATCGACCATCATCTCGGTAACAAGATGTATGGCGAGATCAATTATCTCGACCTCGAAGCTCCCTCGGTCGGTGAGATGGTCATGCAGGTGAACGACCTCCTCGGCGTGCCGATGGATCCGGAGATGGCCACGGCGATGTACATCTCGCTGGCTACCGACACCGGCTTCTTCCGCTATTCGAATACGACTCTGCGCGCCTTCGAGGCCGCGGAGAAACTCGTGCGTGCCGGCGCCGATCCTGGCCAGATCTCCCTCTGGATCAACGAGAGTGTGACCTCCGGCTCGGTCAGGTTGCTGGGTCTTTGCCTCAATACCATGGAGATCGTCTCGCAGGGCCGTATCGCCACGATCGACCTGCCGCAGCGCTTCTTCGGCGAGGCCGGGGCGACAGCGGAGGACACCGAAGGGATCGTCAATTACGGCCGGCTGATCGATGGTGTCCTCGTTTCAGCGCTTCTCAAAGAGGCCGAAGGCGGCTGTCGTGTCTCCCTGCGCGCCAAGCCCGGTGTGGACGTACAGGCCGTGGCCGCAACCTTCGGTGGCGGGGGGCACAAAGCGGCTTCCGGCTGCTTCATCCCGCAACCGATGTCCGAGGCGAAGAAGACGCTGGTAGGACTGCTGGAAAGAGCGATTGGCCGGTGATCCTGAGGTTGCCAGCCCGGACAACGGACGAGCGGTGACGGATGACGACACGATGATCTCCGCCAACGCTTCGACGCAGGGGACAGACGGCATTCTTCTCGTCGATAAGGCCCCCGGCATCACGTCGCACGATGTCGTCGATCGCTTCCGGCGGCGGACGAAGATCAAAAAGGTCGGGCATACGGGCACCCTCGATCCGCTGGCAACAGGCCTTCTGATGCTCTGTGTTGGGCGGACCACGCGGCTCCAGTCCTACCTCATGGGAATGGGAAAGACCTACGAAGGGGAGATCCAGTTCGGCTGGGCCACCGATTCCTACGACGGAACCGGAGTGCCGGCATCCGAGCCGAATCCGGTGGATGTTTCGAAGATCGACTTTCCGGCTCTGGTCGTGCCGTTCACAGGGGAGCTCGATCAGATGCCGCCGCAGTTCTCGGCCAAGAAGGTCGGCGGCGTCCGGGCATACGAGGCGGCGCGGAAGGGGGAGACGGTGGCGCTGACGACCAAGCGCGTCACGGTCCACGAGTTTTCAATTCTGGGGGTCGAGGGCTCGGTAGTGCGCTTCCGGGTGCGCTCTTCGGCGGGGACGTATGTTCGCTCGCTGGCGCACGAGCTGGGCATCGCGGCTGGGGTGCCGGCGCATCTCAAATCGCTGCGACGTACAGCCATTGGCACATTCAGCGCTGCCGACGCCATTCCCTTCGATCGGATGCGAGAGGCCTCGATCGATGAGATCCTGGCTCCTCCGCACTTCCAGACCCTCGATGAAATCGATCTCCCTCTCCAGAAGCTGCGTGTCGACTTCAGCCAGGAGAAGAAGCTGCTTCAGGGCCAGTCGGTGATCATGATGCCGGCGCTCCCCGTAGCTCGCGGGGAGCTGGTGGCGCTGGGAAACCCCAGGGATCAGCTCGTTGCAATCGCCGAAGTGGTCAACGTGCTGCGCGAAGGGGGGCCGGTGGAGGTCAAGCCGAAGGTAGTGCTCAAAAAGAGTGAAGAGTGAAGGGTGAAGGGTGAAAGAAAGTCAAAAGAAGAGTCTGCGACGGCTTCTTTTCACCCTTCACTCTTGCTTCAGTCAGGCGGGATTGATTTCGACCCCCCCCGCTGTTATGGTGTCGCGGCTCAAATTTCCGTTTATTTCCATATCAGCAAGCCGCTTACTGCAGTACGCTCAACCGTTGTAAAGGAGAACTTGTTTTGTCGACGACGAAGGAACAGAAGACAGAAGTCATAACTCAGTATCGCACTCACGAGAGCGATACCGGATCGCCAGAAGTGCAGATCGCACTCCTCTCGAACCGAATCACCTACATGACCGAGCATTTCAAGGCCCACGCGAAGGATCACCACAGCCGCCGCGGCCTGCTCAAGATGGTTGGCCGCCGGCGCCGCCTTCTCGACTATCTGAAGAAGGTCGACATGGAACGGTATCGGACGATCATCGAGAAGCTCGGCATCCGCAAGTAAATCCTCCGGCGACCGCGGCACCTGGTGCCGCGGTCGTTTTGTTTCACCCCTCCCGCCGAAGCTCATCTTCGGCAACAAAATTCAACAGCGCCGGCCGATGAGTGGGCTGCGCATCGAAGGGTTTTCATGACTCATAAGAAAGAGTTGCAGATCGGCGGACAGACTCTGTCGATCGAGACTGGTGCGATTGCGCGCCAGGCTAATGGCGCCTGCGTGATCCGCTATGGCGACACCGTGGTTCTGGCCACTGCCTGCTACAAAGAGGGCGTCGTGCTCGGGGACTTCATGCCGCTCACGGTCGACTACAAGGAGTACACCTACGCCGGCGGACGGATCCCGGGAGGTTTCTTCAAACGAGAAGGCCGTCCCACGGAGAGAGAGATTCTCACCTGCCGTCTGATCGACCGGCCATTGCGTCCTTCGTTCACCAAAGGATACCGCCAGGAAACGCAGATCATTGGCCTGGTTCTGTCGGCCGACGGGGAAAACGATCCCGACATCCTGGCCATCAATGCCTCCTCGGCGGCGCTGATCATCTCCGAGATCCCCTTCCTGAATCCGATCGGAGCCGTTCGCGTCGGGTACATCGACGGCCAGATCGTCATCAACCCGAAGAACTCGCAGCGCGATCTGTCCGACCTGGACCTCATCGTGGCCGGCACTGAGGACGCCATCGTGATGGTCGAAGCCGGTGCTCGTGAAGTGGATGAGAGCCTCGTGCTCGACGCGCTCGATGCCGCGCACAAAGAGATCAAGAAGCTCGTCGCGCTTCAGAAGGCCCTTCAAGCCGATGCCGGCAAGCCGAAGATCGAGGTCAAGTACACGCCGAAGTACTCGGAAGAGACGTTCTCATCCCTCATGAATCGCTTCGGCGGTGCATTGAAAGACGCGCTCCTGACGTCCGGCAAGCAGAGCCGCCGCGAGGCAGTGCATAACCTGGCCGGGCAGATCATCGGTGCCGCTGCTCCCGAAGATGTCGACGCCGTGACCGCCCACAAGGCGGCCTTTGAAGAGATGCAGAAGACGGTTACCCGCGATCTGATGACGAAGGAAGGAAAGCGTCTGGACGGCCGTCAGACCGCCGAGATCCGCCCGATCACCATCGACCTCGGCGTTCTCCCCCGCACACACGGCTCGGCCATCTTCACCCGTGGCGAGACCCAGGCCCTCGTGACTGTCACTCTCGGCACGCCTCAGGAAGCGCAGCGCGTCGAAGACTTCGAGGGGGAAACGTTCCAGCGTTTCATGCTTCATTACAACTTCCCGCCGTTCTCAGTGGGCGAAGTCAAGTTCATGAGGGGGCCTGCCCGCCGCGAGATCGGTCACGGCAATCTGGCCCGCCGCGCGCTGCAGCCGATGCTGCCGGCCGAGGAGGCTTTCCCCTACACCATCCGGGTCGTCTCGGACATCCTGGAGTCGAACGGATCGTCGTCGATGGCTTCGATCTGCGGCGGCTCGCTCGCGCTCATGGATGCCGGCGTGCCTCTCAACGCCGCTGTGGCCGGCGTGGCCATGGGACTGGTGAAGGGTGAGGAGCGGACAGTCGTTCTGACCGACATCGCCGGAGCCGAAGATCACGATGGCGACATGGACTTCAAAGTCGCCGGAACGCAGAAAGGGATCACCGCCCTGCAGATGGACATCAAGGTCGCCGGCATCTCGCGCGAGATCATGCAGCAGGCTCTCCAGCAGGCGAAGGACGGCCGGCTCTACATCCTGGGCAAGATGAAAGCGGCCATCGAGACCCCGCGGACCGAGCTATCCGAGTTCGCTCCGCGCCTGTACACCATCTACGTCCCGAAGGATCGCATCCGCGACGTCATCGGCTCGGGTGGCAAGACCATCCGCTGGATCGTCGAAGAGACCGGCACGAAGATCGAGGTCGAGGACGACGGGAAAGTCATCATCGCTTCGAGTGATGCGGCCTCCGCGCAGAAGGCCATCGAGATCATCAAGGGTCTCACCGCCAGCGCCGAGATCGGAAAGAACTACAAGGGCACCGTCAAGCGCATCGAGCCGTACGGAGCCTTCGTGGAGATCCTGCCCGGTCAGGATGGATTGCTTCACATCTCCGAGATGGCCCACTCACGGGTCGGTCAGGTCACCGATCTCTTCCAGATCGGCGACGAGACCGAAGTGCAGGTCGTCGGTATCGAGCCGGATACCGGCAAGATCCGTCTCTCTCGCAAACCGGTGCTGCCGCCTCCAACTGAGGAAGAAGCAGCGGCAGCCCGCGAGCGTTCCGCTCGCGAAGGCAGCCGCGGTCCGGGCGGCGATCGAGGCGGACGCGAGGGCGGGGGTGGTGGCCGTGGACCGGGCGGCGGTCGTGGGAGCTTCGGCGGGGGTGGAGGTCGCGGCGGTGAGCGCGACCGTGGACCGCGTCGCGAAGGTGGCGGCGGTGGAGGGCGCGACCGCGGACCACGTCAGGACGGCCCGCGTCATGATGCGCCGCGCCGCGACGGCGGGTCACAGCACGATACGCCACGCCCCCAGACGCCCCGCAATGATTCGGGGAACCAGGGTGGGTCGGGCGGCGGCGAGGGTAGTGGCAACGTCTGATCTCACCGCAATCATCAGTTGATTTCTTTCGGGCCTCCGGCGCAAGTCGGCGGCCCGATTCTTTCCTTCGAAGTGGCGGAGGGTCCCAGGGAGCCGGTTGTGGCCTAAGGCCTGGCCCCCGAGTATTCGCTGAAGATGCCGAGGGTCATGGTTCGCTTCACGTCCACGAATCCTGCGCGGGTCATGGCCGAGAGGATGGTGTCGGGCGGAACGCAGTTCGCCGTCGTATCCCAGTAGTACTCCATCATGGTGCGTGCCGCTCCGCTGTGCGTCCCCATGTGCACCAGGAAGGGAATGATGTTGTTCATGTATATCCGCAGCATCCAATAGGCCAGACGCCGGCGCGGTGGAGTGATCTCCAGGATCAGAACGCGTCCTCCCGGTTGCAGGACGCGCAGGTATTCGGAGAATGCGGCCAGAAGATCGGGCAGGTGGCGCAAGGCGTATCCCATGCTGATGAAATTGAACGCTGCGTCGCGGAATGGTAGCGCTTCGCCGAAGGCCTGGGTCGCAGGGCTGGGCGACCGTCGCCGTGACTCGATCAGCATTCCGATGCTGGGATCGAGGCCTACGACGCCGCCGCGCTCACCGGTGACCTTGGCAGCGGCGCGGGCCACGCCGCCGGTTCCAGTCGCCACGTCGAGCACTCGCATCCCTTCGCTCAGGCCGCTACGCTTCAACGCGTCCTTCCGGTAGCGGAGACCAGTGCCGAACGAAAGGAGCTCGTTGATGGCGTCGTAATGAACCGAACCCTGGTCGAACAGATCGCGCAGGTAACGCGAACGTTCGGAGTCGCTTCCGTAGTACTTCGTCAGGGTGCCGTGCGGCACGATTCGGTCGGACCCTTCGCTTGTCTGTCTCACAGTTCCCTTTCCATTGTGAAGAATTCGAGACTAATGCCCTGCGATGCGATGTCGCGTCAGCGGCCCGACAGAAAAGGTTACGGCGCCTGCCTGCGAGGCCGTGAAATTGGTGCTCCCTGCGAAGGATGCCGTGATGCTGTGAACACCGGGGTCGAGTGCGCCCGCGGGCAGCGTGGCCACTCCGTCGATCAGATGGGCAGCGGCGACTATCTTCCCATTCTCCAGGAAGTCGACGGTCCCACCAGGCACCACGCCGGGAGAGCTGACCGTGGCGATCAGTCGAGTCGATGTGCCGGCGGCTGCTACGGCAGCAACCGTCGTGGTCATGCTTACGCCACAGAGACCGCGATCGGGCACCAGACCGTAGAACGGCAGGTTGTTGAGACCGGAGAAAGCGACATCGTCGATCTGCCAGCCGAAGAGGATTGGCGAGGCGTGCTGAGCTCCGGTCCCGAGTCGGAAGCGCACTCGGACGACCTGCCCCTGAAATGCCGTTCCGAGGTCGACCGCCGTCGTGATGAACGGCGAGTCGGCCGGCTCGTCGGTCGAGGCCCCGGCGCTGGTTCCGACGAACGCGCGACGTCCCTGGAGCGGATTCTGATTGCCGGAGAAAACTACGAAGATGCCGTAGCCGGGATCGGCTTTGTCTCCGATGTCTGACCAGCTCTTGCCGTCGTCGGTCGTGATCTCGATGACCCCTCCGTCGATGGAGAGCTGGTTTCCATTCTGATCCGTGACGGTGTCGAACCAGTAGCGATGCCGGAAGCTGAAGCCGAAAGAGCCGTGCGATGAGACCGTCAGCGGGGGCGAGACCAGCACCTCGTCGCTGGCGAAGGAATTCTCCGTCCCCGTCCAATGGTGGTCGCGCGGTGTGATTTCGGACCGCGCCCATGTCGGTGCTATGGCCGGAGCAGGAAACGACAGGATGGAAGTCGATGGAGCCCAGGCCGTTCGATCGCTCTCCACGTCGTCATGCGCCAGCTGCTCGGGCTCATCATGCACGTTCAGGCGCGGCCGGAACGTCGAGGAGACGTTTCCCTTGACCACGAGCGCCGGGTCCGTGAGATCGATGGTGATGGTCGGTGCGATGATGTCGCTCGATGGGGCCAGGGCGGCCTGGAGAGTTGCCGTGACCGTCTGGCCAGGATCGGACGGGGGGAAGGTGATGGCGCCGCCATTGGCAAAGGTCAGACGGCCGTCGCTCGATGTCACTTTACCCGTTGTCGTCGCCAGATGACCGGTGCCGCTGTTCCTCACCGTCACGGTCAGTTTTCCCTTCTCCCCGCCGTCGAGTGTCCCGTTTGCAGCGCACGATGTGACCGAATCATCGAGACGGACTGCGGCCAGCGCGACATCCGGTCCGAGCGTGAAATCCTCGTGCACACCGAGGTTCGCCGTCGAGTACCGCTCGGAAGCGATGGCCCGTGTCCCGGCGCCCCGTTTGGCGAACGCCTGCCAGAACTCCTGGTAGTCGACCGGGTCCCTGGCGAAGGCGACCGCCAGGAGCGCATCGCGGCCGTCGAGAAGCGTCGGATTGATCGGCGTCGTCTTCAACGAGGCGACGATATAGTCCTTCATCCGCTGCTGCGCCTCAGTGAACGTCAGACGCGGACTCGCTCCCAGCGTGTCGCGCAGCAGTGCGGCATAGGCCTCCCACAGCATCGTGGTCCAGACTTCGCCGGTGTTGTGCACTTCGGCGTCGCTCTGGCCATCCTCGTCGAATGCCACCTCCGCGCCGGTGATTGGCGTTCCGGCGC
>JADGNX010000243.1 GCA_017883265.1 Thermoanaerobaculia bacterium
GCAGCGATATTCATCGCGGTCCGTGGGAGGAGTGAAGGGCCTCGCGTTTTCGAGCACCATGTCCGGTTGGCCGAGGGTCCAACCGCCATCGAAGTGAAGAGGAGCAGGAAGATCGGCGCGGTTGCCCTCAGGCGCTCCAGCGCTGACCCATTTCGAGAGGGTGTCGATATCGGCCTGCGAGAGGACGCGCGGACCGTCGAACTGGGCGCAGCCATCGACCGGCTTCCAGGGCGGCATCTGGCGCGTCGCAGTCATGAATCCAATGTCCGCGGCTTGCGCGTAGGCCTCCTCGTACGTCATGAGCGAAGAGGGGGCGATATCGCCGGCGTGATGGCAGCTGTCGCAATTCTGCTGCAGGATGCGGGACACTTCCCTGCTGAAGGTCGGAGTCGGATTCGGCGCGGCCGGGCGTGCCGCGCGCTGACGCGCAGCGACCAGTGTCAGCAGCAGGAGGGCCCCCAGAGCGGCGGCCAGCAGGATTCGACGGCCCATTATCTGTGATTATATCCGCTCCGGTCACGGGATTCATGTCTGCGGCTGATCGGCTTTCAGCCGACTGGAGACCCGACGCCGCGGTCGAAAGGTTGATGCCGATGAACGAGCTGTTGCACATCGTTCTGGTGGAGCCTGAGATCCATTGGAACACCGGAAATGCCGGCCGGACCTGTCTGGCGGCTGGTGCCCGGCTTCACCTGGTCGAGCCACTCGGGTTTTCGCTCGATGATAAGCAGGTGCGGCGCGCCGGGCTCGACTATTGGCCCTACGTTACGCCGCGACTCTGGAAGTCATGGGACGAGCTGGAGCTCTCGCTGCCGGAGATCGGCCATCCTGTCTTCTTCTCCACCAAGGCGCAGCGGCTGTACTCCGAGGTCCGTTACGCGCGCCCCGCGGTTCTCGTCTTTGGAAGGGAGACCGGCGGGCTTTCGGCCCACATTCATGAACGCTACGCCGGCCAGATGGTGCGGATCCCGATCGAGTCGCCACACGTCCGCTCGTTGAATCTATCGACAGCGGTCGGAATCGCGGCCTACGAAGTGCTTCGGCAGTGGCGGGAAGAGTAGCGCGGTTGGCCAAGGAGAAAGCAGAAGGCAGATCATTTTCGCTCTTCTGCCCCGCCGGCTTCGGGCAGGAAGCTCGGAAGTCCATTTCTGCTTTCTGCCTTCTGCTTTTCAAGCTACTCGCGTTTCAAGGCCGTTGCGAAATTGAGCCGGTTGGCTACGCGTGCGGGGGCCAGTCCCGCGAGTATTGCGGCGGCAAAGGTGACGGTCAGCGATGTGGCGATCAGCCGCACCGGCGTGTGAAACGCGATGGTCCATCCGAACGACTGCTTGTTGATGACGAAGATCAGGATCCAGGAAAGCACGTAGCCGTTGACCAGACCGACGACCGTCGAGATCAACCCGAGAAGGCCGGACTCGAGCAGGAGCATGGTCCGGACTTCGCGCCGCGTGGTGCCGAGAACGCGCAGGAGTGCGATCTCGTGGCGGCGCTCCAGAATCAGAGCCGACAGCGTGTTGACGATTCCCAGTACGGCGACGATCACGGCGACGCCGAGAAGGGCATAGGTGATGAGAAAAGTCTGATCGAAGATGGTCATCACCTCGCGGCGGATGGAGGCGTTGGTGATGGCGAAGGCGTGGTACTTCGCTCCCAGGCGCCGTTCCAGTTGCCCCCGCGCCCAGTCGGGCGAGACTCCCGGAGCCAGATAGAGAGCCACGGTGTTGATGGTCGTATCGCCGAATGACTCGACGTATAACGCGCGATTCATCATTACCGTCCCCCGATCGCTCGAATAGTCGCGATAGATTCCGTCGATCGGAAAGTTGCGCATGCCGTGCATGGTGGGGAGCTCGATGGACTCCCCGATGCTCTTGCCGAACTTGAGGCCGAAGCTTTCCGACACCACCACTCCCCCGTGCGTCAGAGCGCGGGCCATGGCCATCTTCGAAGACGGTCCGATCATTGGAAGATCGCCGTACTGCATGACCACCGGAAAGTCGCCCCCTCCCACACCGATGTTGCTGTCGTGATACACCATCTCGCGCGCCCGGACCCGATCGATGGCCCGGATCCAGGGAATGCCGCGGAGGTCGTCGACGATCGTCTCCGGAAAGACATCTCCGGCCGAGTTCGTCAAGCCCCGTGCCGGGCGGAGCCAGATATCGGAGCTGACTGTCTGAGTCACCCAGACCTTGACCGTCTCCCGGAAGCTTCCGACCATCAAAGCCACCGCCACCATCATGCCCGTAGCCAGCGAAAGTGCCGCACTGGCCACCGCGGTACGGCGTAGAGACGACGGGAGTGAGGCGCCGGCCAGATTGCCGATGACTCCGAAGATCGCGGCGAACGGGCGCCGTGCCACGCGGGACGCCGTGGTGACGAAGAGGGGTGAGAGAAGCGAAAAGCCGAGGACGATCAGGAGCACGGAGATGTATCCGGCCACCGCGATTCCGTTGATCGGCGGCAGAAGGGAGACGAGCCAGCCGGCAGCCAGCGCCAAGACTGCTGCCATCGCCAGATGGCTCATTCCACCTTCGGAGAGCCGCTGCTGCAATCCTGCGCGGATGAGCAGGTCGGGACGAACGGATGCGGCCTCGATCGACGGCTGAATCGAGGAGACGGCCGAGAGGAGCATTCCGACGATGATGCCGATCGCCGCGATCGCCGGCGTCACGGTTACATGTTCCGGGTTGCTGGTGACGTAAAGCGTATTGATGGTTCGGCCGATCAGCCCGAGAATGCCTGAGGCCAGCAGCTTGCCGAGCAGCAGGCCGAACAGCGATCCGATCAGACCGAACAGAAGCCCTTCCGTCATGAAGGCGGCGAAGATCTGGCGGGACGACACGCCCAGGGTCTTGAAGATGCCGACCTCTCGCCTCCGGCGCAGGATCGAGATCAGCACCGTGTTGTAGACGAGGAACATCCCGACCAGAAGGGCCACCCCGGCAAGGGCGAACAGATTCACGCGGAAGGCCCGGAGCATCTTATCGACGCGGGCGTTCCGTCGCGACGGCCGCTCGATGCGGCTGCTTCGCGGGAGGATTCGTCGAAGGCCGGCGATCAGAACATCGCTCCGCAGTTCGGGCAGGAGGAGATCGATGCGGGAGAGACGCCCCTCGAGACCGGTGGCCGACTGGGCTGTGCCGATGTCCATGATGGCGATGCTGCCGTTGAATGCCGTAGCCGGACCCTGGGTCTCCAGAATTCCCCGCACGATGAAGGTGCTCGTCTTGCCGAGGAAGGAGAGAGTAAGCGGACTGCCGATCTGCAAACGCTGGTCGCGCGCGAAACTCGCCGGTACGATGACCGAGTCGCGGCGGAAGAGCTCGAGATAGGAGCTGATGTCCGCCGACGTTACGGGCTCCACTCCCCCCTTGGATCCACGCACTGCCACGCGAGCGTATCGGTAATCGCGGAAGTGCAGGTCAGAGAGGAGGTCGACGCCGAGGAGTCTGATCGGCGCTCCACCGGGAAGCATCGACCCCTCGACGTCGATTACCGGTGCGAATCGGCTCCCTTCTTTCCAGAGCTGCTGGAGGACGATGAGAATCCTTTCATCCAGTGGCGCGCCTTCGGAAACGATCTGGAAATTTGCGCGACCGGAGATGGCGTCGATCGATTCGCTGAAGGCCCGCAGGGCGCTCTGGCTGGCCAGCTGAATGGCCACCACCACCGCGACGCCCACGGCGATCCCGGTGATGGTCAGAAGAGTGCGCATCCTCTCCCGCAGGATCGGGCGGATGACCAACGGGATGATCACGGCTACCGTGCCGCGAATCACGTCATCTTCTCCCCGGAGCGAATCGCTCCATCGGCGATCTCGATACTGTACTGCGCGAAGCCGGCTGCAAACGCAGAATGGGTAGCCATGATGATCGTCGTGCCACCGAGGGCATGGATGGCCCGGATCAGCTCGAGGACGATCCGGCCGTTGCGCGAATCGAGGTTGCCGGTCGGTTCGTCTGCCAGGATCAGCGGCGGCTTGTGGACGATGGCTCGTCCGATGGCCACGCGCTGCATCTCGCCACCCGACAGCTCGTTCGGATAGTGAGTGCGGCGATGAACGAGGCCGACTCGATCGAGCACCTCGCTTACCCTGGCACGAAGCTCGGCCCGCGGTGTCCCCACCAGAGCCAGCGGAAACGCTACGTTCTCGAACACCGTCAGAGTCGGCACCAGGTTGAAGAATTGAAAGATGAAGCCGATCGAGGTTCGCCGCAGCATCGTCAGCCGGGATTCGGGCAGAGAGGAGGTCTCGACATCGCCGAGATAGATACGGCCGGCGGTCGGCCGGTCGACGGCGCCGACGAGGTTGAGGAGCGTCGATTTTCCGCTGCCGGAGGCGCCGCGAAGCGTGGCGAAGGCGCCTGAAGCGATGGTCAGGCTGACATCATCGAGCACGTGGACCGCGGCCGACTCGTCGTTACCGCCGTAGTCGTAGCTCACACGATCGAGATGGATGCGCACCTTGACACGTTACCGTAGCGGTAGTCAGGAGTCAGCATGGTGTTGATGGGAGCCTTAGTCGACAGCCCGCAGCGAGAGTCAGCCCATCAAGCCGCCTGCGCATCGTTGCCGGCCATCGAAGGCATGAAAGGTGCAGTTTCGCCGCCGGACCGGGAGGAGCATCTGCATGTGGACGATCATCGCGATTCTTCTGATTCTCTGGCTTCTGGGACTGATCACCAGCTACACCCTCGGCGGGTTTCTGCACATCCTGCTGGTCGTGGCCATCATTCTGATCGTCGTCAGACTGATCAGCGGTCGCCGAGTGGTTTGATGTGGAGCAGCGCTTCGCTTACGATGCGCCTGTTTTCGGGAGGATACGATGCAGGAAGAGAACAAGACAGGAGCGGGCCCTGCGGGCGATTCCAGTAGCTCGGCCGATGATGCTGCGGGACGCTTCGACCGCGCCAAAGACTTCGTTGGCGACCAGTATTCCGCAGCATCAGACCGGGTCAAGCAGGGTTACTCCGCGGTGAAGGATAAGGTCGGCGAGGTCGACTTCGATGGCATGACCGATCAGTTGCGTAGTTACGTCCGCTCGAACCCCGGCAAGGCCTTGCTGTTCTCCGTGGCTGCCGGCTTCGTCATCGGCCTGCTGCTGCGGCGGGACGATGACGACGACGAATAGGAGATAGGAATGGCCACAAATCGTAACGACGCGAATGACAGCGCCGCGGGCGGAATGGACTAAGACGATCCGATCAGGGAGCGCGCTCATTCTCTCGGGAGCTCGATCGCCCAGAACGGGCCGGACGCTCTGTTCGAGGAGCTCGACAAAATGCTGCCCGAGGCCTGGCGCGAGCAGATTTCGAACTATCCGATCACCGCGCTCCTCGTCGGTCTCGGAGTAGGCCTGTTCCTCGGTATGCGCAAGGGCGACGAGGTCATCGCCGCGGGAACGTCCATGGTCACTGCGGCCGCGATGTCGAATCTGACCAGCGTTCTCGATCGCGCCGAAGGCCGTTCCTGATCGAATCCGGCAGGGCCACTCTGCCGATTTCCCTCTTGTCGGTAGGACTACTCGTCGTCGACAATGACATCGATGACCCGTTCCGGTCTGCCGTCACCTTCGCAACTGCTTTCCATTGCCCCTTACGGTTCCGCGCCAGCGGTCCACAACCTGGAGGCGCTGGCTGAAGAAGTTCGCCGGACCTATTTTCCGGCGCATCCCCTGCTGCCGAT
>JADGNX010000048.1 GCA_017883265.1 Thermoanaerobaculia bacterium
CGGCGATTCCTCGGCCGAGGCCGGCCGAACCAGGTGCATGATCAACCACGTTCTCGATGAGAGCCTTGATGACAGCTACATCAGCAAGGATTTCTACAATGTCCAACAGACCGCCGGCGGCCTGCCGCCCACAGTAACCATGGATCAATTCCTCGGCATGATCACAGGGCACGTTCGCGAGGGACTGGGGATGAGCAATTTCGATCCCGGGATGAGCGATGACGATTTCCGCACGGCGTTGATGTCCTTCGATTCCAATATCCGGCAGCACATCACTTTCCTGAACGGTACGGTCCATCAGGCCGCGCCGGGCGACGTCCATGTCGCACTCTGGAACCGCATCCTTGCCTCCCGCAGCGATTCCAACAGCATCTACACTTGTTATGCCGATTATCTTGTCGACGCCTGAGATGTGGGCGCTCATGTTCGTTCCAACGATCCATTGAAATTGACCGGCCACGAAGAACCGCAGGATGATGAGACCTGGCGACGAGAAGACTGGGACATAGCGACGGCGAGGTCTGGTGATGGGTACGAATGCAGTGATCGATGTCGGCATCGGGATCATCCTGATGTATCTGCTGCTGAGCCTGATTTGTACGATCGGGAATGAATTCGTGGCCAATATCCTGAGTTTGCGGGCGAGGACGTTGACCAACGGACTCAAGAATCTGATCGACGACCCGAATCTTCTCGCGGCTTTTCAGAATCACGGGCTGATCGCCTCGCAGAGTCTGCTGTCCCATGGGCCGCCCTCCTATTTGCCCGGACGGGTTGTAGCGATGGCGCTGATCGACTGCCTCGATCCGCTCAAGCCGGTGGCCCAGGTCTCTGAAGTCGTGAGCGCGGCAACTCAATTGCCCTCCAGCAATGTTCGCGACGCCATCCTCACTGCGGCAACCGCTGCAGGGGACGACATCGATAAGTTGCGTACTGCGATGTCGCTGTGGTTCGACGATTCGATGGACCGCGTCACTGGAATCTTCAAGAGGTACGTGCACTGGTTGTCGCTGGGCGTGGGCCTGGTGATCGCGGTGGCCCTCAATGCCGACTCCCTCGCGGTGGCCAACAGTCTCTGGCAGGACGGCGTCCTGCGCGGTCAACTCGCCGCGAGCGCGAGCCAGGTGGTGACCGGGAGCTCTTCGACCGATCAGATAAGCCAGTCGATGCACAGCTTATCGTCGATCGAGGCTGGTCTTCGTCCCTTTCCCATCGGTTGGAGCAAGGCGCCCACGCGGCCGGACCTGAACTGGTCCACTGGTGGATGGACCATCCTGCAGAAGATCGTCGGCTTTCTGCTCACCGGTCTGGCCTTGTCTCTGGGAGCGCCCTTCTGGTTCGATCTGTTGAACAGGTTCGTGAATCTGCGGGTGACCGGGATCAAGCCCGATAAGACTGTCGCATAGCACTTTCACTCCGATGCGGGCACGATCATCGTCTGGAACCCGTGATCTCCGCTGATGTCCAGGACAGCCCGATGGGCCATCCCAGCGGGTCAAGCCCAAACGAGGAGGAACTATGGCTGATCCCGATACCGTCGATTACGACACGGACATGCAGACCATCCGCGACTATGTGAGTGCGGTGGTCGAGACCCAGACGAAAATCGCCGCCGCGTACACCGGGGCGCTGGCGAATTTCGAGACGACCGTTCGGTCGGCCTCGGCAACAGAGGCCAAAGCCGATCTTGTCGGGGTGGTGCTGAAATCGGCGTTGAAGGCTGTGGAGAAGGAGGCCGTCAGCGCCGTGAAGGAGGCCACCGGCGCAGACCTCGGGCCGATCGTGGAGATGCTGCACGCGGTCTATGACGAGGTCGATAGAGCGTCCAAAGCCGCCGAGAGCCTCGCTGTCGGTGAATGGATCAAAGATCTTCGCACTTCCGTGACCGACGCCTTTACTCAGGGTGAGAGCGGCGATGCAATGCGGACCCGGATCGAGAACGAATACAAGCAGAACGACGCCGGTGGGCGCGGCGGCTACATCGGCGGGGTACAGAATGAGCTGGCTGCGCTTCGAACGGTGGTGGTGCCAATCACCAAGAAGGTGGAGCTGACTTTGTATCAGTCGTGGATCAACGCGAATTTCAACAACGACTGCGCGGACGGCACCGGGCTGATCAGCCTGCAATTCACGAGTGACGGCAATCAGGACTCGGCAACGGTAAAAGCACCTCTCAACGATAAGATCGCCGGAGCCCTCAACAACGTGATGGCCGATGCGGGAGTGAATCGGCTGATGGATCTCGGCGTGGTGAAGAAGATGAGCATGGGTGACGTCTCCATGTGCTTTGAGAGCGACAATACGGTTCGCATGGCGACGGACGACGAAGCGGCAACGACGTTTCTGACGTCGTCGGATACGTGGAATAGTTTCCGGCGGTTCAGCACCTGACGGAGGGTTGGCCGGATCGAATCTCTCAGCCTGCCATGAGCGTTCCGATCGCGGTGGCTGCCTGCGTGCCCGATAGAAGACCCAGCTGGCGATAGCTCTCGAACTGCGCCTCATCGAACCACTGATCGGCCGTGCTCTGCTGGGGAAAATCGTCCGGATGCTCGAGGGCATACTGCCGGACGTCGGCCGATTCGGTCGTGTTCAGGCGTGGCTTGATTACAACGATGCGTCCAGCGATGGGCTGGTCCTGCGGTTGAGTGATTCCGAGGGTGTCGGTATGAGCTTTCGAATACGTGATGGTGCCCGTGATGAAATGAGGACGGTCGGGCGGTGGAGCGAGAAACGGCTCGAGGTTGATGGCGATCTCGGCCTGGAAATCGATCCGGCAGCGGCGGATTGCGTTTCCAAGATCGGAGAAGGTGGGTTGCGGATCCGCTCCGCAATCGACGACCACGATGCGCCGGCAGGCCCGGCTGACGAGCGTGTAGATCCCGGTATTGTCGAAGTGGCCCCCGTCTGTAAGGTAACAATACGGCAGGAGATCATTCGTCTGCGAGAGGAACTCCTGAAACATATATACCGGCCAGAGGCGGGCCTGTGGGTTACGCCAGAAGCCGCGATGAGGCGTCGGTGCCCAGTAACCGAGACGGATATTGAATAGCGTCATGAGCATGGCCAGCGCGCCGCTCGGTGTGCTGGAGCCCATGTTAGGGCTGGCCGCTGCTCCCGAAACGGCCACCGCTGTCCCGAGGCTCATACGACCACCCATGTATCTGTCGGTGGGCCGAAACTTCGTGCGGAGCGACCCGCAATAGAGTTTGGTCAGCTCGAAGCTGGCGGCAGACCGCTGCGCCGTCGAGAGGTCGGTCCCGGCCACCAGATTGAGGGTGGTGTTGATGATGTGATAGGGGCCTCCGCGATCGGTGTTAGTCAAAGCTACAAGGAGCACGTCGTCATTCGGAACTGAATCCGTGATGTCTTTGCCGTCCGTCGCCCGTGCCGGGTTGGAGGCTCCGAGATACGCTCGGACCAGACGTGTCTGGTAGAAGAGATGCATCGATAGCGCATTCGGATCTGCCAGCCAGCCGAAGCCGGCCACCCATCCCAACATGAGGGTTGAAAGACCGAATGCGGCATGAAGCCCTTCCGGCTGGCCGAGGTTTGTCAGCCAGACCAGAACGGGCATGACGAAGAGAGCGAGGACGATTAGAAGCAGCATGGAAGGGGAGCGGAGCGAGTCGCGATCGCCGGCCATGAGCTCGAAGAGAATGATGGAGGAGACAATCACCGCACCGACCAGGGTCCAGGGAAACAGGGGAATGTTGCTGAAAGACGTGGGGATCGAGGTCTTGTCGGCTCGCCACAGGATGACGAGGTCAGCAATGATGACGCACCAGGCGATCAGCTGCACCATCATGCGAATCTTGACGAAGAGAAGTCGCTTGCTCCAGCCTGCGACCTGCGCCAGAAACTCGTACATACCGAGGAGGGCGAAAAGCGTCATCGACGTCAGGGTGATCCGGCGGATTGTGGCGATAGGGGCGTACGACTGTGCTACGACGATCTCCACCATGTACTGGGCGAGCGCCGCCATCAGGAAGGCCAGGACAATCACCACCAGTGGAGGAGTGATCGCAAAAATCAGCTGTGTCCCACGGGAGCGTTTGGTCTGTTTATCCGCTCCGCCGGACGGAGATGCCTTCCACACGGTAAAGAGCGAACCGGCTGTAGCAGCCAGGAGGGCTGTCCAGCCTCCCCTGCTCACGATGGCATTCTCGCTCGAGATGAACACCACGTGCACGACCCACCCTCCGAAACCGGCGACGATCAGCGCCAGAACGGAGAGCACTCCCATCACCAGGAGGCGCTGGTGAAACATCACGGCCCGGTTCCGCACTGTGGCCAGATCGCCTCCTGTGAAGACCCGCCACAGCAGCAACCCGAGGAGCGTGAACCACAGCAGTAGTGTCCACGGTATCGATGTCCACTCGAGAGGTGAGCAGAGAGCCTGTCGCGGAGAGGGCTCTGTCAACAACCGCTTGCCCATGATCGCCAGGGCCGCGCTGCCGACAAAGGCCGCGGGCAAAACGATGAAATCCCACCACCGCCATTTCTCATGGGCTGCAATCAACCAGGCAAGGGTTGCAATGGCCATGAGACTGAGGACAAAAACTGCCACGGCGATGATGGCCTGCCACCGTTCCACCGGTGGCGGCGCGAGCTTCAGGATTTCGAGCTCGGACGGCGACAGGATTTCTGTGATTTCGGGACCAGTGCCGACATCCTGAACCGGCCTGGCAATTGCCGGGTGTGAAGCAGCACGCTTGGCCACCGGAAAGCTGGCCGCAGTGCACGGAGCCGCGGCAAAGAAGAAATCAGCGAGCAGCATTGCCGCAAGGAGCATCGGAAGAATGATCAGCCAGGTCAGAACCAGGTTGCGACTGATCGTCGTCACTGCTCGCCACGAGTCCGAGCTCAGGGCACCCTTCCGTGGTGTCAGGTAGTTGGAGAACATCCGAAGGTGATGCACCGGGTCGCTGAAAGCATAGAGGCTACCTTCCTTGAGCCTCTCCGTGCCCTGGGGGTTTGAATGCACATACTCGCGCTCGGGCTCGGTCTTCTCGGCGGGCGGAAAGATGCCCTCTGTCTCGGGTCTCGACAGGAAGCCGCTCCACCATCCGCCAATGAAACCCCCGCCGGAGACCGTGGAGAGGTAATCGAACCGTTTGAGGAGATTCGGTCCCAGCCCCTGCAACACCCCGAGGCAGAAGGTTGCGCTGCGAATTCCGCCGCCCGACAGGGCCAGGCCGGCCAGATCTTTGCGCAGATTCTCGTCGGGCGTCTGGCCGGTCACGACCCGGCGTCGCCTCAACTCGTTGGCCTCCTCGTAGATCACGTCGGAAAACGGGATCGGATCAGGCGAGTCGCCGAGGGCTTCCCGTAATTGTCTGGCTGCCGTGTTCGAGAGTTTGTTTAGCCCGTGCTCACTCGATTTTCGATCATTCATACTGTTGATCTCGCTGCTGGTGAATCCGCCATCCATACCCATGATGATGCTGACGAAGCCTGTGCACCATCAAGCAACCAGTTGAGGGCTATCACCGGAGGCAAAGACACTCCTGAATGACGCGGAGATTCTCGCCGCGATCGCCACCTTGCTGCGTGCGCTCGAGCGGCGGAAGTGGCTCACAGCCCTCAGGCCGACGCACGCGAGGCGTTATCAGGGTGGGCACGGAATGGATATTATCCCCCCGTCGCAACCACATTCTTGAAGATTCGACGGCCGCCTTCACGAGGAGATGCGCTTTCGCTCACCTCATCGCGCAGCACCACGGCGATCTGATAGTGGCCGGGCGGTAGACACTCGTCGAGAACGTTCTACGGCCGTTCGCTGACACGATATCCCGAGGCCCTGGAATGGGTGTCGAGCGACTGCTCCGCGCACTTGTCGAGAAGTTTTCGGATGTCCCATTTCACCGCGTAAGTCCTCCCAGGCTCTTTGCCGAAGGCGGCGGTGCCGGTTGCGCTGACTGTGAGCATGCCCGCCGAGTCCGGGGCTACCGAAACGCGCAACCTGTCCAGCATCGTCCAATCAGTCCACACGGGCCCATCAGAAAGGGCGTCGACGGATGTCTCTCTGCGATGGCGTTCCGCGGTGAACACGCCGGCCGCTTCATTGCCCTCGACGACCGTGTAACCGTACTTCTGCAGCGCCGTGGTCGCGCATGCGCAGGTAGAGGTGAAGTCCATTCTGGCTGGTGAGGAGGCGGAATACGGTTGCACCGATGAGCAGGCGGCGAGCAGGAGAAACACAGAGGCGAGGGCGATCCTGCGAATGAGCTCCATTGCTTCCTCCAAGGCTCGGTACATCGTTCTGTTGCGGTGTCCGATTCTACTCCTGTTGCCTGCCTACAGATTTCCCGCCAATGCCCGGCTGGCACCAGCAGGTGACGCCCGTGGTCTCGTCTCCCGTTGCTTACCGTAACGGCTGGCGTCGGTCTTTGCTCCGCGGGAAACAGCGTGCCGGAGGGCCATCTTAGCGTCGTGAGATTCGGCGTCCCAAATCTGTGACATGGGAGCGCGCGTGGGAAGCGCGGCAGGGACGGGCCGGCGGGCTGACTCTGGAATGATCAGTTCGAATGGGATTACGCGCGGAGTCCCTTACACACCACTAATAACGGCTGCTGACTTCCTGGGCCTCTTCCTCTGGCCTTACCACAACCGGGGTGACCGCCGCCTCGTCTTCTTCCCCCGTGCGGATGCGAACCACCTTCTCCACGGGCAGCACGAAGATCTTTCCGTCACCGACTTCGCCGGTGGATGCGGCAGCCAGGATCGCCTGAATGGTCGGTTCCACAAACGCATCGGAAACGCCGATCTCGAATCGGACCTTGTCCTGCAGCTCGACCTTCAGCGTCGTGCCGCGATACGTCTCGATGCGCTCGATCTCGCCGCCGTGGCCGCTGACGCGGCTGACCGTCAGTCCGCGAACTTGCGCGCGGTACAGCGCCTCGAGAACCACATTGACCTTCTCAGGCCGTACGATAGCTACCACTAACTTCATCGACCGTCCCTCCTTCGGGCATGATCAGAATAGCCCCTTCGCCGCTGCTGTACGCCTGCTCGCCGTGCTGGCTGATATCGAGGCCGATACCCTGCTCGTGCGCACTGGCGCGCACCCGAACCAGGAGCGTCATCACCTTCAGGATGGCGAAGGTCATCACTCCGCTGAAGAGGATCGTGGCCACCACGGCCACGGCCTGGATCCCGAGCTGCCTTGGATTGCCGAAGAGGGCGCCATCGGCGACGCCGTTCCACGTCTTCTGGGCCAGAATGCCCGTGAGGAGCGCTCCGACGATCCCGCCCACTCCATGAGCAGAAAGCACGTCGAGCGAATCATCGAGCCGCGTGCGCGCCCGGTACAGCAGGGCGTAATAGCTCGGCACGGCAGCGATGCAGCCGAGGAGGATGGCGGAGATCGGACTGATGAAACCGGCGGCAGGAGTGATGGCGACGAGACCGACGACGATGGCTGTGGCGGCCCCGATTGCGGTTGCCTTGCTGTTGCGAAGCAGGTCGAGGATCATCCAGACGAACAGCGTCCCCATCGGCGCCAGCATCGTGTTCACGAACGCCAGGGCAGCGGATGTGTTGGCGGCCAGCGCGCTGCCGCCGTTGAATCCGAACCATCCGAGCCATAGAAGTCCGGTCCCGAGAAGCGTGAACGGCACGTTCTGCGGGACCACGGCCTGGTGCCCGTAGTCCTTGCGCGGCCCGACAAATAGCGCGACCACCAGTGCGGCCACCGCTGCGTTGATGTGAACGACCGTGCCGCCTGCGAAATCGAGCGCTCCGAGCGTGGCCAGCCATCCGCCACCCCAGACCCAATGTGCAATCGGTGCATAAACGAAAACGGACCAGAGGGTGACGAACGCGAGATAAGGACCGAAGCGCATCCGCTCGACGATCGCTCCGGAGATGAGAGCGGCCGTGATGATGGCGAAAGTTCCCTGATAGGCGGCGAACAAAATGTGCGGAATCGAGCCCTGCGCGGTCAGACCCACGTTCCTGAGCAGCGCGAACTGCAGGCCGCCGATGCCGCTCCGCCCCGGCGCGAAGGCCAGCGAATAGCCGATGAGGGCCCAGGCCAGTCCGACGAACGCCAGCGGCGCAAAGCTCATCATCAGAGTATTCAAGGTGTTCTTGGCCCGTACCATGCCGGCATAGAAGAAGCCGAGAGCCGGCGTCATCATCAGGACCAGCGCGGTGGAGACCAGCATCCAAGCGGTATCTGCGGGGTTGATCTTCGGATCCACGGTCACCTCTCTCTTCAGCGCGCCATGGCCAGCGCGATCTGTCGTATCGGCATTTCAGGGAGCTGTGCCGCAACCGCCTGCTGGCATGGCGAGACACGACGGAAGTTTCGACTGGTTGCGCCCCAGTCTCTCAGCAGGGCATCGGCATGTGCGCTGCCGGTCATCTCCGCATGCATGGCGATGGCCTGATAAAGCCATCCTTCATCGGTCAGTTCGCTGTCGACGCGGACGTACTCCGCGTTGATGCGATTCGCCAGTTGCTCGTCGGGATCGAACACGAAAAGAGCTCCCCCCGACATTCCGGCGCCCACGTTCCGGCCGGTCGGCCCGAGAATGACTACCGCGCCCGCCGTCATGTACTCGCAAGGATGATCGCCCGTTCCCTCGACCACGGCAAACGCCCCGCTGTTGCGCACGGCGAATCGCTCGCCGACCCGGCCGGCGATGAATGCCCGTCCGCCCGTGGCGCCATAGAGAATGGTATTGCCGGCGATGACGTGTCGGGTGTTCTTGTTGCGCACCACGATCTCGCCGCCGGACATCCCTTTGCCGACATAGTCGTTCGCCTCGCCGTCGAGAACCAGCCGCATCCCGTCGACGGCGAAGGCGCCGAAGCTCTGGCCCGCCGCGCCGTGAAACGAGAGGCGCACTTCCGCTGGATGCCGTGTAAGCCGGCCTGCCAGCCGCGCGCCGACGCTGCGATCGGCGTTGGTGATCGGGAACGACATCTCTAGCGGCCGCCTCTTCGACCGCAGCCGCCCGATCACCCGCTCGTCGATGCGGTTGCCCGTTTGCGGCGGATCATTGCGCGGCTGAGTGCAGCGGCGTGGTCCGGTAGTACTTGTCGTAGCGAGTAGGCCATCGAGGCGAAGCTTCGATGCCTTGCCGGTGGCCGGGATTCGCTCTTCGAGCAACTCCGTACAGCCGATCACGTCGTCCAGAGTGCGAGCGCCGAGCAGCGCCAGAATCTCGCGCACCTCCTCGGCGATGGCGCCGAAGAACCGCACCACATCGTCCGGCGTCCCTCTGAACTTCGCGCGCAGGTCCTCGCGTTGCGTGGCAATTCCGACAGGGCAGGTGTTGAGATGGCACTGCCGCGCCATCACGCATCCTGCCGCCACAAGCGCCGCCGTGCCGAATCCGAACTCTTCGGCGCCGAGGACCGCGGCGATGACGACATCGCGTCCTGTTTTCAGGCCGCCGTTGACCTGCAGCCGGACCCGGCCGCGAAGGCCTGCGATCGTCAGCGCCTGCTGAACCTCCGAGAGACCGAGCTCCCATGGAGTGCCGGCATTCTTGATCGAGCCGAGGGGCGAGGCGCCGGTTCCGCCGTCATGGCCGCTGATCTCGATGGCGTCGGCGTGGGCTTTCGCCACACCGACCGCGATCGTGCCGATCCCGGCGGACGAGACGAGCTTCACGCTCACAGTGGCCGAGGGATTCACACTCTTGAGATCATAGACCAGCTGCGCGAGATCTTCGATGCTGTAGATGTCGTGATGCGGGGGTGGAGAGATCAGTCCCTGTCCCGGCAGAGCGTGACGCACGCGGGCGATGAACGGTGTGACTTTGTGCCCCGGCAGCTGGCCGCCTTCACCCGGTTTCGATCCCTGAGCGATCTTGATCTGGATCTCGGCCGCGTCCATGAGATATTCGGCGGTAACGCCGAACCGTCCCGAGGCCACCTGCTTGATCCGATTGCTCGTGACCGTGCCATATGCCTCGGGCGGTTCGCCGCCTTCGCCGCCGTTACTGCGGGCGTTCAGACGGTTCATGGCCACGGCCAGCACCTCGTGCGCTTCGGCGGAGAGCGCTCCGAGGGACATGGCCGCAGTCATGAATCGGCGGACGATCGCGCTGGCCGGTTCGACTTCCTGGAGTGGAACAGAAGCGCTGCTTCGGAACTCGAGAAGATCCCGCAGCGTCAACGGCTCGCGAGCGTGCACCAGCTCCGCGTACGTCTTGTAGTCGATCGGCGTGCCGCTCTCGATGGCCTTGTGTAAGGACTTGATGACGCGCGGCTCGAATGCGTGCGCTTCCCCGCGCCGTCGATAACGGAAGAAGCCTTCGTCCTCCAGCGCTGCTGCGCCGGAACTGACCGCCGCGTGCTGACGTTCGCGCACCTCGCGCTCGATGTCGTCGAGGCCGATGCCGCCAATCAGCGACGGCGTGCCGGTGAAGTGACGCTCGATGACGTCGGAAGCGATGCCCAAAGCCTCGAAGAGCTGCGCGCCGCGATACGAGCGCATCGTCGACACACCCATCTTCGACATGATCTTGAGGAGACCTTTGGCCATGGCGGCGCGGTAGGAATCGCCGTTCTCGCCGGCCAGGTCGAAGGCCAGCCAGGGGCAGACGGCGTCTGCCCCGAAGGCCAGGAGCGTGGCGATCTGATGATCGTCCCGGGCCTCGCCGGTGTCGGCGACGATCGAGGTGCCGGGTCTCAGCCCCTGGCGGATGAGATGCTGGTGCACCGCGGAGACGGCCAGGAGCGATGGGATCGCGGCCTGGGATTCGTCGACGTCGCGGTCGCTCAGCACGAGAGATGTTGCGCCATTGCGGACAGCAGCGGTGGCGTTGGCAAGCAGCCGGTCCAGCGCTTCGGCCAGAGTCGAGTGGAATAGGAGGCTGAGGTGTTCGCCCGACACTTCCTGGGGGTCGAGGAGCGGCTGGCCCAGCGACATCACGAGCGACTCGCGCAACGGATCGATTGGCGGATTCGTCACCTGGGCGAAGCGCTGCCTGAAGTATGAGAAAAGTAGCCGTGGCTTCGACGACAATACGGCGAGCGGTGTGTCATCGCCCATCGATCCGAGCGGCTCGAGGCCTTTCTCGAACATCGGTCCGAGGATCATCTGCAGCTCGTCGTGCGTATAGCCGAAGGCTCGGAGTGTCTCGAGGGACGGTCTGGGGCGAAGCGCCTGGTGCCTGCGTTTGGCGATGGGGGAAGCGGGCTCCATGGCCTGCGCGGTCTCGTCGGAATCGATGAGCCGGCCTGACTGCAGATCGACCGCCAGCATTCCACCGGGGGCGATGCGGCCGCGATGAAGGATGTCTGCTTCTTGGACGTCCAGCACGCCGGCTTCCGACGCCACCAGAACGAGTCCGCTGGTCGAGACCACGTAGCGCGCGGGCCGCAGGCCGTTGCGGTCGAGCGCAGCGCCAACGGTCAGTCCGTCGCTGAATGCAACCAGCGCCGGGCCTTCCCATGTCTGGAGAAGACGCCGGCAGGCGGTGGCCTCGCGTGGCTGCAGCGACAGGGCCTCGTCGAGACTGGCGGAGTCACTGGTGCCCTCGGGAAGCGGGGTTCCCTCTGCGCGCATGCGGCTGCGGTTCCCGCTGATGGTGTTGATCTCACCGTTGTGCGCCAGCAGCCGGAATGGTTGGGTCATTGGCCACGAGGGAAGCGTGTTCGTGCCGAAGCGCTGATGAAAGAGTACGAACGACGTCTGGAAATCGGGATTGCGGAGATCGGGGTAAAAAGCGGCCAGGTCGACCGCGCGAACGAGCGCTTTGTAAACCAGGGTGCGAGGACTGAGCGAAGCGATATAGAAGTCGTCGAGACGGTAAGCGGCCGCACGTTGTTCAGCCTCCTTTCGCGCCGCGATGAGGCGGCGCTCGAATTCATCGACGTTCATTTCGGAGCGTCGCGTGACGATGACGTGAAAGATGTCAGGCCGGCAGCGCCTGGCCTTCTGGCCGAGAGCGCTCTCGTCGATGGGCACCTGGCGCCAGTCGGTGAGGAGCAGACCGTGCGAGGCCAGCGATGTGGCCAGGAGTCGCCGGGCGCAGGCGGCGGCCTCCGTCTGCCGGGGGAGAAACACGGCTCCCACGGCCAGGTCCTGCTGCGGCGATGAGGGCAGCCCGAGGATCGATCGCGGGATCTCGGTCATGACGCCGGCGCCGTCGCCGGTACGGCCGTCGGCGTCGACCGCTCCGCGATGGGCCAGGCGTGAGAGGGCCTTGAGGGCCAGCGGCAAGAGCAGATGCCGCGACTCTCCGTGCAAGTCCGCGATGAATCCTACGCCACACATGATCGACGGAGTATCGGCGCGGAAGTGGTATGCGTCCAGATCAATTTGCCGATATGAGCCATCGAATTTCGAGATATCATGAGGCCATGGATGTCCGGCAGCTGGAGATGTTCCGCGCTGTGGCCGAAGAAGGCGCATTCACGCGCGCCGCAGAGCGCCTTCACGTTTCGCAGTCGGCGATCAGCAGGCAGCTTCAGCTCCTGGAGCAGGAGCTCGGCACGATGCTCCTCCGTCGCACCGGCCGGGGTGTCTCGCTGACCGCCCATGGCGAGCTCCTGCTGTCCGCGGCGAACCGCATCAACCGCGAGATCCAGGACGCGGTCTCCCAGATCTCGGACACTCTCGCGCTGCAGCGCGGTCTGCTCAGCCTCGGCGGGGGCATGACCGTGTCGCTCTACATCCTTCCCAAGCTCCTGAAGAAGTTCCGTTCGCTGTACAGGAATGTCGACCTGCGCATCACCACCGGCGAGTCCGACCTTCTGCTGAAGCTTCTCCGAACCGGACAGGTCGACCTGGCTCTGTTGACTCTTCCAATCGTGGCTGCAGACCTCCAGGTGCAGCCGGTCCTGAAAGAGGAGATGGTGGTGGTCACTTCGGGGAATCACCCCCTCACGCGCATCCGGACGGTCGAGGCCAGAAATCTCCGGCGCTATCCATTTGTGCTCTTCGAATCGGGGTCGAACACGCGAAAAGTGCTCGACGAGTTCCTGCTCGAGGAGCAGAGCCCGGTGAACGTGGTGATGGAGACCGAGAACGTCGAGATCATCAAGGCCATGGTGGCCAGCGGGCTGGGCGTGACACTCCTGCCGTACTCCGCCATCGCCGGCGAGTTGCGCACGGGCCGCTTCGCCTGGGCCCGTGTTCGCGGGAGACGGCTCTACCGGGAGACCGGCTGGGTATTTCCGCGGTCGGATTACCTGCCGCGCTCCGTGACCGAGGTGCTGCGGGTGTTCGACTCGATGAAGCATCAGTTCGGAGGTAAGCCGCCGGGCCGTTGACGCCCGGTTCGCTGTAGAATGCTCCGGGCCCGCGCAATAAACCGCTGGTCAATTGCATTCTGACCGCTCGCAACACCCCGTCGGCGCTGAGCCACCCCCCGACGGGCCATACGGAGAGATGGGAGAGTGGCTTAATCCAACGGTTTGCTAAACCGTCGTACTGGGAAACCGGTACCGAGGGTTCGAATCCCTCTCTCTCCGCCATTTCGATCCTTCTCCTCCCCCGCTGGTTGAGGCGGACGTTCTCCCTTCCGTTTCTCCCTTTCCGATCCTTCCGGACGTGATCGTTTTCGGCTGCGCGCCACGCGGGCTGGCTCACGGTTGGCGCGACCGGGGAGGCATCCATGAGACGCTCCGAAGCCATCGCGCAAAACGGATCGTCTCGCGCCACCGGGGGGCCACGCACGGGAGGCTGCGCTGACGTTTCGTCCTACGCAAGGATTCGCGCTTTACTGGCACACTAGTTGCTCAAATCATGTCGCCTCGAAGACACTTGTTTCGACAGACCCCTATCCGTCAAAGGAGCCCCGACATGGCGAACACGAGCAAGCGCGGTTTTGCGTCAATGGATCCGGCCAAGCAGAAGGAGATTGCCAGCAAGGGAGGCCGCGCGGCGCATGCCAAGGGCACCGCGCATGAGTTCTCCTCTGACGAGGCTCGCCTAGCGGGGCGCAAGGGTGGTGAAACCGTCAGCCGCGATCGCCAGCATATGTCGACCATCGGTCGTGAGGGGGGTCATAGCCGCGGGAATCGCACGCGCGAGTCCGACGATCTGGCCGGGGCGGAATACGGTGACCAGTCGGGTCCGGGAGTGCCGTCTCCGGGCTTCGCCGTGGATCGCGACAAGGGACGCGGCTTCTCCTCCGATCATAACCGGGACAACGACCGTGCCTCGAGCCCTTCGACTTTCGGATCGTTCAATAGTCGCGGCGAGAGCTGAGACTTCGTCCGGATGTTGAAGCGCTTGCTTCTCGGATGAATCTGCCATCGATCCTGTTGTGGGGTTTCGCGGCCACGATCGTACTGACCACGCTGACCATTGCCGCCCAGTCCTTTGGCCTCACCAGGATCGATCTTCCTTTCATCATCGGTACGATCTTCACCCCCAATCGCGATCGCGCCAAGGTCTACGGCTATCTTTTTCATCTGATCAACGGCTGGCTCTTCGCCGTCGTCTACGCTCTCTTTTTCGAGAGCGTCCACTCAGCGAGCCTCGGATTCGGGGCCATTCTCGGATTCGTCCAGGGGGTCTTCGTCGTCGTCGCGCTGCTTCCGATCCTTCCAGGGATCCACCCGCGGATGGTCTCCGATTTCCGCGGCCCGCAACCGACCCGGCTCCTCGAGCCTCCCGGTTTTCTGGCGCTAAACTACGGCAGAAACACGCCGATCGTGCTCATCATCTCCCACACCATCTACGGCGCCATCATCGGATCGTTCTACTCGCTTCGCTGATCCGAGCGGGGGCGAGAACCCTCCAGGGTGAGGGCCGCGTTCATCAGAGCGATGTGCGTCAGGGCCTGGGGGAAGTTGCCGAGGAGCTCGTGCGTCGCCGCATCGATCTCTTCGGAGAAAAGCCCCAGGTCGTTCCCGAAGCCGATCAATCGCTGGAACAATTCATCAGCCTCCTCAAAGCGTCCGGAGAGCGCCAGCGCTTCCACCAACCAGAAACTGCAGGGGAAGAATGTGCCCTCCCCCTTGGGCAGTCCGTCATCTGTAGCCTCCGTGTAGCGGTAGATCAGATCGTGGTCGCCGAGCCGTTTGCGGATGGCGTCGATCGTTCCCGCCATCATCGGATCGCCTGCCGGTAGAAACCCGACTCGGGCAATGTAGAGCAGACTGGCGTCGAGCTCGCGGCCATCGAGCTCGGCCACGAATGTGTTCATGCTTCGATTGAAGCCGCGGGTCAGGACCAGCTCCCGAATCTGATCCTTCACATCTCTCCACACGGTGGTGTCGGCGTCGACCACTCCCCGCCGGACGAGCTGTTCGGCACAATCGAGGGCCGACCATGCCATGACCTTGGCATGAACGTGCTGGCTGAGCCCCGAGCGCTTTTCCCAGATGCCGTTGTCCGGATCCCTCCAGCGCTTCACCACCATGTCGGCGAGCCTGCAGATGAGGGTGCGGGTGTCGGCGAAAACGGGTTCCCCCTCATGGGCATAGCGGTCGATCGCCCCCAGGACCTCACCATAGACGTCTAGCTGAAACTGGCCATGGGCATCGTTGCCGATCCGAACGGGGGCGGAGTCGCGGTAGCCGGCCAGATGGTCGAGGGTGCGCTCCGGCACATTGGCCTCGCCGAAGACGTCGTAGAGGATCTGCAGGCCGGGCTGCGTGAGCCGCGTCGCGTACATGAGCCATTGGACGAATGCGCCTCCCTCCGTCTCGAAGCCGGTCTCATAGAGGGCCCGGACGGTGAATGACGCGTCCCGGAGCCAGCAGTATCGATAGTCCCAGTTGCGGATGCCGCCCAGTCTTTCCGGCAGCGATGTCGTGGCCGCGGCGACGATCGCGCCCGAGGGGGCGTAGGTCAGCATCTTGAGAACCAGGGCGCTTCGCAGCACGACCTCGCGATGCGCCCCTCGATATGTGAAGGTTGACGACCAGGCGGTCCAGAAGGCGATGGTCCTCTCAATCTCGGCCTCCGCCTCGGTGCCGAGGTGTGGAAAGACGGCGGGAGCGTGGTCGTCGAATGCCAGAGCGAGATATCGCTTTTCCCCTTGCCTGAGACTCCAAGACGCCGTGGCCCGCTCTTCCTCGTTCGTCAACTCGCCGTCGCTGTGCAGATGGAGGAGCGATGGGCCGTCTTCACAGTAAACACCCTGTCGCCTCGCTCTCAGGGTAGGGACCACGCGACCGTAACGGGGTCGTGGGGCGAAGTCGACCTCCACGACGATGCTGCCGGAGGTGCACTCGATCCGGCGAAGGAGCTGGCGGAAGGGGGTCAATCGCGTCGTCTTCCAGACCTCCTCGAAGGCCGGCATGAGATCGAGAAGGACCATCGTGCCGGAGGCTGTCTCGAAGGTCGTCTCCAGCACGTTGGTCTCTCCCAGGTAGCGGCGATGCGATCGGTA
>JADGNX010000244.1 GCA_017883265.1 Thermoanaerobaculia bacterium
ACACCACCCGGTGGGACGGCGCGGCCGCGTTCTTCATCCTCGGGATCCTTCCCGCCGCCACCGGCATGGGAGTCGACTCTGGCACCGGCGCGAAGTACGAGAGCGTCCCGCCAGCCGTGGACGTAACGCTGCAGCCCCAGTAAGCCCGGTCACCCAGGTTAGTTGTTATCCCGGCGCGAGGCGGCTCGTACGACGGATCTCAATGTACCCAATGGGGGATCGGCAACCCGCACGGCCGAGGGGCCGTAGCCTGTCCGTTCCCTCGGTTCTGCATGGTACGATTGACGCCCTTGTCGGTCTTCACTGCGGCGCTGCACGCAGCGCCGCACGGAATCACGATTGCGGAGAGTCGTTGGAGTCGTCAACAGTTCCACAGAACGGTTCGCTGCCGCGTCGCGACACAGGGCTGCTGGTCATCTGGGCGGTAGTCGTGGTCGTGGCGCTCTTCATCCACATCGGCGACTATCCGCTTTACGACGCCGATGAGGGTCGCAACGGCGAGGTGGCGCGGGAGATGGCCGACACGAACGACTTCGTGCTTCCGCACCTCAACGGCCTTCCCTATCTCGACAAACCAATAGTCTTCTACGCCGCGGCCGCCGCATCGATGAAACTGCTCGGCCCGACCGAGACCGCGGCCCGCATTCCTTCCTTTCTCTTCATGCTTCTCTCGGCCGCGCTGACGGGCTGGTTTGCCTGGCGCATGGAAGGGTGGCGGGGACGGGCGGAGGGAGGGATGACAGCGCCCTCGCCTCAAGCATCCGGTTGGCTTGCCGGCATCATCACGATGGCCATGCCGTTCTCGCTGGCCTTCTCGCGGACAGTGATCTTCGACAGCACGCTGACCTTCTTCATGGTCCTGGCCATCGTCGCCTTCTGGTGCGCGATCGAAGGGCGTGTCGAACAGCATCCGGCGCGCGGGTGGACGGCTCTGGCATGGGCCGCGATGGCCCTCGGCGTTCTGACCAAGGGGCCCGTGGCCATCCTTGTCCCGCTCCTGATCGCTCTTCCGTACGGGCTCTGGCGTCGCGCGGCGCGGTCGCTATTTTCCATCGTCGGGCTGCTCCTCTTCGCGCTCATCGTTGCGCCCTGGGTCGCGGCGGTATCGCGGAAGATCCCCGACTTCCTCCACTACGTCCTCGTAACCGAGACCGCCGCGCGGCTGGCCACGTCGGAGCTCAGGCGCACCGGCCCCCTCTGGTACTTCATCCCTTACCTGTTGGGCGGAGCCTTCCCCTGGGCCATCGCCTTGATCGCCGGAGTGCCGGGCGGGGTGCGGGAGCGATGGAGGGGAGGATGGCGGCAGTTTCTCCGTGAGAATCCGTCCTTCGTCTTTCTCACTCTCTGGATCGCTCTCCCATTTCTCTTCTTCTCGCTCTCCCAATCGAAGCGGCCGCAGTACATCCTGCCGGTCATCCCCGCGGTCGCCCTCCTCATCGTCTGGTTGTGGCGGAAGGAGGATGGAATCCTGCGCGGGGCCGTATCGGCGGGAGTGGTTCTTGCCATCGCCGGCCTTCTGATTGCGGCCGCCGCCTTTATCCCGAAGCTCAGCCAGCATCTCAATGAACCCCTGGTCGGACCGGCACAGGTCGCGGCGGTCGGGATCGGGCTCGTGGCGTTCGTCGGTGGTCTGCTGGCCATCGTCTTTCGCCATTCGCGGAGGTTCCTGGTGATCGCCCTGACCCTGCCGATCCTGGAGATTCCGCTGGCGGCAAATGCGCTGCTGCAGGCCATCGGCGAGACACGATCGACGCGGACGCTGGTCACGGAAATCTCACGATGGGTAAGACCCGACACCCGGCTCATCGCCATTCGCGAGTACGAATCCACTCTGCCGTTCTATCTACATCGGCCGATCGATGTAGCCAGCGAAGACGGATCGGAACTGACCAGTAACTACATGCTCCGGCACTTCGCGGTCTGGAGTCTCCGGCCCGACTCTTCGCTCCATTCCATGGCCTGGTCCCGACGCCAGCTCGAATCGTGCTGTCCGCCGACGATGTTCTTCGTGCGCACCAAAGACCTGCCCATGCAGCGCACTCTCTACGGATTTGGCGCCAGGCAGATTGCGGAGAATGAAAAACTCGTGGTCTTTGCTCGCGGCCTCAGCCGCCGGCGTCCACCGATCACGAGGATGCCGCCGGTCAGGCCACGGCCGAATCGCTGATGTGCGGCATCTACGGCATGATCGCGCTCTCCGGGCGGCAGTTGCGCCGTCCGGAGATGCTCGACTCGATGGGCGAGGCACTCTGTCACCGTGGTCCCGACGGTCACGCTGTCTTCACATCTGCGGCCGCAGCAGTCGGCACCGAACGCCTCCGCATCATCGACCTGCACGAGCGCGCCGATCAGCCATTCGCCGCGCCCGGATCGCAGGTCTGGCTCGAATGCAACGGTGAGATCTACAACGCGGCGGCCATCCGGGCCATGTTTCCCGACTACCCCTATCGATCGCGTTCCGATGTGGAGACGATCATTCCTCTCTTCCTTCAGGACGGAACGGGCGCCATTCCGCAACTCGACGGCATGTTCGGGCTGGCCATCTGGGACAATCGGACGCAAGCGCTGATCCTGGCGCGCGATCGCGCCGGCGAAAAGCCGCTTTTCTATGCCCGGGTTGATGGCGAAATCTGGTTCGCTTCGGAGCTCCAGTCGCTCTTGCGCAATCCGGAGATCGACCGGAGCATCGATCGTGAGGCGCTGGCGGCCTATCTGCGGATGGGCTATGTCCCGGAGCCGCTTACGATGTTCCGGGCCATCCGTCGCGTTCCCGCGGGCGCCTTCATCAGATTTCGCGAGGGCAGCGAAGAGCTGACTCGTTACTGGGACCCCGGTGCATTCGCGGTGGAATCGCGTGGGGTCGCCGCGGCGACCTCGGAGCTGCGTGCTCTCATCGAGGCCGCGGTGACCAAGCAGGTCATCTCCGATGTTCCGGTCGGCGTCTTCATATCGGGCGGTCTGGACTCCTCCATCCTGGCCACGCTGGCCGCGCGCGTCATCGGCGCCAGTCGCGTGCACACCTTCTCCGCCCGGTTCGCCGAAGCATCATTCGACGAGAGCGACAGCGCGGCGCGGCTGGCTGCGAGCCTCCACACGCAGCACGTGCCGGTCCCGACGAATGAGGAAACGTTGCGCCAGGCGCTGTCGGCCGTAGTGACTGGCCTGGCCGAGCCGCTGGCCGATCCGGCGATTCTGCCGACCTTTCTTCTGGCTCGTGAGGCGAGGCAGCACGTCAAGGTGATCTTGAGCGGGGAAGGAGCCGATGAGTTGTTCGGGGGCTATCCGACGTACATCGGCCACAAGCTCGCGCCGCTCTACCACGCCCTCCCCTCACCGCTTCGCAGCTTCATCCGGCAAAGAGTCGAGAGCCTCCCCAGCTCCAGCCGGAAGGTAACCTTCGAGTTCCTGCTCAAGAAGTTCGTGGCCGACGTCGAGCGTCCGTGGATCGAGCGGCACCTCTCCTGGTTCGGGACCGGCTTGCCGCCGGACGTCCTGCTCGGCCAGAACGGGGTGCCGGCCATCGAGACTCCTCCCGGCCGCGACGCGCTGACCGGTGCGATGCTTCTCGATTACCAGAGCTATCTGCGGGACAACCTCCTCGTGAAGGTCGACCGGGCCACGATGCTGTCGTCGGTCGAGGCGCGAGCTCCGTTCCTCGACCGCGACGTCAGCGCCTTTGCTCTCTCTCTGCCAGCCAACATGCGGGTGCGCCGCCTGACGACCAAGTGGCTCCTCAAACGGGCGGCGGAATCCTGGCTGCCGAAGAGCGTCATCCATGCCCGTAAGCGCGGGCTCAGCGTACCGATTGCCACGTGGATCAACCACGGACTTCGCGGGGAGGTCGACCGGCTTCTCGACGCTGGCAATCTTCGCAAGCAGGGCCTTCTGGATCCCGCGGTCGTAGAACGTCTCCTCTCCGAGCATCGCAGCGGACGCGCCAATCACGCCCGCCCGCTCTGGCCGCTGATCATCCTGCAGTACTGGTTCGAGAACTGGACGTGATCCGAGCCGCGGAGCGGCTATCTGCGGAGCGGCTATCTACGGAGGCGGCTATCTACGGAGGCGGCGCCTCGGGCGCCTCGTCTTCCAGCACTTCGTCGATGCGGATCTCCGAGGTGAGGGTTTTGTAGACGGGACAACGGCGCGCTACGTCCATCAGCTTCGTGCGCTCCTCCACGGTCAGGTTGCCATACAGGCGAAGGCGGACGCTGAAGCGGTGGATGTAGCCGGAGGAGCTTTCACAATCGACGCAGTCCTTGGCATACGACCGATCGTTGGTGACGGAGACCTCGACGCCGGTGAGGGCGATGCCCTCGCGCTTCGCGTAGAAGTTGAGCGTCATGGAGGTGCAGGAGCCGAGCGCTGCGGAGAGAAGATCGTAAGGCGTCGGGCCTTCGTCGCTTCCTCCGGCGCTCGCCGGCTCATCGACGATGAACTGATGACGGCCCGCTTCGACCTGGCAGCGGAATGACGCGGCCGAACGAACGATGACGGTACCCATTCGGAACCCTCCTCGGGAAAGCAGCAAGCAGATGGCAGAAGGCAGAAGGCCGTTCACAGAAGGCAGGAGAGATTTTACGTTCTGGCTACCTATTCCCTGATCTACCGATCTGTCAGCGCGTGATGCCGATACCGAAACGGAGGCCGAAGCAGATTTCTCTTTTCTGATTTCTGCTTTACACACCAGCAGCGAGGCTTTGCCTCAGGCCGGCGAGATTGTACAAGCCAGAAACCAGAACAGCCTCTTCTGGTTTCGGGTTTGGAAATGCGACTCACCTGCAACACATTCTTCCTGGTCGAGACCGCTAGTGCTCCTCGACGTCCAGCTCCATGGCATGCCCGATGGCCACCACGCCATCTTTTGTTCTCATCGGCACCCAGAACCAGGTGGCGGCTTCGCCACCTACAGTCAACCGGGCGAACGCTCCCCATTCGGTCTTCGAGTATGGATTGGCGAAAGGAGCTGATATCTGCAGGATCATTTTGTCGTTGTCACGGGCACGGTCGAAGTGCTCGAGTGTGGCCCAGTTGCAGGAGCGGCCTGCTGCAGGAACCTCGATAGGAATCGACGTCAGTCCGCCGGCTATGCTCTGCGCGATCTGAGGCGTGTTCGCCAATCCCTTTCCAGGCTTGACGAAGTAAGCCCGGCGCAGGCCGACGAGGGAGGCCGTTGAGACCAGCGACTGGGAGCGAGGCACGACGTTGATCATCGTCTGCCGTCCGATTCCCTCGTTGCGGATGCTGCTGGCGCAGAGGACGTCGAGCACGCCGCTGGGAATGCTGCTCCAGGTAAATGGTTCGCGCTCGATAACCGCCGGAGCGGTGCGGCAGGAGAGCGAGAGCGCAACCGCCGCAACCGTCAGGAAGATTCTCATCTGGCGACGAGAGTAGCGTTGAACCTCGAAAGTTTCCAGTAGCGTACGGCCCGGGATTGAAGCGGCGCGGGGCGAACCACCCCGAGGTAAATTGGGGACGAAATTGGGGACGCAGCTTCTGTTCCCGGGACTGTGGAATAGTTATCTGACCTACGCTCAAAGGGGAGAACCGAAGCAGCGTCCCCGGTCCTGGGGGGTGCAAAGGGGAGAACCGAAGCAGCGTCCCCGGTCCTGGGAGGG
>JADGNX010000049.1 GCA_017883265.1 Thermoanaerobaculia bacterium
GTCGATGGAGATCGGACCTGTCGCGCGGGTTATTGTGATCGGCTCTTCGGGCGGCGCCGCGGCCGGGGCCGGCAGCGACTGAGCCTCCGCCAGCGCGCTCGAGAGCACGAGGAGGAGCACGACGGCCGAAATTCGCATGGTCCGTCAGACGAGCTTCGCCGGCCAAAGGTTCAAGGAGGTTGTTTCAGATCGGTGAAGAAATGGAAGGCGCCGCCGGGTCGGCGGCGCGTCCGGTCGCTCGTTCCAGAATCTCAGAGCAACAGAAGCAGCGTCGCCGACGGGGTACGGTCGCCGGAACGGACCCCCTTGCTCCTTCCTCCCGCGCGGCGGTATCATTCGGCTTCCCACCTCTGACCCGCGCCAATCCCGGCGCTTGCGAAGCGTTTTTCCCGGCATCGCACAAATCGCAATGAACGTTCTATCCCTTCGTCCAGCTCTGCTGGCAACCGTCCTCGTTTCTCTTCTCGCCCCTGCTCTTTCCGCCGCACCGCAAATGGTCCGAGTAATTCGTGTCGTCGATGGCCGGACGCTGGCCGTAACGACTCCTTCCGGCGAGGCGCTCATCACCCTTGCCGGAGTCGAGCTTCCGTGGGGTGAAGAAACCGTCGGAGCTCCCTCCCGCTCCACGAAGTTCCTGCGCGCTTCACTGAGCGGCCGATGGGTCCTGATCGAACAGGAGGCTGTTCAGGCGCCTGCTGCTTCATGGCCATCATTCTGGGTCTACCGCTCCCCCGACGGACTGGACGTCAGCCGCGAAGTCATCCGCCGGGGCATGGCCGTACTGACGAAAAAGGCGTGTAGCCGTGCAGGTGAGCTGCTCGACGCAGAGCGCGAAGCTCGTGGCGACTCATCGCCCGCATGGAACGACACTCCCTCCTCACCTGTCACCGGATTCTCCACACCAACGATGACCTACCTCGGCAGCATCGATCCGCCGCACGTCAGGCGGGATAAGAACGGGGTCATCACCACCGGCACGACCACCGCGAAGACGAAAAGCGCTTCGAAGAGCGCCTCGAAGAGCCCGATCGTCGTGGTCATCGAGACCCATTCACCCCAGCAGCAGAGGTGACCCTTACGGCGGGTGTGGGCGGCGTCGTTCGAAGCTGTCCACGCCCGTTCGTCTCCTCGTGCGACAATCGGCCGATGAGGACAACGACCATGAAGCGAAGCCTTGCCGTCTGGTTCCTTGCGGTCATCGCGGCGTCCGTGCTCTTCGCTGCGCCGAAGAAGGTTACGGACACCCATTCCACGACCTTCCCCATCGAGGAGGGTTACGTCGACGCCCACGGCGTCATGATCTACTACACGGCCTTCGGCAGCGGAGCGCCGCTCCTGATCGTCCACGGCGGCCCGGGGGCTTCCCACGATTACTTCCTCCCCCACCTGATTCCGCTGGCCCGCACCAACCGGCTGATCTTCATCGACGAGCGCGGCTCCGGCAAGTCCGAGAAACTCGACGACCCGAGTCGATACACGGTGGAGAGCATGGTCGAGGACCTCGAAGCCGTTCGCACTCAGCTGCACCTCGGGCGGATCAATCTGCTCGGCCACTCGTTCGGCGGCGTGCTGGCCCAGGCCTACGCGCTGAAGTATCAGAAGAACCTCGACCACCTCGTTCTCTGCTCGACCTTCGATAGCACACGCGCGCTCAACGCTCTGTTCCAGAAGATGAAGGAGAGGATGTCGCCCGAGCTGCGCAAGCGGATCGATGACGCCGAGGCAGCCGGCCTGTACGGTCACGGAAAAGACTACGAGAAGAGTCGCTATACGAGCGACTACATGACCGCATCATGGGGCGAGGGGTACTTTCCCTACCTCTATCAGCGGAAGCCGGACGCCAATTACGATCCGGTGGCCAACGGCAACATGTCGTGGGACCTCTACCGCGAGATGTGGGGCTCGCACGGTGAGTTCGTCATCGACGGCAATCTCGTTTCGGTCGAATACAGCGATCGTCTGCCGTCGATCCATGTGCCGACTCTCATCACCGCCGGCGATCACGACGAATCCGACCCGTCGATCGCCCGCGAGATGCACGAGAAGATCGGAGGCTCGAAACTCGTCATCCTCCCCGAAAGCGGCCACATGACGTTCGTCGACCAGCCGATCCTCTTCCGCAAGGCTGTCGATGATTTCCTGCATGGGAAGAGCAATCCGTAGGCGGCAGGGGCAGACTGCGAGCAGTCTCGAACGTTGGGCGCTCGTCTATGTAGCACAGACACTTCTTGTCTGTGCGCCTCTGTGTACAGGCCGAGAGTTGGGACGTAGCACAGACAGAAGTGTCTGTGCTACAGGCGCCCGCTCCACTTACTTGATGGCACTGCCTCCCCAGTCATCTTTCTGTCTCATGAACGGCAAGGCGAGCATTCGGCCGAGTGTCACATCGCCCTCCTTCTGGTAAGCCGGCACACCGATCACGACCTGCTCGTCGGGGACATCCATCCGATATGTTCCATGCAGGCGATCCCAGACCGAGAGCAGGCTCGACCAGTTGCTGTTGGTCTCATCCGGACGAGCGGAGTGATGAATGCCGTGCATCCGCGGCGTGACGACGATGAGAGCGAGCAGCCGTTCGAAGCGGTGGGGAAGCCGCAGGTTCGAATGGTGGAAGAGGATCGAGGCGAAGAGCACGTCCTGCCAGATCGAGAGCGCCTGGCGCGTAGGACCGATTGAGACGACCTGCAGAGCGCGATAGAGCACTGAAAGAGCCATCTCGCCAAAATGAAATCGGAGCGCCGTGGATGCGTCGAGATCGAGATCGATGTGGTGCACCAGATGAAAACGCCATAGCAGCGGCAGACGGTGGTTCGCCCAGTGCCACATCCAGAGGGTGTAATCGAGGAGGGCAACGGAGGCCATGGTGTCGAGCGGCGGTCTCAGTTTCAGGAGAGGCACGAGTCCCGTCCGGCGGCGAGCGCTCCAGCGTGAAACAGGCGGAGCGACCACGGTCTGCAGAAGGGTCGAGGCCACGAGCGCGGTTGCGCCGAGAAGGGCATTTCGCTCCATGCGCACCGCCTGCGATTGCACTCGAGCACGCAACGGACGCCGCCTCTCCAGGATGGCGAAAAAGACGAGGCCGCCGCCGATCACTGCGGCTGTAGTCTTGACCCTTCGAGGTTTGCTGTTCTGGCTCACCTTCAAATGATAATCGCTGACAGCGGCGGAGGATTCTCCGACTGAAGCGATCGATGGGTCCGCCCGGTTGGATTCCACGATTCGGGCCATTTGGTGCGCGGTCGGTTAAGCTCTTCAGGCACGTCGGAGGCGAGATGGATGAATTCGGAGTCGACACTGTTCTACGGGTCCGGTTGGAGCATCGCCCCGGTCAGCTGGCTCGACTAGCGGCGATCATCGCACGCGAAGGAGCGCTCATCGGGGAGATCAGGACAATCCGGGTGGCCGAGACTTCCACGGTAAGAGAGATCGTCGTCGAGACCACGGACGAGGAGCAAGCCAGACGCGTAATCGATGCGATCAGCAGCGATGGGATCGAGATCCTCGATACGCGCGACCATGTCTTTGAAATGCACCGCGGCGGAAAGATCCATTCCACCAGCCGGGTCTCTGTCAAAGACCTGCGCACTCTGCGGACGATCTACACCCCGGGCGTGGCTCGAGTCTCCCGGGCTATCGAGCGCGACCCCGAGGCTGCCTGGGATCTCACCGGCCTGGCCAACTCGGTCGGCATCTTCACCAATGGCACCCGGGTCCTCGGCATGGGCGACATCGGACCGCTGGCATCTCTCCCGGTCATGGAAGGGAAAGCCGTCCTCTACGATGCCTTCGTCGGGATCAGCGCCACTCCCATCCTCATCAACACGCGCGATCCCCGAGAATTCATCGAGACCGTCGTGATGGTATCGAAGACGTTCGGGGCCATTCATCTCGAGGACATCCGCATTCCGGACTGCTTCGCCATCGAGGATGAGCTCAGGAAGCGACTGGACAAGCCGGTGATGCACGACGACCAGCACGGAACGGCTGTAGTGACTCTCGCTGCCATCATCAATGCCTGCCGCCTCATCGGCCGCGACTTCAAGCGCTCTCGTCTCGGTCAGATCGGCCTCGGCGCTGCCGGAAGCGCCATCGCCGCGCTGGCCATGACCTATGGTGCAGGCCAGGTCATGGTGACCGATCTTTCCGATGAGGCAAAGCGTCGCATGACCGCTCTCGGAGCGACCGCCACCGACTTCGCCACGATCATGCGCGAGGCCGACATCGTCGTAGCGACCACAGGCAAGCCGGGACTGATCCGTCCTGAAATGGTCCGCAAGGGGCAGGTGATCTTCGCACTGTCGAATCCCAGGGCTGAGATCACGCCGGCCGAGGCACGAGAGGCAGGAGCGGCGTTCGCCGGAGACGGCCGGTCGATCAACAATGCTCTCTCGTTTCCCGGGATCTTCCGTGGCGTTCTTCAGACCCGGAGCCGCGAGATTACTCCGGCCATGCTCACCGCCGCCGCTGAGGCCATCGCTGCGGCGGCCGAGCCGGGCGAGGTCGTCCCATCACCGCTCAATCCGGCGGTCCATGACGAGGTGACCCGAGTCGTGGCCGCTGAAGTGATGCGCGCAGGGCTGGCGGGAACGGCGAAGCTGTGAACGAAGGGTAAAGGGCGAACGCAGTCACTTCACATTCTCGAGCATATAGAGATTGGACAGAAGCCTCGTGTAGCTGTAGACGGTCGACTTGCCGTCCGGAGTGACCAGGATGGGGCCGACATTGATGAGTCCTGCCGGATCGGCCGGCATGACTTCGCGCCACAGCTGGCGCTGGCCGGTTTCAAGATCGACCCGAAAAAGCTGCGCAGGAATCCGTCCGAAGGTGGCCACGAAGAGCGCGTTTCCGTCCTGGGAGAACCGAACGGGAACATCGCTTGCGCCAAGAGCGCCGACGTATCGCGCCGGACCACCCGCGATTGGATAGAAGTAGTAACGATGATCGGTGCCGCGCGCCAGCAATGACCTCCCATCGGGGGAAACCGCGGTGCCAAGGACATTCTCCGGCGTCAAAGGCCGTGGCGGCGTGCCGTTGAGCGATTGCAGCCAGACACGGGCGTTGTGCCCGAGCGTGTTCCCTTGAAAGATGAAGCTCTCTCCATCAGGCATCCAGCGGGCGTTCCGGTGATTGATGGCATCGTGGGTGACCACCCTGGCCTGACCGGATCGCGTCGGGAGCATGACGATCGGCGAGGGCACCTGATTCAGCGGAATGGAGAGAACCCACCGGCCATCGGGAGAGAGTGACTCGGAGGTGCCGTCACCGAGCCGGACAGCGGGCGTTCCGCTGACTGCGCGAAGGTAGACGCCGTAGATCGAGCCCCCTCCCTCACCCGACTCGGAGAAGACGATCGTGCTGCCATCGGAGGAAAGATCGCGGGCCACCGAAAAATCGAGCCACGAGAGGTCTCGCTCCCGGTTGTCGCCATCCATCAGCGCCAGAATCCCGGCGCGGCTGTTTTCGTCCGTGATCAGTACGTGGCCGTCCGGAGAGACGTCGTGCAGATAGAGCGGCCCCGCGCTGCTGACCAGGAGGCGCTGGCTGCCGTCCGGTGCGACTGCGCGCAGGGCGCGCGACGATCCAGCGCGGGAGGCAGTGAACCAGATCTCGTTCCCTTCCGGTGACCAGTCGAGCCCCTCTTCGCTTTCCCAGTCAGCGGTCAGAGTCTTCTTGACTCCCGCCAGATCGACGATGGCAACCGTCCCACGGTCATCGTTGAGAAAAGGATGATCGAGAAATGCGATGCGCTCGCCGCGCGGGCTGAAACGGGGGTGACTGATCCAGCCAACGCTCTGGTACAGAACACGACCGATGGGAAACTCGAGGTGGCTTCGCCCTCCCACGGTCCGCACCACCATCAGCCCTCGTCCGTTCGGCGACCAGTCGGCGGCTTCGACTTCTTCCAGGATCTCGCGAGGCGCTCCGCCGCCGATCGGAACCTGAGCCAGAGTTCCGCTCTGGCGGAGGTAGCCGATCGGATGACGGCCGAGGGAGATCGCCATCTGTCCGCTGGCCGAGACGGCGAGAACATCGGCGGTTCCGAATCCGAGATCGCGCGATTCGGGCGACTCGGGGCGGGCGGAGAAGACCGTCACCGGCCGGCCGGCCCACCTCGCTCCGTAAAAGAAGCTTTGTCCGTCGGGAGCGAAACGCGCCGAAACGATCGTTCCGCTCCGATAGGTCAACCGTCGAAAAAGCGGCGGCGGAAGTTTACCGTGGCGCTGCCCGAGCACGAACGCGCCGCCGGCGATCGCAGCGAGGGCCACCACGAAAAGAGCCGGAACGATGAGCCGTCTCGGACGGAGGCGGAATCGCGGGATGACACTGCTGGTCTGGCTGGTCAGGCCGGAAATAGAGGAGAGATCGAAGGCCACGTCGCGCGCCGACTGGAAGCGCTCGTCCGGTTTCTTCTCCAGACAGTGCCGGACGATCCGGTCGAGGGCGGCCGGCAGCGAGGGGTTCGCCTCGAGCAGATCGGCCGGGTCATCCTTCAGAATCGCATTGAGAGCCTCGATGGCGGAGTCGCCTCGAAAGGCGCGATTTCCGCTGAGCATCTCGTAGAGGATGGCTCCGAAGGCGAAGAGGTCCGACCGCTGATCCCCACTGCCGCCGCGCACCTGCTCGGGAGCCATATAACCGACCGTGCCGAGGATCAGTCCGGGCTCCGTATCGCCGGGCCGCAGCGTGTCGGACTCCTCCTCGCCTGCGGTAAAACGGTTGGAAGTCAGCTTGACCAGGCCGAAGTCGAGAATCTTGACCTGGCCGTCTCTGGTCACGAAGAGGTTCTCGGGTTTGAGATCGCGATGAACGATCCCTTTCTCATGCGCAGCGGCCAGACCGCGCGCGACCTGGACCGCGTAGTCGATTGCCTTTCGGGCCGGGATGATCCCTTCCCGGATCCGGGCGCGCAACGACTCCCCTTCCAGCAGCTCGGAGACGATGAAGCGGCTCCCTTCCTCGTCGCCGATATCGTAGATGGCCAGAATGTTCGGATGGTTGAGCATCCCGGCCGCCCGCGCCTCCTGCTCGAAGCGGCGGAGCTGCTCGCGATCCCTGGACAGGGCCGGCGAGAGAACCTTCACGGCAACCTCGCGCCCGAGACGCGTATCGACGGCGCGATAAACCTGACCCATCCCACCCGCACCGATGACGGATTCGATCTTGTAAGGTCCGAGTTTGGTTCCGGGTTGCAACATTCCAGGCGCTCAGGCAGCAGAGGCGAGAGTGGCCAAGCTTACTGGAGAGCCGAGCCGAAGGCGACGGTCGTCATCGGTCCAGGGCAGTGGCTCCGAGGGATTGCCCTGACACGAGGGGCGATCGGCAAAGGCGAAGGTCGAAAATTTGCCGTCCGCCGACATCTTCTTCATCCCGTAGCACGCCTTCTTCATTGACCCTTCCTCCCTGCATTGCTAAACTGGCAACTTCCGGCAAGACTGCAAAATAACTCTAAACACACCATAAATCTCCCTCTGTCTGGGGCCTCGAACTTCCCGCTCCATCTGCCCAACGACTTCGAATCTCACCTGTCCATCGAGGAGAATCCTGATGCTGCGTTTCATCCCCACGGGGACCGACGTCCTGCGCCACCCGCTCCGCCTCATCCATGTCGTCTCTCTGCTAGGGGCAATGGCGATTGCGGCTCCGTCTCTTCAGGCATCAGGAGGAAACCTCGTCATCAGCCAGCTCTACGGCGGAGGGGGCAACGTAGGCTCGACATTGAAGAATGACTTCATCGAGGTCTACAACCCGGGCACGACGAGCGTCAACGTAAGCGGCTGGAGCGTCCAGTACGCCGCAGCAGCAGGAACGACATGGCAGACGACCGCTCTCACCGGGGTCATTCAGCCCGGGCACTACTACCTGGTTCAGGAATCGGCCGGCACAGGGGGGACGACCACCCTTCCGACGCCTGACGCTGCGGGAAACATCGCCATGGCGGCGACGGCGGGAAAAGTCGCCCTCCTCAGCACCTCCACAGCGCTCACCGGCGCTTGTCCTGCTGGTGGAACCATCGTCGACTTCGTCGGCTTCGGCACCACTGCGAACTGCTTCGAAGGGGCGAAAGCAACGCCGGCACCTGCGAACGCCACCGCCGTGCTGCGCGCCGCAAACGGCTGCACCGACACCGACAACAACGGCAGCGATTTCAGCGTCGGCGTACCCAACCCACGAAACAGCGCGATCGTTGCCACCTGCGGCGGGGCCCCGGGCGCCCCGGTGGCGACCGCAACGGCCGGCAACGCCCAGATCACTCTCACATGGGCCGCCGTCCCAGGGGCCACCTCTTATGACGTGAAACGGGCCACGGTCACCGGCGGCCCGTACGACGTGGTCGGGACACCATCGTCCTCACCCTTCGTCGACTCGACTGTGGTCAACGGGACGACCTACTTCTACGTCGTCTCCGCCATCAACGGTGTCGGAGAGGGGCCCGATTCAACGGAAGTGAGCGCCACACCGGCTGCCCTGGTCGTCCCGGCCGCTCCGACGGCCCTGACCGCCGTCGCCGGAAATGCGCAGGTCGCTCTCTCATGGAGCGCCAGCTCCGGCGCGACCTCGTACGACGTGCTCCGTTCTCTCGTCAGCGGAAGTGGATATACGTCAGCCGGAACTGCACTCACCACGAACTTCACAGACCGCAGCCTGACGAACGGGACGACCTACTTCTACGTCGTTTCCGCGCACAACGCCGCAGGTGACAGCGGCCCGTCCAATGAGGTCAGCGCAATGCCTCAGGCCGTGGTAGCCATCGGCAACGCGCGAATCTACTTCATCGACATCGGGCAAGGGGCGAGCACCCTCATCGTCGGGCCATCCGGCAGGACGCTACTGGTCGACGGCGGCCCCGACCAATCGGGCTCCGCGGTCATCAACCTCCTCAACACGCTCGGCATCTCGAAGCTCGACTTCACGCTGCTCACCCACTATCACATCGACCACGATGCCGGCCTGATCGGAGTCCTCAGCGCCGATCGTCTGGCCGGCACGGCCTTCGACAACGGCGACGACGTCTCCGTCGCTCCGCCGGGCACCTCGACAAGCGCGAGCTCGACGCGCGGGACGTATCTGAACTACGTCGCAGCGACGAATCGACCGGGCGTGACGCGTAAGACCATCGTTCCGGGTGACGTCATCGATCTCGGCGGCGGCATGCGCGCCACCTGCCTCGCGGCCGGCGGCAGGCTCCTCGGCGGCGGCTCGGTGGCCATCTCCACCGATGACCTCAACAGTGAGAGCATCAGCCTCCTCGTCGAGTACAACGACTTCGATTTCATGATTTCCGGCGACCTGACCGGCGGCGGCAGCACGACGACAGCAACGACGCCCGACGTCGAGTCGTTCGTCGCCCAGCTCGCCGGCGACGTCGACGTCGTGCAACTCGATCATCACGGCAGCACCACTGCCAGCAGTCAGCGCTTCCTCAGCTCTCTGAAGGCCGAGGTAGCGGTGGCCCAGGCCGGAAGCACCAATACGTTTGGCCATCCGAATCGCGAGACCGTCAACAAGTACCTCAACACCACCGACACTCTGAACCTCAGCTACGGAGGCACCGGGGTTCCTCCCGTCGGAGCCGGCACTGCCTTCTATGAGAGCGAGCTCCCTGTATCCGGCGACACCCGGGTCACCGCTCAGGCCTACATCGGATCGACGACTGCAGGCGCCGGTACGCTCGAGATTTCGACCGACGGCACGTCGACGTACTCGATGAAGAGCTTCAGCGATGGCGGCCTGCGCATCAATCACATCTATCCAGTGGACGGCGCCGCATCGGGCTTCACCACGATCTTCCCCCCGACAGTCATCCCGTCGATTACTCCGGCGGTTCCCCTTGCCACGGATGTAGTGACCATCACCGCGCAGGTGAATCCGATCGGCAGCGCAACCGTCACGTACAAGTTGAACGGTACTGCGCAACCGGCACGGACGATGAGCTGCGCCGGCTCGCTCTGCTCTACCACGATCGATCCTCAGCCGAACGGGACGCGCGTCGACTACACGGTCACTGCGACGGCCGGCCTCAGGAGCTCCTCGTATAGCGACGGCTATTTCAGCGGTATCACACCCATCGCATCACTCCGCCCACTCAACAGCCTCGGCGAGCCTCTGTACCTCGGCTACCCGGTCCGCGTGCGGGGCGTAGTGACGGCAGGAACCGGTATCTTTTCCAGCGGGGCCAACAACGACGACTACCTCGAGGATGCCACGGGTGGAATCAACATCTTCCGCACCACCGATCCTCCGACGCCGGCGCTGCAGCCGACCCTGACCGGGAACACCTACGACGTCGCCGGCCGCATCGGTGAGAACGTCGGACGGCTTCGAATCGAAGTGACTCCGCCGTTTGCCTCACCCACGACGCCTTTCACCATCTCGCTCCTGTCGAGCGGCGGCTCTCCCGTGCCGACCCCGATGTCGATCGCACAGATCACGGCCGCCGGTGAGGCCGTGGAAGGGCGTCTCCTGGCGATTCAGAACTGCACCATCGTCAGCGGCACGATTCCGACAACCGGCTCCAGCGACGGCTTCCTGACCATCTCGGATGGCAGCGGCCAGTTCACGCTCAAGATCGACAAGGACAGCGATGTTCCGGGGCTGTCGACGCCGGCGGGAGCGTTCACCCTCATCGGTATCATCGAACAGGACCAGGCGCTCCGGCCGTTCGCGGGCGCTTTCGACATCACACCGAGATTCCGTCCGGACCTCGGCGCTCCTTCGAGCGCCAAGCCGCCCATCACCATCGCGGAAGCGCGGGTCGATGATGCCGACACGCACGGCAATCCTCCGGGAGACTTCATCCCCGATCGTCTCAATCAGACCCTGCATGTTCGAGGCGTAGTCACATCGATCAATTTTCGAGCCGGAGCGAGTGGAATCGAGTACTACGTGCAGGACGCCACCGGCGGTGTCGACGTCTTCAGCACCAGCAATTTCCCCTCGTTCTCGATAGGCGACTATCTGGACGTGACCGGCACCATGACGCAGTTCAACGGGCAGGACGAGCTGAACCCGGGGTCGAAACTGACCAACATCAGCATCGCCACGGACGTGGCGCCGACCATCGCGCCGCGGCTGATCACGCTCTCTCAGCTCGGCAACAATGGCGCCGGCGAAGCAGTGGAAGGACAGCTGGTACGCATCGACAACGTGACGGTCACCGGCGGATCCTTCCCCGCTGCCGGCGGCGTCGGCAACGTCACCATCACCGATGCCACGGGAAGCGCGGTGATGCGAATCGTTGCCGCAACGGACATCGACGGCACTCCCGCTCCGAGCGGTCCATTTTCAGTGATCGGTCTGGTCGGTCAGTTTGCCACGGCACCGTTCAACAACGGCTATCAACTCCTTCCTCGCGGCCTGGCCGACATCGTCCTCTCCGTCGCTGCCTCGCCACTGCAGGTCAACTTCGGATCGGTGGCCACGGGCCAGTCGGCCTCGCAGAGCGTTCAGGTGACGAACAACGGCTCGACAAGTGTGACGATCAACCAACCCTTCGTCATCAGCGGCTCGCCGCAGTTCACGTCGGACAATGGTGGCGGCGTCATTGCGCTGGCACCCGGCGCAAGTGCCGCAGTCAACGTGACCTTCTCCCCCACCACCACCGGCCTCAGCGCGGCGACGCTGGCCATCGGCACCTCGGCTGGCACCGTTTTCGTGCAGCTGTCCGGCACGGGCGCATGCCCGAACATCACGATGTCCGATCTGCCCGGCGGCACCGTCGGTACGCCTTACAGCTCGAGCCTGACCACTTCCGGAGGGATCGGCACAATCACGTTCGGCGTCACCGGCGGCGCGTTGCCATCGGGATTGACTTTCTCATCCGCCGGCCTTCTCTCGGGCGCTCCAACCGCGGCCGGCTCATTCGACTTCACAATCACGGCGAACGATGCGAATCAGTGCTCCGGCGCTCGCACGTTCACCCTGGCGATCGCTCGCGAGGCGACCACGGTCACCTGGACCACTCCGGCTGCTGTTGTCTATGGAACGGCATTGAGCGCCGCTCAACTCAATGCCACGGCGTCCGTTCCAGGCACCTTCGGCTACACACCGGCGGCCGGAACGATTCTCCCATCCGGCGATCACACGCTATCGGTCACCTTCACTCCGACCGATCCGGCGAACTTCGACGGCTCGACCGCCAGCGTCATTCTGCGAGTTGCCAGGGCACTGCTGACGGTGACAGCGAACGACCTCGTTCGGAGTTACGGCAGCCTGAATCCTCCGCTGACGCCGGCTTTCTCCGGCTTCGTCAACGGCGACACGACTGTAGTTCTCGCTGGCGCGCCGGCACTGGTCACCGCTGCCGTTCCCGCCAGCACTGTCGGAAGCTATCCCATCATCGCCAGCGCGGGTACGCTCGCCGCTTCCAACTACGATTTCACGTTCGTCAGTGGGACGCTGACCGTCATCCTGGTTCCGCTGACGATCTCCGCTGACCCGAAAGCTCGTCTGTACGGAGCGCCGAATCCGGCGTTCACCGCCAGCTTCAACGGCTTCGTGCTGGGCGAGAACCCGTCGGTGCTTTCCGGCTCGCTCGTCATCGGCACTTCGGCCGTCCCGACGAGCGGAGTCGGCAGCTACCCGATCGTCCTCGGAGGTCTAACCTCGTCCAACTACGCGCTTGCGTTTGTCCCTGGAGTGCTGGTCATCGCACCGGCCACGCTCACGATCAAGGCAGATGACAAACTCATCTACTTCGGCGATCCGCTCCCGACTCTGACCGCAACCTTCAGCGGCTTCGTCCTTGGCGAGACCGCCGCGGTCGTCTCCGGCCAGCCTCTGCTTGCAACGACAGCGGTGGTGACCAGTCCCGTCGGCGCTTACCCCATCACAGCGGGACCGGGATCGCTCGCGGCGGCGAACTACGGCTTCGCATTCGAAGGCGGAACGTTGACCATCGCAGGCCCCCGCGCCGAGCTGCAGGCCGTTCTTGCCGATCTGCGGCAGATCCGACTGACGGTCAGCAACAAGGAGACCTCCGAGAAGCTGGATGACGCCATCGGCAATCTGACGTCGGCAGTGGCGGCAGGCTCGTGGCTCGATCCAACCCATCCATCGACCCACGGCAAGTCGGTCTTCTCAGACGCGAAGGACGCTGTATCGAAGCTCGCCGATTTGATCGAGGGGAAAAAGTCTTCTCTCTCCCCATCGGTCATCCAGCCGCTCATCAATCGTATTGCCAATGCCACCAGGGCCATCGCCGCAATCGCAATCAATGACGCCATCACTGCGGGCGGTAATCAGAAGAAGATCGACAAAGCCCGGAACGATCTGTCGCGCGGCGATGCGGACCTCGCCAGCGGGAAAGTCGACAGTGCCATCGATCGATTCAGCAACGCCTGGAACGACCTGACGTAGTGGACGCGGTAGCGGAAATTAGCCCAACGCGTGAGGGCCTGTTGCCCAGCGCCGGTTTGACTGGTATCACGACTACACGCTCGCACAACGAGCACGCTGAAGGCGTGCCGGAAATTAGCCGGTGGCAAGCGCCTTTGGCGCGCCGCCACCGGAACCGAGCGGCAACGACAGTCGACCCCGGCAGGGGTCGGGGAAGGTTCCCCGGACATGCGCGCGGAACGAGTTGGGCAACAGGCCCTGACGCGCTGGGCTATCTAGATATCGCCGCTCCGCGGCTAAGGCCGACGCGCAGACCACTGCCGCATGCCGAGAGAAGGTGATCGTCTGCAACGTGCGCGGTCAGAACGATCCGACCTGGCGCAGCGTCCGTTCAACGATGGTGCGCCCCAGTCGTTTTAGCTCTTGAAGCGCTTCGAGCCGACCGGTCGGCGACGACGCTTCCGCTTCAGTTGGAGTGAACCTCAGTTCAAGGAAGGAGTCTCATGAAAAGAGCAGCATTGATTTCAGTCGTTGTATTCACATTTGCGGCGTTCGGCGCATCGGCTCAGCAGGGCCCTGGTGACGGACCGATGCAGGGCGGGGGGCGTCGCCTCGAGATGCTTGCACAGCGTCTCAATCTGACCGCCGATCAGAAAGCCTCGTGGGAAGCGATCGAGAGCGAGAGTCGTGCTTCCGTGCAACCGCTGACGGACCAGCGGCGCGCATTGCGCGATCAGATCGAGACCGCGCTCGATGCCAGCAACCCGGATGTCGCTGTGATCGGCACACTCATGGTCAAGGCACACGTCATCGACAAGCAGCTCAAGGTGGCGCGTGATGCGACGAATGCCAGGCTGAGCGCTCTGTTGACGACCGATCAGAAGACACAGTTCGAGCGGTTTGCCAATCCACAGTCGAACATGCGCTGACGCAACGTTCGGCGAGCGGCGCTCTCCTCGGCGCTGCCATCGATGAACGGGCGCAGGGAGCGTGCTCATGCCGGTCGCACGAGCACGCTCCAGTTCACTGGCAGACGCCCCCCGTATCTTCCTCCCCAAAGCCGAAGCGCGTTCCGGCGTCGTTTGTCCGACGCGCGTCATGCAGAGGATCAAAGCCATGTTCCGGGCTCGGGCCATACCGACGAAGGGCACGGCCATCTACCGGCCCTCGGAGCGCGCGCAGTGGCTAGCACAACTCGAGGGGGGCGCCCGGGTTCGCGCCGCTGCGCTCTTCAAGCACCTCGCTGTCCTCATCGAGCTGCGGCCGCCGCCCAAGGCTGCCATGCTGGCCGAGGCCCGCCGGCAACCGGGCTGGAAGGTGTTGCGGTCGATCCCGTATCTCGGCCCGTGCGCGTGGCTGGAGATCATGGCCATCATGCGCACGCCCTTCCGCTTCCGCACCAAGCGGAATCTCTGGCCATACGTTGGCCGGACATATGAGGGCGTCCCGGCGGAGTAAGTTCTACACCCTCTTCGCTCAAAGCGGAGTGCCCAGGCGGCTCTCCGGCCACGCTTGGGCAGCTGAGATCGGTCCGATCAATCGTGACGAATGGCTATGGCGATCCTGCCACCCGTACTGCACTTCTGATCCCCATCACCATTGCCACCGCCTTCTTCCCCATGCTGGTTACCAGTTGCGCACAATTCAACTTCAATCGTATTCTCTTGCTGCAAGCTCACCGGAATCGTCACTGCACCGCGATGCTTGAAAACATCTTCGGCGGAGAACACCTTCACTCCGTTTAGTGTGACGACTGCTCTCGGGACGCGAGACTGCTTCCCGACCTGACCACCGTTGATGATCGTCATCTTAAATGGCTTTCCCAGCAACGAGGCTGGAATCGAGAACTGCGACTTTTGAGTCTCCTGCTCCTTCGGAGCATAAAACACATCGTAGAAGTCAAGCGGCTCTGCGGCGACATACGTGCCGTTGCGCAACACATAGTGTTCATGGGTCACGGTGGCCTCAGTGCCACGCCCATCGACATCTTCATTTACAAGATCCAAGATGCCGTTTCCGTTGAAGTCGAGCAATTCGGGATAACCAATAGCCGATCCAGCGAAGCTCTTTGTTGGACTGATAAGTTGGAGCTCCTTACCGGTGACGCGGTAGATCCACGTTATGGGCTCTTTGCGCATCCCTGCGCTGAATATGACGATGACTTCAGGAATGCCGTCGCCATCGAGATCACGAGCCGTCACCGTTGGCCGCTGCTCCCCAATCCCGCTCAGAATCCTCTCATCGACGGTGTATCCGGAGCCAGTCTTTTCGAGCAAGACTACCGCTCCCTTGGACGCATTGCTGTATGCCGCAACGATGTACTCTCTGTCACCCTCTTTAATCGTCGCATACGCCTGCTGTCTCACTTCCGTGTAGTGATGACTGTTTGCAGCGGCCGACAGTTCGCTAGGGTAGTTGGCGGACACAATGGAATCTATGCCAGAAGTAGCTCGAGCGGCAAACGAAAGCAACATGCCAATAAGAAATGCCGTTGCAACTGTTGTCACTGAGTATCTCCTCGCTCTGCGCAATTCGCACTTACGGAAAATGATTGCCGGTTGGACTGGTAAGTCAGTTCGCTCAGCGTCGGCACGCTCGGCGTTCCGTGGAACACAGGCTGAGGATCAAGGCCATGTTCCGGGCTCGGGCCCGGCGGGGGAAGTCAAGGCCTCGAGAGCCGGTCACGCACTGCGGCAACGCTCTTGCGACCGGACGGCAGGACACCGAGAACAGCGAGGGCGCCCCCGTCCACGACAATTTCGCCATCGACGAGAACCTTGTACTCGCCGTAGCGTCCATGCTCCGTATCCACTTCGATCTGCAGCTCTCGCCTGAGCTTCGCCGCCACCCGGACGGCGTGAAGGCCAGAGACTCAGAAGGCGCAATATCGAACAACGACTCTGGCCACTTCTGTCTCCTTGGCGACGCTCCTGCGCCGCCCAACGCATATTGAAAGTCCGCCCCTTCCCGTAC
>JADGNX010000245.1 GCA_017883265.1 Thermoanaerobaculia bacterium
CGGAGAGCGATCTCGATCTCCTGATCGTCAGCGACGAGTTGACCTATCCCGATGCCTACGCGGCGCTGCAGCAGGCAGAGAAATGGATCGCGCGGCCGGTCAATCCCACCGTCATGACGCGGGCGGAGTGGAACCGAAAGCGGTCCGGTGCCGACTCGTTCACCAGTCGAATCGCATCGCAGCCGAAGCTTTTCGTAATCGGGGATGAGAGTGCTCTCACCTGAGCTGGCGCGCGGTGATTTGTCATCTCGAGCGTTAGCGAGAGATCTGGCGGGTGGGTGGGCGCGAGGCTGATTGTGAAGGGCCTCGTGGATTCACCAGGCCTTTCACGCAACACACTCGGTATCCCCCACCCACCAGACCCCTCGCTCGACGCTCGGGGTGACAAACCGGTCGCGAAGTCTCGTGTACTGTGCATTCATTGCGGTGAGAACCTTTGCCGATGCACGCTAGTCAAAGTCTCCGAGGAGATGCGATGCGACGTCTGACCCCGATTGTCCTGGCGCTGTCGATTTTTCTGCCGCACTGCAGCAGTTCCTCGACGTCTACGGCGAGACCGGCGGCTGTTGCGGCATCCAACCCATCCAGCCACAGCGCGCTCGACGTTGCCGTTCCGCTGGATCCCGATGTGCGGCACGGGGTGCTGCCGAACGGGCTCACCTATTACATCCGCGCGAATCACAAACCGGAGAAACGGGCGGAGTTGCGGCTGGCCGTCAATGCCGGCTCGGTGCTGGAGACCGACGAGCAGCGCGGCCTCGCCCACTTCGTCGAGCACATGGCCTTCAACGGGACGAAGAAGTACCCGAAGCAGGAGCTCGTCGACTACCTCGAGCGCATCGGCATGCGCTTCGGGCCTGACGTCAACGCGTACACGAGCTTCGACGAGACCGTCTACATGCTGCAGGTACCGACCGATGATCCGAAGATCGTCGACACCGCCTTCGACATCCTTCACGAATGGGCCGGCTCCGTCACGTTTCAGCCCGATCGCATTCAGAAGGAGCGCGGCGTCATCACCGAAGAGTGGCGCCTCGGGCGCGGCGCCGGCGCGCGGATCCGCGACAAGCAACTGCCCGTCGTCTTTCATGCGTCGAAGTACGCCCAGCGGCTCCCCATCGGCCTCAAGGAGATCATCCAGAACGCATCGCCGGAACAGATCCGGAAGTTCTATTCCGACTGGTATCGCCCCGACCTGATGGCCGTCGTGGCGGTGGGCGATTTCGATCCGGCAGCGATCGAGCGCCTTGTCCGCGAGCGCTTCGGCAATCTGCCCGCGAAAAAGCGCGCACCGCAGCGGAAAATGTTCCCGATTCCCGATCACAAGGAGACGCTGACCAGCGTGGCCACCGATCGCGAGGCGACAAGCAGCAACGTCGAAGTCGATTTCAAACGGCCGCCCGTCAAACAGGGGACAGTAGCCGACTATCGCGAGGGCCTCGTCGACGGTCTCTACCATCTGATGATGAATCAGCGCCTCGCGGAGCTTGGGCGTGAGGCCGACCCGCCCTATCAGGGGGCATTCGCGGCGTCGGGGCCGCTGGGCCGTACGAAGTCAGCGTACCGCCTGTTCGCTCGCGTCAACGACGGTGGGGTGGAGCGCGCGCTCACGACGCTGCTGACCGAGGCGAAACGAGTCGATCGATATGGGTTCGCGGAGACGGAGCTCGCGCGTTCGAAGACGCTCTTCCAACGAAACGTCGATCGCGCTTACGAGGAGCGCAACAAGGAGGAGTCCGAAGGCTTCGCCTCGGAGTACGTGGCGAACTACCTCGAGCGAGAGCCGTCGCCGGGCATCGCGTACGAGCGCGATCTGTACCACCAGTTCCTCCCCACGATCACCCTGGCCGAGGTCAATGCGCGGGCCAATCAGTGGATCACGGAAGACGATCGCGTGATTCTCGTCAGCGGGCCGGACAAGAAGGAAGCGCGGATCCCGGACGAGAAGCAACTGCTCGCGGTCTTCAAGGCCACCGACAAGCTGGCCGTCACGCCATGGGTGGACCGCGTGCGCGACGAGCCGCTGGTCTCTCGGATGCCGGCCGCCGGCAAAGTCATCGAAGAGGTTTCGTTCGCGGACGTCGGCGTCACGCGCTGGAAGCTGTCCAATGGCACGACCGTGCTGCTCAAGCCGACCGACTTCAAGAACGATGAAGTGCTGATTCGCGGATGGCATTCGGGAGGTCTGTCGCTGGCCCCCGACTCCACGCATGTGACGACAACGCTTGCTGCCGGCATCGTCACGCGCATGGGTCTCGGCGCGTTCGACGTCACGGAGCTCAACAAAGCTCTGACCGGCAAAGTGGCATCGGTGAGCGCCTACATGACCGAGCTCGGGGAAGGCATGCAGGGCAGCGCTTCTCCCCGCGATCTCGAGACGGCCTTCCAGCTACTCTACCTTCGCTTCACCGCACCGCGGCGCGACGAGAAGGCGTTCGCGTCGTTTCTCACGAACATGCGCGGACAGCTCGCGCATCAGGAAGCGTCGCCCGGCTACTGGTTCTCCCGGCGCATGAACGAGGTGCTGACCAGCGACAATCCGCGCCGCCGCCTGCTCTCGCTGGAGGATCTGAAGACCGTCGACGTCGACGAGGCGCTCTCGTTCTATCGAGACCGCTATGCCGACGCGTCAGGATTCATCTTCACGATCGTCGGAAACTTCGATCCGGCGGCGATCCGGCCGCAGGTCGAGAAGTGGATCGGCGGACTGCCGTCGACAGCACGGAACGAGACCTGGCGCAGGATCGACGTCGAGCCGCTGCCGGGCGTGCAGAAGGTGAACGTCGAGAAGGGCATCGAGCCGCGCAGCTCCGTTCGCATCGTTTTTCACGGTCCGGCCCAGTGGAGCCTGGACGAAGCGCACCATGTGGCGGCCCTCAGCGACCTGCTGCGCATCCGTCTGCGCGAGGATCTGCGCGAAGACCGGGGCGGCGTGTACGGCGTCGGAGTGAATGGCGGCATCTCGCGATATCCGGTCGAGAAGTACACGTTCAACATCACCTTTGCGGCCGACCCGAAACGCGTCGACGAGCTGGTGGCCGCCACGTTCGACGACCTCCGGAAGCTGAAGACGGAGGGCCCGTCCGAGGACTTCGTCAACCGTGTGCGCGAGCAGGAGAAGCGCGAGCGGGAAGTGTCGGTGAAAGAGAACGGCTTCTGGGCCTCGCAGCTCGAGTACCTGACCTGGAATGGCCTCGATTACAGCGAGATCGCGAAAGCGGAACAGCGCATCAACGCGGTGACGCGCGATTCGGTCAAGAGCGCCGCGCAGAAGTACCTCGATGAGACGCAGTACGTGATCGGTGTGCTGAATCCGGAAACGACCCCCGCCGCGGCGGCGGCCGCACACTGATGCGAGGAGGGGCGTGGGCGCGGTTAAGAGCGTAGCGAGTTCTACTAACGCGCTCGTCTGGTCTTCAAGAGACCGAGGGCGATGGTCACGACGGTTAAGAAGAGAAGCACGTCCAGAACAAAGTGCATCGCGTCGGGTGCTGGGTGTCCGATGGACGATGGAAATATCTTGTACGTTCTTCGGAGAAACTGCTGATTGTTCAGAGCGCGCTCATCTGCGCCGAATATCCAGGGTATCCACCAACTCTGTATCTGGAGAGCAGCCCACACACCATAACCAATCAGCCCTAACCAGATCGGCCAACCCCAGCGCTTCCAAAGGCCCAGGGCGAAGAGCAGAACCGGGAGTAGCATTACGAGCGCAAATCCCAAAACAGCCAGTGCCTGATCTTCACCAAGCAGCGTAATCAATCGCTTTCCGGGCTGATCGTTCCAGGAGCCGAGTGGGAACCAGAGCATGACCTGAAAGTACGCCGCCAAAATAATCTGAAGCTTCAACGATGCTCTGAGCCACTTCATACAGTGGGATACTAGCCTCCACTCCGCATCCATATGCGGATGGATCCCCGCTCTGGAGCAGGGACGACTACTATCGTTGTTGTAAACCAATCGCAGCAAAACGCACAGGGTTACATGAACCGAGCGACAAGAGTCGCAACAGGAATTACGATATTGCTCAGGTTGTGACCAACTACGGACGGCCAGATGCTGTCCGTGCGCTCGCGTACCCATCCTGAAACAAGACTGGCTATGAACGGAGCGATGGCAGCCGGAAGAACAATGCGCGCATGGAGCCGACTATCGACGGCAATGAGCCCATTGGACCCGGCGAACAGAACGGACGTGATCAGCAGCCCCCACCCGAACTCGGCCCCGCCCAGTTTCCAGCATCGGCCCAGAGCACGGTTCAACAAGGACTGATACAGGCCTCGGTAGAGAAGCTCTTCAGCCAGACCTGGCATCACGAGCAGATAAGCCCATCCCTCACCAGTCAGATTGACGCGAGAGCCATGGATGAAGACAGCAGCAGGGACCGCAGCAGCAATCAAGAGGGCGGGAATCGCCGGCTTCACCCAACCCGGCTTCAGTCTCGACGTCACACCGATGAATGCCAGGGAGAGCCCGGGAGCCAACGATGCCAATAGCAACGGCCAAGCCGTTGTCAGGATCGTCGCCTGCCAGTGCCAATGGAGGTGCTGGAGCCAACTCACCGAGGGAAGTTCTGAGATCGCATTCTCAAGGATGACCAGGGATCCGACAAGAACAACCAGTCCCCACCCCCGAGTGCGGGAGCGCCAGAGTGCGACCAATACAAACGGCAAAGCGCACAACAGCATGAGTCCGGATTCAAGGCCCACGCTGACCAGGTACGTCCGTAAGACAGCATGTTCCATGGTAAAGGGGTGGAGACCTGACGGATCTCCGCCCATCCCCTCCTCAGCCATTCGTCGTCTGCCGAATTGCCAATTCAACAGTCGTGTTCGTGATCGTGCATCTGAGCCACGGCTTCGCTCCGCTGCTAAGGAATGGCCCCTATATGCCGGGGCGGGCTGCGTTTACGGGTATTCTCACCTATTTGACCCGATCGATCTACTTGACTGAGTCTGGCCGCACTATCGCGCGGCGTTACGTTGGGTTTCCAGACCAGGCCCCAACTTCATCTCGGACTCCGTGCCGCGTCATGCAGGAATCGCCGGTGCGGAACGCAGCGAAGTGGGGCGGTCCGGGCGCGGCATTTGATTTGTGACGCCAGCGGCGTAGTCTCGTTCGAGCATGATTGTCGCGTGGCTCGTCATCGTCCTGCTCACCGCTGCTGCCCTATCCGTCATTGTCCATATGCTTCGTTCGGAAGCCTCACAACCGCCTCGAACGTGGGTACGACGGATTCGGGTCGCGCCGTTCGTCATCTTGGCCATCCTGAGCCTCTGGATCACGCAGAGAGCGCCGAACGGAAGGAAGCCATTCGCCGTTGATTTCAGCCTCGACCGCCAGGATCTCATCCAGTCCATGACCAAGGTGCCACACCTGGTCGGCGGGGCCGTTTTCTTCCTCCTGGCAGTCGTCGCATTCGGGACCCGCCGCCTCGGCCGGGCGCTGCTGGCTACGATGCTCCTTGGCATCGGGTGGGAGCTCGGAGAAACGACCGTCGTCCGGCACTACGCACGGCTCACCGACCTCGCCCCCGACCTCGCCGGTGCCGCCGCCGCTCTCGCGCTCGTCGCATTGATCCGCTGGTT
>JADGNX010000246.1 GCA_017883265.1 Thermoanaerobaculia bacterium
GAGCATCTTCGGCCAGCCGGGGTAACTGCACCAGCGGCTTGATCTGGGGCTCGCGGATCAATTCGATCACGCGCTCGCAAACATCCTGGGCCAGGTCGGCAATGCGCTCCAGCTCCGGCGTGATCTTCATGACCGCGGCGACGAAACGGAGATCGACAGCCGCCGGCTGCATCTTGGCGATCAGCTCGATCACGCGCTGGTCGATCTGTACTTCCATCTGGTCGATCCGGTCGTCATTGGCGATGACCTGATCAGCGATTGCCGAGTCCCGCTCCAGAAGGGCGCGTATCGACTGATGGATCGAGTCCTCGACCATCGCACCCATGCGCAACAACTGGTCCTTGATCTCCTCAATATCTTTGTCGAAGTGTCGGGTCATCAAATCCTTCCAGGTCGGCACGGCCGACGGCATTGGCTGGCAAAACCTCGATGCAGGTCCGTTCCTGCAATCCTCTCGCGAGTCTTAACCGAAGCGACCGGTCACATAATCTTCCGTCATCTTTTCTCTGGGGTTCATGAAGATCTTCTTCGTGTCCCCGAACTCAATCACCTTGCCCAGCATGAAGAAGGCTGTGAGGTCGGAGACCCGAGCGGCCTGCTGCATGTTATGGGTGACGATGACGATCGTGTAGTTCTCTTTCAGCTCCCAGATCAGCTCTTCGATTTTCGTCGTAGCGATCGGATCGAGCGCCGAGGCCGGTTCGTCCATGAGGAGGATCTCCGGATCGACGGCCAGGGCCCGGGCGATGCAGAGGCGCTGCTGCTGGCCGCCGGAGAGCGCCAGCGCCGATTCCTGCAGTCGGTCCTTCACTTCCTCCCACAACGCCGCGCGCTGGAGCGACTTCTCCACCGCATCGTTCAAGGCTCGCTTGTTGCGGGTTCCACCGATCTTCAGACCGTAGGCCACATTGTCGTAGATCGACTTCGGGAAGGGGTTCGACTTCTGGAAGACCATGCCGACGCGGCGCCGCAGCTCCACGACGTCGGTGCCGCCGGCATAGATATTCTTGCCGTCGATCTCGATGACCCCTTCCCCTCTGGCTTCGGGAATGATGTCGTTCATCCTGTTGATGGAGCGGACGAAGGTCGACTTGCCGCAACCCGAAGGCCCGATGAGCGCGGTGACCTGTCGCTCCGGGATATCGAGATCGATCCCGTGCAGCACCTTGGCCTCGCCGTAATAGAAGTCGAAATGGCGAACGGTGATCTTCCCCAGGCGTGCCGTCGTTGGTGTCGTCGTCATCGTCGATCTGCCTGTGGTCAATCCGCCCGGCGTCGTAGACAGTGCGGTGGTCATACGCGATTCATCCTCTCCAGACGCCGCACGGCCACGCGGGCGCTGATCGACAGTGCCAGGATGATCATCACCAGCAGGAACGCACCGGCCCAGGCCTGGCGATGCCAATCGTCGTACGGCGAGATGGCGTAGGTAAACACCTGCACGGTCAGCGACGCAATCGGCTGTGCGATATTGGTCGACCAGTAGCGGTTGTTGAATGCCGTGAAGAGCAGCGGCGCGGTTTCACCGGCCACGCGGGCCAGGGCCACCAGGATACCGGTGAGAATGCCCGGAAGGGCCGCCGGCAGAATCACCGAAAAGACAGATCGGCTGCGTGTGGCGCCGAGTGCCAGCGCTCCTTCCCGGAGACCGGGAGGGACCAGTCGCAGCAGCTCCTCGGTTGTCCGCACCACGATGGGTAGCATGAGAATTCCCAGCGCCACGCCGCCGGCGATGGCGCTGAAGCGCTTCACCGGGAGGACCACCAGACCGTAGGCGAAAATACCGACGACGATCGACGGAACACCGTTCAGCACGTCGGCAGCAAACCGCACCGTGTACGAAAACCGCGTAGCCGGATACTCCGACAGATGGATACCGCACATACAGCCGATGGGAACGGCGAATAAAGCGGCCAGGCCGATGAGGATCAGCGTGCCGACGATGGCGTTGGCCATACCGCCGCCTGGCTCACCAACCGGCTTCGGCATCTGCGTGAAGAAAGCCAGATTCAGAGCGCTCCCGCCTTCCTTGATGACATAGAAGAGGATCATTCCCAACGGCAACAGAGCCAGCAGTACCGCGAGCGCGCACAGCGCCTCCGCGACCCGCGAGATGATCCTGCGTCGGGTGGCATAGCTCATTGGGCTGGCTGCTCCTCGAGCAAAGGAACAATGGCCATCGGACGCGAGGAGCGCTTCTCCATGCTCCAGATCAGGAGGCGCGAGAGCGCGTTGATGGCGATGGTGATGATGAACAGGACGAGACCGATCTCCACCAGAGCGTTGAGGTAGAGATCGTCGGCGGCCTCGGTGAATTCATTGGCGATGACCGCCGCCATCGTGTATTGCGGGGCAAAGAGCGAGGCCGTGACCTGCGGATTGTTCCCGATGACCATGGTCACGGCCATCGTTTCGCCCAGGGCACGGCCAAAGCCGAGCATGATGGAGCCGATGATTCCGCTCTTGCCATAGCCGATGGCAACCTTGATGGCTTCCCACCGCGTGGCCCCCAGGGCATAAGCCGCTTCCCGCTGCGCGGTCGGAACGTTCTTCAGGATCTCCCGGGCCACCGAGGATGTGAACGGAATGACCATGACGGCCAGGATCAGCGCCGCCGTTCCCATTCCCACGCCCAGCGGCGGACCCTTGAACAAGGCCAGCTTTCTGATGGCATCGGGCGCGCTCAGTTCCAGCTTCCTGACGATCGGCACCAGTACGAAGATTCCCCAGAGACCGTAGACGATCGATGGAATGGCCGCCAGCAGCTCGGTCAGATACGAAAGCGGCTGGCGCAGGAATCGCGGAGAGAGCTCGGAGATGAAGATGGCGATTCCGAGAGCGATGGGAGTGGCGATCAGCAGCGCCAGGATCGACGAGTAAAGCGTTCCCCAGATGAACGGCAACGCGCCGAACACGCCGGAGACCGGATCCCAGGTCGTCCCGGTCCAGAAGCTCATGCCGAACCTTCGGATCGACAGCATCGACTGCCGTGAGAGCTCGAATCCAATCCCGGCCACCGCAAGCAGGACCAGAGCGGCAAATGCCCCGGTTACGACGCGGAACGAGCCGTCGTCGCTGGAGCGCCGGCGATTTGAGAACATCCCCATCAGAGCTGAATCTTCGACAGGGCCGCCAGTTCCTGATCGACTACCGCCTTCGGCAAAGGCGCGTAGTGCAGATCGGTGGCGAAATGCTGCCCGTCACGGAGGGCCCACTTCATGAAGTCAACCATGACGCGGGCGCGCTCTTTGTCCTGCGGCTTCTCGCTCAGAAGAATCCAGGTGAACGATGAGATGGGATAAACACCGGCGCCGTCGGCGTTGGTGATCGATACTCGGAAGTCTGCGGGCATGCTCGAAGCAGCCTTCGCGGCCGCGGCAGTGACCGAATCGAGACTGGCCGTCACAAACTCGCCTGCTTTGTTCTGCACAGCACCGAAGGGAATCTTGTTCTGCAAGGCGTAGATCAACTCGACATAACCGATCGCCCCCGGCGTCTGCCGGACCAGACCGCTGACACCTTCGTTTCCCTTACCCCCGACGCCCGCTGGCCAGCTCACAGACGTGGCCACGCCCACTCTCTTCTGATAGTCCGGGGAGACTTTCGAGAGGAAGTCGCACCAGATATACGTCGTGCCCGACCCGTCCGAACGATGAACGACTACGATGTCGGTCGCCGGCAGGGCGACTCCGGGGTTGTCCTTTGCGATACGCGCGTCGTCCCATCGCGTAATCTTGCCGAGATAGATATCGGCGAGGGTCGGGCCCGTGAACTGAAGCGGCTTCGTCACACTGGTGATGTTGTAGATCGGAGCGACCGCGCCCAGCACGGTCGGCAGATGGAGCATCGGTGCGGGCGCCGCTTTGATCTGCTCGTCCGTCATAGGACCGTCGCTGGCCCCGAAGAAGACCGTGCCGGCTGTGACCTGTTTGATCCCTCCCCCGGATCCGATCGACTGGTAGTTGATGCGGATGTTCGTGTGCATCTTCTGATACTCGTCGAACCACTTCGAGTACAGCGGGTACGGGAATGTCGCCCCGGCACCGTTGATGGTGATAGTTGATCCCGGCGCCTGCGAAGAGGTCGAAGGGGAGGAGGACTGCTCTTTCGGCTGACAGCCGATGAGGGTGGTTACGAGAAGCACGGTCAGAAGGAGTTTTGGGCGTCGCATGGGGCGATTCTCCCGCTTAGGAGATGAAGGGCGATAGCTGGATGTGTAAATTCGGTGTGAAGTAGGTGGCAGGGACCTCTGCAATCGTTCCCTGCCACTTGTCATCGGGCGGCATCACAGCTTGATGCGCTTGAGGGCCGCCATTTCGAGATCGACCACTTCTTTCGGAAGCGGGGCGTAGCCCAGGCCGGCGGCGTACCCCTGGCCGGAGGTGAGTGCCCACCTCACAAAGTCGACCATGATCTTTGCGCGTTGCCTGTCCTTCGGAGTGGTGTCGAGCAGCAGCCATGTAAAGGACGAGATCGGATAAACGTTCTTTCCCGGTGCGTTGGTGATCGAAACACGGAAGTCTTTCGGCATCGACCTGGCGGCGGCCGCTGCCGCATTGGAGACCGTTTCGGTCGATGCGCGAACGAATTCGCCCGCCGCATTCTGGACAGATCCGTAGTCGATCTTGTTCTGAATCGCATAGATCAGCTCGACATACCCGATCGACCCGGGAGTCTGCTTGACCAGTCCGGCTACACCCTCATTTCCCTTGCCGCCGACGCCGACCGGCCAGTTCACCGAGGTGGCCACGCCGACCTTCTGTCGCCACTCCGGGCTCAACTTCGCCAGATAATCGACCCAGATGTAAGTCGTGCCCGAGCCGTCAGAGCGGTGTACGACGGTAATGTCAGTGGCCGGCAGTTCGGCGCCGGGGTTGAGGCTTCGGATGGCACCGTCATTCCATTTCGTGATCTTGCCGAGGAAGATGTTGGCCAGAAGGGGGCCGGTAAATCGTAATTCGGCACTCACGCCGGGGATGTTATAGACGGGAACGTCTCCACCGAGCACCGTCGGCAGATGAAGAACCGGCCGGCCCGCCGCAAGAATCTGCTCTTGTGTCATCGGCCCGTCAGTGGCGCCGAAAAAAACGGTTTGCTCGGAGAACTGTCGAATCCCTCCGCCCGAGCCGATCGATTGATAGTTGACCTGAATGTCCGGGTGCATCTTGTTGTACTCGCTGAACCACTTTGAGTAAATCGGGTACGGGAAGGTGGCACCGGCGCCGTTGATCTGCACTGTCTGTGCGGCCGCGGAAAGCGCGAAGAGCATCACCGCTAACATCGAAAGAGCTTTTCTCATTGTTTCTCCTGGAAGTTGATGAGCATTTTCAGGCCGTAATTCGTCGTGTCGGCGACCGACGGCGTGAGCCCGCTGCGAGAGAGTGAGTCGTAGTCGAGAGGAACCTTGCTGGGCCCGGATGCTAGTCGCGGCGCGGTGAAGCGCGATCAGGCCTCTGGTAAATTCGGCGCCAAGCCAGGGGAAAGCTTCTGCACAATCAGCGAAGGCCGAGGCGGCTGATGAGAGCCTCGAAGCGCGGCTGGCCGGCCAGAGCAGCGAACAGCGGCTCTACGCCTGCGAAGACCA
>JADGNX010000247.1 GCA_017883265.1 Thermoanaerobaculia bacterium
ATCAGCCACGTCTTCCTCATCCTGTACGCCATCGGAATTCATCTCACCGGCTTGCCGGCCATCTTCCACGATGCGGCCCGCGACTTCCGCGGGGCGCGACAAACGATTGGCCTCTGGCCCCTCATCCTCATCCTCCTGCGTGCCTATTCCCTCGGCGGCGGCACGTATACCGGCATCGAGGCCGTGTCGAACGGCGTGACGATGCTGCGGGAGCCACGGGTCAAGACCGGCAAGCGAACCATGGCCCTCATGGCGGTCTCACTCGCTTTCACCGCCGGTGGCATCCTGTTCGGCTACCTGCTCACTGGAGCCCATCCGGCGGCTGGAAAGACAATGAACGCCGTGATGTTGGGGACACTGTTCGGTTCATGGAAACTAGGAACTTTCTCCGTTGGCACGACCATCGTCATCGGCACTCTCGTCGCTGAAGCCGCCTTGCTATTCGTGGCCGCGCAAACCGGGTTTCTCGATGGCCCACGGGTGCTGTCGAACATGGCCGTCGATTCGTGGATGCCACACCGCTTTTCCCAACTCTCTGAACGCCTGGTGACGAAGGACGGTATTCTGATGATGGGAGCGGCCGCGCTTGCCGCCCTTCTTTATACGAGGGGTGACATCGGTACCCTCATCGTCATGTACTCGATCAATGTGTTCATCACGTTTTCCCTCACGGAGCTCGGAATGTCGCGCCATTGGATCGTCGATCGCCACGAGCAACCCAAATGGAAAAGTCAGTTGGCAATTCACGGTACAGGACTCCTGATGTGTCTGTGCATCCTCACCGTGACGACCTTCGAGAAATTCGCAGAAGGGGGGTGGATCACGCTGATTGTGACGACGGCGCTCATCCTCGTTTCATTCGCAATTCACAAGCACTACCAGACCGTTCGGCAAGGCCTCCGAAGTCTCGACGAGATCCTCACGAACGTACCGGCTGGGCCCAATGCAACCACCGAAGAGTCGCTTGACCCGAACGATCAGACCGCGGTGATTCTCGTGAAATCCTTCTCCGGTTTTGGCATCCATGAGGTACTGTCCATCCATCGTTTGTTTCCGCGCACCTTCAAGAACTTCATTTTTATCAGCGCCGCCATCGTCGACTCGGGATCCTTCAAGGGAGTGAATGAGGTCCAGGCGCTCCAGGAGGAGGTGGAGACCGATCTCGAGCGCTACGTGGCCTGGTCAGGTGCGAACGGAATGCGCTCCGACTACCGAATGGGAATCGGCACGGAGGCTGTCGATACGACCCATCAGATCTGCCGCAAGGTGATCGATGAGTTTCCGAAGGCCATCTTCTTCCTCGGGAAGCTCATCTTCAAGGACGAGAAATGGTACTACCGGATTCTCCACAATGAGACCCCAAACGCCATCCAGCGACGGCTGCAGTTCGACGGTCTTCAGGCCATCGTTCTGCCCATCCGTGTTCTCGATGCCTGAGAGGAACAGGTGAGAGTGGAGAGGGCCACGAACGGAAGTTCTCCTGCAGCTGGCTGGGCGAATATTCCGCTCAGGCTGGTCCTGGCCACGGCACTCATCGCAGCCGTCACGACCGTTGGCTTTGTGCTTCGAGCCAACGCAGCCGCAGTTGGCTTCGCGTATCTCATCGCGATTCTCTTCGTGGCCCTATGGGGCGGTCTAACGACATCGCTGGTGTGCTCGATCATCGCCACCGGCTGCTACAACTTCTTCTTCCTCCCGCCTGTACGAACCTTCACCATTCAGGACCCGGCGAACTGGATCGCGCTCGCTTCGTTCTTCATCGCCTCGCTTGTGGTCAGCCGCCTCGTCGTGAGTGCCCGCACCGAGGCCGCTCATGCTGAGGAGCGCGAACGTGAGCTGGAGGCGCTCTATTCGCTCAGCGTCGACCTGTTTGCTGCCACCAGCCGGGTCGGTGTGCTGGCCGAGGCAACGACGCGCGCGCTGCGCAGCGTCGAAGCTACGGGCGGCGGCCTTTTGCTCTTCGCCGGCAGCCCCTTCGCACAGCAGATCGTCTCCTGGAGCGGTGTGAAAGAGGACGAGATCGAAGACCTCGCGGCCGGTGTCGGCCGGCATGGACAGACGCTGGAGTTTCCGGGACGAAATGGACGAGACCTCTATGTCCCACTCAAGACGGGAGGGCACAATGCCGGAGTGCTGGTGGTGCGGGGATCGCGTGCAACGCTTCGCGCGGCCGAGTCCGTGGCCGCCCTCGTGGCCCTGGCCGTCGAGCGCGAGCGATTCGTGGCTGAAGGGGTGCACCTGCAGGCACTGCGCGAATCCGATGCCTTGAAGACGTCGATCCTGCGAGCCGTCTCCCACGATCTCAACACCCCTCTGGTCGCAATCTCCATGCAGATCGACCGCCTGCGAGATCGCATCCCATCGACCTCTCCGGATCGCGCAACGCTCGAGACCATCGCAACGGAAGCCGATCGCCTGCGCCGCCGCATCGGGAATCTGCTCACGATGGCCCGACTGGAGTCCGGTACGGCATTGCCTCGCCCTGAAGCCACTCCTCCCGCGGACCTCTTTCACGCTGCGCGCGAGAATCTCGCATTGATCGTGGAGCGGCGTCCGATCGATGTCGAGATCGATGATGACTGTCCCGACATCTACGTCGATCCGATCCTCGGTGTCGAGATCCTGGTCAACCTGATTGAAAACGCCGACCGCGTTTCGCCTGCTGGTGGTCATGTACGGTTGACTGCACGTTTGCACCCGAACGACGCGAAGAAGGTTCGCATCGAGGTGCTCGATGACGGTCCGGGCATCGCCCGCGCATCGGAGCCGTCGCAGCGTTTCCTGGCGGAGGCTGAAGAAGCCAGCGACACGGGCCGCCGTGGGCTCGGACTGGAGATCGCACGGTCGCTGGCCGCTGCCAACCAGGGAGAAGTCACCCTCATGAACCGACCGGAAGGTGGCGCCGCGGCCCGGCTTGACCTCCCGGCTGTACAGCGACCTGCGCTCGTTGAGAGCTCGTTGTGAAACAGCCGGCGATCCTGGTGGCCGATGACGATGAGTTGATCCGCTCTGCCATCGCCGATCAACTGGCAGCCCATGGCTACGACGTCATCGTCGCCGGCGATGGCAACGAGGCTCTGGCCCAATTTGTCCAGGGAAAGCCAGACCTGATTCTTACCGATCTGGCCATGCCCCGCGCGGACGGCTTCAGCCTCATTCGTCGCCTTCGCGAAACGAGTGCCGTGCCCATCATCGTGCTGTCGGTCCGCGGCGTTGAATCGGACAAGGTTCGGGCTCTGGACCTCGGCGCGGACGACTACATCATGAAACCGTTTTCCACGCCGGAGCTCCTCGCTCGCATCAGAGCGCAATTGCGGAGGACACCGACAGCGCCTCCGCGGTCGTTGCTCGAATTTCCAGAGCTGGCCATCGACCTCGACCGCCGCAAGGTGGTGCAGGGAGGTCGAGAAGTGCGCCTGACGCCTACCGAATTTTCCATTCTCGAGAGGCTTGCCCGCAATGCCGGCCGGCCGATCACCTTCGACGACCTCATCGCGTCGGTCTGGAATGGAGCGCCGGGGACGACCAACGACGCCGTCCGGTTTCACGTCGGCTCGCTGCGCCGGAAGCTGGAGCCGCATCCGGAAAAGCCGCAGTACATCCTCACGGAGCCCTGGGTCGGTTTTCGCTTCATTGCCGAGCCTCTGCACGGATGAGATCATGTCCGCCACGTGCGGCGACGGCGATACGATGGATGTCCTGACACTCTTTGGCGTCGTTGCAGCCGGTCTGATGCTTGTCTTCTACGCGCTGGAGGACCGCTCCCCGTGGTTCGTGCTGGCCTTCGCCGGATCCTGCGTCCTGGGATCGGTCTATGGATTCCTCCAGGGCGCGTGGCCTTTCGGCGTGCTCGAGGCTATCTGGAGCATCGTTGCCTGGCGGCGTTTCCGGTCGCGGCTCCGCGGCGACGAAGGTGGAATCGCCTCACGCCGCTAGATTAGCTGCCAGTCAAGGGCGCCGACTGACCTGACGTCACTCAAATCCTTCGAACTTCCTTCGCCGAATCTTCGACTTTCCTCTGGACGGCCGCTGACGCTGACGTTATGAATAGCGTCACAGATTTCGGAGGAAACGTCCCCATGAAAGCCCGGAAACGCGACAACGTCGTTCTCTACTTCGCAGCGATCCTGTTCCTGTTCGTCATGGCCGTCCACGCCGCGCGCGCGGACGAGCTGAACGCCACGGGTAACACCCAGGAGCGTACTGCCGCCGACTCCCCGGCCCTCTCCGCGCCGTCTGACGCGGTCGCCCCAGTCCAGAGCGTTCAGGACGATGCGCTCAACGCGCCCCAGGAACCACCCGCACCGGCCAGCCCTTCGAGCGCACCGAAATGGTACGACTCCATCCGTATCGGCGGTTTTGTCGACACTTACTACGCGGGGAACACCAACCGGCCGCAGTCACACGACAACTTCATCCCGGGAACGGGGACGACCGCAAAGCGGGCCGACGAGTTTGGTCTCAACCTCGCCGCACTGGAGTTTGTCAGCGATCCGAAACCTGTCGGATTTCACCTTGCGCTGGTCGCCGGGAATGGCACGGAAATCGTCCACGCCTCGGAGCCCACCAGCTCATCGACGGGGCCTTCCGTTTTCCGGAACATCTACCAGGCCTCCGTTTCCTACACCGTGCCGGTGGGACATGGTTTGCTGCTGGAAGCAGGGATCTTTCCGTCGCACATCGGATTCGAGGGCTTCTACTCCAAGGACAACTGGAACTACACGCGCTCCTGGCTGGGCGAGTTCTCGCCGTATTACCAGACCGGAGTCCACGCGGGCTACCACTTCAACGATCACTGGTCGGGTGAGCTGCACATCCTCAACGGCTGGCAGATCATCGGCGACAACAACGACGCGAAAGCGATCGGCGGCAAGATCGCGTACGGCGACGACCGGCTCAGCACGTCGTTCAATACCTTCGACGGACCGGAGCTTGCGAACGACAACGCCCATTGGCGTCACTTCGGGAACCTGATCGCGCTCTACAAGGCAACGCCGTCGCTCAGCATCGGCGGCTCACTCGACCGCGGACATCAGGAGCTTCCGGGTCACGCCGCTGCGAACTGGTTAGGCATTGCCGGCTACGGCCGCTACACGCTCGGCCAGCGACGGGCATTGGCCGTCCGAGTCGAAAGATTCAGCGATCCCGACAGCGGCATCAGCGGCACGTCGCAGAAACTAACCGAAGCGACGCTGACGTACGAGTACCACCCGGTCGAGAACCTGATTCTCAAGGTGGAAGGACGGCGCGATCACTCCACGGCTCCTGTGTTCGACCGCGGCGTCAGCGGGGAAAGTAGAAATCAAACGATCGTCGTCATCGGCGCGGTCGTGACGTTCGGAGGATGACGATGTGGGATCTCATGTTTGTCGCGTTGACCATCGTGCTGTTCGCGGTATCCGTCGCATACACCCGCGGCTGCGAAAAAATCTGAAGGAGCTGCCATGACATTCGAAACCATCGTAGGACTCGGGCTGGCGGTTCTCGCTTTGATCTATCTCCTCTATGCGCTGCTGCGCGCAGAAGAGCTGTGAGGCACACATGACTTACCTTCTCATTTTGAAGATTG
>JADGNX010000248.1 GCA_017883265.1 Thermoanaerobaculia bacterium
CATTCCCTGGCGACGCCAGCGGCTCAGGGTCGTTCGCGATGAGTCGTCCTCCTTCGAGATGGGGCGGCTCGAGGAGAGCCGATAACGACCCTCTCGTCGACAACGCCCGAAGGTGGCTGCATACCCCCAACGACTACGAGACCCTCACGAATGTCATGTCCTCGTTCAATGCCATCGCCTCCCAGACCGGAGGAATTGCGGCCGCGGGAGTGATCGACATCGCGAAGATGCTTCCGAGCATCCGCAGCGACCTCGGGTCGTATTACTCGCTGGCTTATAAAGTGCCGTCGAACAGGCGCGGGCAATCGCACCAGATCATCGTGAAAACGACCGGCGGCACCTACCAGGTTCGCTCCCGGCGGCAGTTCATCGAGAAGTCCGACGACGCTGTGATGCGCGACCGCGTCATCGCGAATCTGATCCGGGCACCCGAGGCATCCTCGATCGCCGTCACTGTGTCGGCTGGCCGGCTGGTCCGCCTCAAACAGCACTCGTACTCGGTGCCGATCGTCATCAGGGTGCCGAGGTCTTCGCTGACGATGATGCCTGCTGAAGGAACGAACCGCGGTTCTTTCACCGTCTATCTCGCACCCGGCCGCACGCTCGGGTACGGGCCGGGTGTCTGGACGCAGAAGGTTCCGTTCACGGCCGGCTCGGAGTCGAAAGACGGCAGTTTCACGTATGAGTTCGACCTCGTCACCGATCCCGCGACCGATCGTTTGTCCGTAGGCATCATGGACGACCTTTCGCGCGACACCGGTTTCGCACGAATCGATCTTTCGATCCGGCCAGACTGAGGAAGTGGTGGCGCTGTAGCACAGACACTTCTTGTCTGTGCGCCTCTCGACACATGCGTCATTTCAGACAGCACAGACCGCACAGACAGAAGTGTCTGTGCTACATGCATCGGTGCGGCTACAATCGGACGAGGCCCAACCATGCGATCCGTCATCACCGGCACCGGAATCGGGATCCCGAAGAACCTCGTGCCGAATGAGGCGCTGACGCCTCTCATGGATACGACCGATGAGTGGATCCGGACCAGGAGCGGAATCGAGCAGCGCTACTACGCCGATCCCGGTCAGGGGTCGGCCGAGCTCGGCTCCATTGCCGCCGAGAGCGCTCTCCAATCGGCCGGTCTGCCGAAAGAGGACATCGACGCCGTCATCTTTGCCACCATGACTCCCGACTACCTCTTTCCCGGCAACGGGCCGGTGCTGCAGGAGCGGATGAAGCTCCCGGAGATTCCGACTTTCGACATCCGCCAGCAGTGCTCCGGCTTTCTCTATGGCCTCGACCTGGCCGACTCGCTGATCCAGAGCCGCAAGTACCGCAACATCCTCCTCATCGGTGCCGAAGTCCATACGCCGTTCATGCCGTGGGAAAACGGCTGGGATACCACCATCGGGCTGTCGACGCGCGCGATCACTGCAGAAGAGCGCGAGATCAACACGCGCTATCGCGACCGGCTCGTGCTCTTCGGAGATGGCGCCGGCGCCGTGGTCGTCCAGGCCCGCGACGACGGTCAGAGCGGCTTCCTCTCCTCCCGGCTCTTCACCAACGGCTCGAACATCGAGGCCCTCTACGTCAAAGGGGTCGGTTTCCGGCAACGTCCGTACGTCGACGGTAAGCAGCTCGAAGATCGCGACTCGATTCCGCGCATGGAAGGACGCGAGGTCTTCAAGCAGGCCGTCTCCCGCATGCCGCAGGCGGTCCGGCAGGTCTGCGCCGATCGAGGTGTGACGCCGGCCGACCTCGACATCCTGCTGATCCACCAGGCCAACCTGCGCATCGTCGAAGCCGTGGCCAAGCAACTGGCCCTACCACCGGAGAAAGTTCCTCACAACATCGAGCGCTACGCCAATACGACCGCCGGCACCCTTCCCATCCTCTACCACGAATGCCTCAGCGATGGACGCATCCAGCCCGGCATGCTCGTCTGCTTCACCGCCCTCGGCTCGGGGCTCCACTGGGGCGCGGTTCTCTACCGCGTCTGAGCCGATCGGCCGGTTTGGCGGTCATTCCCGAAGATAGCGTCCCATGAGCTCCGAATTCTCGGTCATGGCCCGTATCTGCATCCAGTAGGCTCGGGCGAAAAGAAGGACTGTGGCAATCGACATCGCCAGGTGAAGCCAGTGCGGCGTTTTCCCCGAGCCGACGCCACCTCCCATGATGAAGGTAACCATGATGGCCGTCATAGCCCACATGGCGGACGGAAAGACGCTGGACTTGAACGACTTCGTCTGCTGGATGACCGCCGGTTCCTCGGCAGTCCCTTTGACCTTGTCCTTGATCTCCTTCCCCGTGCCGATGAAGAAGAACATCGTCATCGATTGCGAGAAAAGGCCCAGGACCACGGTGGCCAGGGCGAAGAAGATATGTTGCGCCACGTGGCCCGGCGCGGCCATGTAGCCGGCGAGCATCGTGACGATCAGACCGGCAATCGTCATGAGAGTGGTGATGAGCAGGAAGGCGGCCATGGCCGGCGATTATAGAGGGTGGTGAGCGCACTCCTCTTATAATGCGCGGCGTGACCGACAGGACCAGCTATCGCGATTCAGGCGTCGACATCGACGCGCAGGACGAGGCTCTCCGGGAAGTGCGGAAGATCGTCCGAACCACCTTCAACCAGAACGTTCTGTCCGATCTCGGCACGTTCGGCGGACTGTTCCGGGCGAACTTCGAGGGTCTTACCAATCCAATTCTGGTCTCGTCAACCGACGGAGTAGGTACCAAGCTCCGTGTGGCGCAGGCCATGAAGGTTCACGACACCGTCGGATACGACCTGGTCTGTCACTGCGTGAACGACATCCTGGTGCAGGGCGCCCGGCCGCTCTTCTTTCTCGACTACTACGCCACCGGCAAGCTCCGGCCCGCGGTCATGGCCGACGTCGTCCGCGGCATGGCCCGAGGCTGCCAGGAGAACGGAGCCGCTCTCATCGGCGGCGAGACCGCCGAGATGCCCGGCTTTTACAACGACGGCGACTACGACATCGCCGGATTCATCGTCGGAGTAGTCGGTGAGACGCAACTCATCGACGGAAAGCGTGTCCGCGAGGGCGACATCATCCTCGGGCTCCCGAGCGTCGGTCTTCATACAAACGGCTACTCCCTGGCCCGCCGTGTACTTCTCGATACCATGGGCAACGACTACCAGACCATCCTGCCGGAGATCGGCAAGATCGGCGAAGCATTGCTGCAACCGCACATCTCCTATCTCAAACCGCTCATGCCTCTCGTGCAGCAGGGGCTCATCCACGCGCTCGCACACATCACAGGAGGAGGGCTGACGGACAACGTTCCACGGGTCCTGCCCGACAACTGCAACGCGAAGATCAAGCTCGGCTCGTGGGACGTCCTTCCAATCTTCCGGCTGATCTACGAGCAGGGGAAGATCGACCGCGACGAGATGCTGCGGGTCTTCAACATGGGCATCGGCATGGTGGTGATCGTGGGGACGGGCGAGGTGGAGGCCGTGGCCAGACACTTCGCGCAGATCGGCCAGAAGTATTTCTTCATCGGGAACGTCGTGAAGGGCCGAGGAGTGGTCGAATACGACACGCCGCCGCGAGGCTTTCACAGTTGGATCGAGTGAAGTCAGCTCAAAACTCCGCGGCCGGCCGTCGTTGAGGCTGCAGCACCGCTCTCATGAGACTCGCAATCCTCCTCTCCGGCCGCGGTTCCAACTTTCAGGCCATCCACGAAGCGATAGCAGCCCGTCGACTGCCGGCTGAGATCGCAGTGGTCATCGCCAATCGTCCCGAGGCTCCCGGTCTGGGCCTCGCTCGAAACGCAGGCTATGAAACGCACGCCATCGACCATCGCCTGTACAAAACGCGGGCGGAGCACGAGGACGCAGTCATCGCCCTGATCGATCACGCTGAGGTCGATTTCATCTGCCTGGCCGGCTACATGCGCCTGCTCTCGCCCCCCTTTGTCAGGCGCTTCCAACATCGCATCGTCAACATTCATCCGTCGCTGCTTCCGTCTTTTCCGGGCGTCGACGCACAGGCCCAGGCCGTGGAGCACGGCGTCCGGATCTCCGGCTGCACGGTCCATCTGGTCGACCAGAACCTCGACGCAGGACCGATCCTGGTCCAGCGAGCCGTCGAGGTGCGGGACGACGATGACGCCGAGTCGCTCTCCGCCCGCATCCTCGTCGAGGAACACATCGCTTACGTCGACGCCCTCATCAAGCTCGGTCGCGGCGCTCCCATCGTCGAGGGGAGACGAGTCATCTTTGCGACCCGCGATTCGTAAATCGGCGCGATCGGGACAAAGAACGTAGGTCCTTCATCCCGAGCCAGTGGATGCGCTTAGCGGCGGGCCTGAGGGAACGCCTCCAGCGTGCTCGTTGTGCGAGCGTACGGTTATTGATGCGAACAATGTGAAGGTGGCGAACGGTTACGCCTACGTGGAAACGACAGGTCGCGATCAAGCTACGCCCAGTACTCTTTCACCTCGATCTTTCGCTGCGCCAGCTCGCGCATGAAGATGTCGGTCGGAACGCAGCGCTCCTGAGGGAGGGCGCCGGTGGCCTCGATATCGCCGCGGGCCATCATCTGGGCCACGATCGAGGCCGGGAAGGCTGTGGTTCGCATCATGGCGCTCAGGCCCGTCTCCTCGTCCTGAGAATCGATGATGTCGAATCGCAGCCGGCGTCCGTCGGAGCCGGCGCCGCTGCCGGCGAGCTCGACTCGGACCAGAACGACGTCGGGCTCGTCGTGTGGAAGATTGCGAACCAGCAGCTCGCCGAAGAGACGGCGCGGCGCCAGGATGAGACCATCGACACTCAGAGGCTCGCTCGAGCCGAGGCCGAGGTCCAGCATGGCCTTGAACTGATTGCAGTGACCCCGGTAGCGGATCGTCTTGTAATCGAGCTCGCGCACCTTTCCGCGAAACGTGTCCGGCAGTGTCGAGGTTCCTCCGGACGTCTGGAAGGCTTCGAGCTTGCCGAATGGGTCGGGAAACTCCAGCGTCTCGAGCTCGGTCATGGAGTCCACTTCGACGATCTCTCCTCCGCGAATCACGCGCGCTTTCTCGACATACTCGTTGATGAGACCCTCGACCGAGAAGACCATCTGATAGTCGAGCGGCGGCTTCGGACTCTGCGGCAGGCCTCCGACCCGGATGTGGATCTCGTCGAGCTTCTCGAATCGTTTCGCGCCATGAGCTACGAGAACGGCGACCATCCCGGGGGCCAGCCCGCAATCAGGAATGATGCGGATGCCTTTCTGGCGAGCCTTGAGGTCGAGTGCCAGTTCGGCGTCGACCACGGCATTGTTACCGCCGAGATCGCAGAAGTTCGCGCCGGCCTCGATCGCAGCTTCGGCCAGAGAGAGGTTCCACTTGTAGGTCACGCAGCTGATGACGGCGGCATGACCGCGCATCAGATCGCAGACCGCGCGACGATCGGTCACATCGATCTGGCGCGCCACGACGTGGTCGCCGCCGGCGCGTCTCGCCACATCGCGGGCTCTCTGCTCATCGACGTCGGCCACCGTCACGCCATCGACGCCTTTGCTGTGAGCCAGGTCGTAAGTGGCTGCCAGGCCCATGCG
>JADGNX010000050.1 GCA_017883265.1 Thermoanaerobaculia bacterium
TCCGAGGGACGCAACTCCGGCCAGGAGAAGAGCGATCCGACCGATCGCGGTTACGACGAGGCGGCTCACAGCGGCCAGAGCGCCTATGGAGTGGGTGAAGGCGCCGGGGGCGTCTTCGGGACGACGGGAGGGGGGAGCTACGGCGGTGGGATGCATGTCGTGGAGCGTCCGGTGATCCGCGGCACGGAACGCGGTCCCGATGAAGTCGAGCACGACCACGAGAGCGGGATCAAGGACGGCGGCAAGGGAAAGACGAAACGCCCGTGACCGCGAGAGGCGGCTCTATCTTCCGCTGAGGCCCTGCCGCAGCAACTGCAACTCGGTCGTCAGTCGATCGAGGCGCGAGACGAGGTCGTTGTAGCGCATCTCGTCCCGCGGCGGCTCTTTCTGCTTGATGACGAAGGCGCCGCCAGGCTGGAGCGTACAACTGGCGATGTCGTTCACTCCGTCGAAGCCCTGCCGCCGCGAGACGATGTCCAGCTCCGCGGTCGTGATCAGCTCTTTGGCCATGTTCTTCTGCAGCAATTCGCCGCCCCGGACCAGCTCTGTCGGGCTTCCCTCGAAAATCTCATCGAGGCGGCGATGCCCGAAGAGGAAGCGGACCACCAGATAGTTGATCAACAGAAGTGTTGCCGCGCCGATGAGACCGCCGGTGACCGAGTTGTCGTCGCCGATGATGGCGTTCTGTACCGTATTAGACAGGGACAGGAGCACCACGAGGTCGAACGGATTGAGCTGGGCCAGCTCCCGTTTGCCGAAGATCCGCAGCAGAACGACCAGCACCAGATAAACGATGATCGGCCGTACGATCTTTTCGATGACCGGCAACCCCAGATTGAACATGTCGGGCAGAGCGGCATGAGAAATCATTCGTGCAGTCTCCTTGTCAGCGACGCCCGGCTGCGACGGCACCGCGAATCACAGTGATGGAGAGAGAAGGTAGCTTGAATTCGGACCGGCCGTCTACGAGGGATTGCTGCTGTGGAGGCTCATCCGGCCCAGCGAAACCTCGAGCTCCTCCGGGGTGCCACCGGTATTGGTCGGAACCGTATTGAATCACGTCGACTGTACCGGCAAACAGGGGGGAGGTCGGGGAGCGAGCGGCATCCCAGATCGTGATACGCCGATCGCCGGATCCGTCCTTGTTGAATACCAGCACCGCGTACTGACCGTCCGCGCGTTCTACCGAGTATGCAGTGATCAGCGGCGTGTCCGGCTCGACGCGGATCCGATGCATGGTCTGGTCACCCGAAGCGCTGACCCATTCCGTCGTCAGCAGCCGCGCCGCATAGAATGTAGCAAGCGGTTGCCGGATGCGATGCCTGTCATCCGAGAGAAAGAGCATGAGATTTCCCCACGTATTGCAGCTCTGCTCGCTGATGAGAACCTCAGGCTCGTAGCCGTACAGGTAGGACGCTGCGCCTCCCAGCGACAGGAAGTCCGCCGCGAAGTCGGCGTTGAAGATCGCGCCATGCAGATCGACCTCTGGCTCTCCGGCATATGAGGAATAGCCGTACTCCGTGGCCATCCATGGAATCGAGGTAGGCGCCCCCTCGTCGCGCCAGCCCTGAAGAACCCGCTTCAGCATCGCCGGCGCCAGGGCCAACTGCCGGTCCGCCGGCACGCAGAGATCATCGAACGGGTACCACTCGAAGGAGAGGAACGCGAGCTCGCTGATCCTTCCGTCGCTGCGCAGCCTATGTACCAGGCGTCCGATCCATGACGTCCCCCGATGGTGCCCGTCGCGCCAGAAAGCGACGATGTCGGTCGTGCTCTGAAAGCACGGACCGCCCAGTCGCAGGGCGGGATCGATGGCATGCAGCGCCGCGGCCCACTGCTCGAAGAGCGCGCCGTACGCCTCCGGGCTGAAGCTCTGTCCGTCCGGCTCCTCACCCATCTCCACGAACGAGATGGGGTAGCGCCGGTTGCGCAGAAAGCGGATCTCAGCGGCCGAGTCCTCCGGTACTCCGTAGAGCAGCGACACCGGAACGATCGCCCCGAGACCGCGAGTCAGTCCGCTGGCATAGACGGCGTCCAGGCCGGGCTGCTCGCTGTCCAGGTCGATGTCGAGCGCACGGTGCCAGGGATCGGTCGATGAGACCCAGACCACCGATTGCCTTTTTCTCTCCGGACCATGCCTGACCCAATCGACAAGATTCCGGCTCGAGTCGTTCCCGCCCCTCTCTTGTCCATCCAACCGCAACATGCCGGCGCCGACTTCGCGCACGGCGAATCCCAGCCGGTCGCGGAGATCCTTTCCCCTGCCGGTACCGGAGGAGCGCGTCATCACGACGCGGAGATAACGGATGTTGCGGCGTTCCCCCAGGCGTGTGAGACGCGCACCTCCTGCCGCGGCGGTCACCACGCCATTGTGAAAAATCCTCCAGTCTCCCTCGGCAGGTTCGTTGATCGGATCGTTGCCGCTCCACCACTCGATGCGGTAGTCGATGGCGAACGGTTCGCCCCAGGCGACGCGAACGGCGTCGACCGCGTGCTTCGCGCCGAGGTCGACGAGAAGCCATTGAGGCTCGAGCTCGTTTGATTTTCGCGTGAAGTGCTCGTCCAGATACGGATTGCTCTTCCAGAACGTGGTCTCGTCTCCGTCGTCGATGCGCGAGTAACCATCGTTGTGCGCCTGATCGATGGTGTTTCCGCGGCGCGGGAGCCGGTAACCGTATGACAGCGCGATCGGTGCGACTGACACGTCCGACGAGGTCCAGTACCCCTCCTGACGCGCCTCGTCACTCCACGACCCTTCAGGATTCCAGTGCCATGCCTCCCCGGAAAGCTCCGTCGCCAGCCGATAGGAGAGTGGCTGAAACCCTGCCGCGAGCATCGCCGCGATATTCTCCTTCGTTAAGATGGCCGCGCTCTCACCCCTTCCGTGAGCGTCGATCGTGGCGCCGAACGCGATCCGCGGATCGAATCGAGCGACCACCTTTTGCCGATCGACGACGATTCGGATCGGAACCTGGCGATCTCCGATCCCTGCAGCACTGCCCCCAGCGGCCATCGCTCCCGTGATCCAGCAAATGCTCAGAAACCGGAGTGATCGAAGCTGCCGCGCTCGCATCGGAAGGATTCTAGCGCGCAATTCTCACAAGCTTCGTCGCCCATCGTTCCTGCCTCCTCCGTTACACTTTCGCGGTGCTCCACATCCACAACGGCGATGTGATGGCAGCGCTGGCGGCGCACTCGGGGTTACCGGGCAGGCACATGCCATTCCGGGAGGCGCTGATGTCAGGACCGGTTCCCGGAGGTCTGGAGCGTCGTCAATGGCTGGCCACGCGATTGGCCTTCATTACCGCGGCGTACGGTGTCAGCGGCGAGGAGACGTTCTCCCGGCTGATCGAGCAGGAGGAAGCCATCGATGGCGCCCTGGACGGCGGCGAGGAGATCGTCCTCTGGTTCGAGCACGATCTGTTCTGCCTCATCAATCTTCTTTATCTTCTGAATCGCCTGAGGCGGCTGGCCAGCACGGGTCAGCTTTTCCTCATCTGGTCAGGCGCTTCCGCAAACGGCCGGGTGCGGGGCATCGGCACGTTGAGCGGCGAAGAGGTCAGAGCGCTCTTCGAGAACCGAGGCTCCATAGACTGGGCGCAATGGGAGTCGGCGCGACGCGGCTGGACGACCTACACCGGCGGCGATGCCGTGGCGATCAACGCCGCGCTGGCCGACGATCCGGCGTTTCCGTTTCTCGGAGAGGGGATGTCATTGCACGCCGCCAGATTTCCGCACGTGCGCAACGGCCTCGGACGGATCGAACAGGAAGCGCTCGATCTCATGGCCGGAGGTGCCCTCGATTTCCGCGAGCTCTTTTCCTCGTTCAGCGCGCGTAATTCCGGATATGGAATGGGAGACTCCGACTTCGCCTGGACGCTCTCCAGACTCGAGCGGCAGGACGAACCGCTCATCCGTTCGTCCGGTGAGGCACTTCTCGACCGATCGTACGAGTTGACTGCAACCGGTGAGACGGTCCGTATCGGCGCCGCTGACAACATTCTGCTGAACGGTATCGATTTGTGGCTCGGCGGAGCTCATCTTCAATCGCCGCATCAACTGATTCGCTGGGACGGGGCTCGGCTTGGGTGACCGATTGGCTGCATGGCTGCTGGTCGACGGAACCGTGGTCGCTCAGCCACCACTGCCTGTGGACCACTGACGTGGCCACCCTCTGTCCCGGCTCCGCCTTGAAGACCTCCAGTCGCGTCAGGACGTAGATGGGGATTCCGAGGCGATCGGCTTCGAACTGATCCTCGACCGAGGGACGGGGGGAACCGTTCGGATGGGTGTGAATGATGGCCAGCGTTCCTGAAGGCAGGCTGCCGTGGAAAACCTCCTGATAGTAGCGATTCATCGGCGGCCAGAGTTGACAACTCAACGATCCGTCCTCATGTCCGATGATGAACGCCGCGCGCTCGGTATCCGCTTGGGCAGCGAGTGACGCTCGCAGTACATAGCTGAAATAGCTGCGGGCGGTGCCGATGGAGAAGAGCCTGTCGTTCGTGGTGGCCTGCAGGAAACCGTACGGCAGGAGAATCAGGAGCGTCATTAACGCCAGTCGGAACGATCGAATGAAATCGATGGACCTTTCGCACCGGGTGCCCACGAGCGCCATCGCATCCCCCTGCGGCTCGTACCTCGGGCCGCTGCCGGCACCACGCTGGTGGACCGGCTTGAGGGGAAGGTGGCTCGATGCAAGGGAAAGGTCTTGCCCGGTTCGACGGCGTTTGAACGAATCGGGTGAACGGTTGTTGTTGCCGAATCCGGACCGCTGCAGCGCTTGTAACGGTTGTTACGAGGTGCGCACGGTTGCAAGCAAACGGAAAGTGATCTGTAGCAGCGGGCTATCGGCTGCATCAACCATCGCATGCCTGCGTATCAGTTCACGTGGAGACCACTCGCGAGGGTTCGGATCGCTGCCCCGGAGGCCAACTGGTTCGCTCGGATCAGCACCGCGGGATCGGTTGCTACGAGATGCTTTATCCGTGTGGAGCGCGTATGGAACGGCACGCGCACAAGACGGCCCGTTTCACTCTCTCCATAGATGGCGGCTACAGTGAGTCGTCGGGCGGAGAGAGTTTCGACTGCGGGCCGCGCGGCGTCGTCTTCCATGCCGCGGGCGACGCCCACGCCATCACCGTGGGCAATCACGCTCTACGATCGTTTCTTCTCGAGATCGAGGACGATGTCCATGGTCAGTACTCCCGGGATTCGGGCCTGGGAAGCTTCGAGACTCTTCTTTGCGATTCGCGGTTGCTCCACACCGCAGGTGGACCGCTTGCTGCGATCATGGGCGCCCTCTATTGCGAGTTGCGCTGCCCCGACGACTGCTCCTCAATTGCGGTCGAGGGACTTGTCCTTCAATTGATCGCCACCACCGCCCGCCTGAGCCATCAGGTGGCGGACGAGCAGGGGCGACCACCATGGCTGGACCGGACGGCAGAGATCCTCCATGAGCGCTTCCGGAGCCGGCTGACGATTCAGGAGATCTCAGACGCGGTCGGTGTTTCGCCGTCGCGTCTTTCGATGGCCTTTCGAAGGGTGTATCACCGGACCATCGGGGAGGAACAACGCCGTCTGCGGATCGAATTCGCGACCGGCCGCCTCGGCCAGCCCGACACATCGCTCGCTGACATCGCGCTGGAAGCGGGATTCTCCGATCAGGCCCACTTCTGCCGCGCCTTCAAGGATGCGACCGGGATGACACCAGCCCGCTACCGCGCGGTGATATCGGGATGTGTGAAGGCGGGCCCGTTTCAAAAGGGCCAATCGAACATGGCGCAAACATCCGCCGCGCGACCTGGAGAGGCGCCCATTTCGGGCACCCGACCGGGAAACCTGTCGATTGATGCCCTGACGTGGCAATGAATCACTGAGGTTTCACTTTCACTTCGACTGAAGGAGGATCGAGCTTGTAGGTTGTCGTCTTCTTCACGATCTTCGTCTTGGGATGCTTCTTGACGTGCGTCGCTGTGGTGGTTGTGTGCTTCGTCTTGGTCTGTACCGTGGTCGTGTGCTTCGTACCGGTGGAGTCTGCGCTGGTAGCCGTCGACGTGGTTGCCGTCATCTGCGCGGCGAGCGGGACTGCTAGAAGAGCTGAAAACGACAATGCCACAAAGCTGGTTTTGAGTTTCATTCGTCTGAGTTCCTTTCGAGGCACGATGGATATCAAGGGCCTGGTCTCGATACTCCAATAAACGAGCCAACAGACAGGCCGCTTCGGCAAAGCGAGCTCGACAATTCCTGACACTTGCGTTGCTGGTCAAGCGTTCGGACTCGCTGCTGCGTGCCACGACCACTGCGTCGAATGCTACGATCGCGACGCGAGGAGAAACGATGAAACGATTGATCTCCCTGGTCGCCCACACCCTCCTGATCACACTGGCGCTCGCTCCTCAGGCATCCGCCGCGGTCATGACGATATTCGTCGATGCCACCGACGCCCATCGCGGGGTGTTCCACGCGCATCTGACGATCCCTGCCACGGGCGGCCCGCTGACTGTCGTGTACCCGAAGTGGATCCCGGGCGAGCACATGCCGACGGGGCCGCTCACGCAGGTCGCCGGCATCCACATCCACGCCGGCGATGCCGAGCTCGACTGGTGGCGCGACCGGATCGACATGTTCTCGTTTCACGTCGACGTTCCCACCGGAGGTTCCTCCATCGAGATCGATCTCGACTATCTCTCGCCCTCAGTCACGTTCGGAGGCGGCTACGGCGAATCGGCCAACGCCACGCAGAATCTCCTCCTCATTCTTTTCAACCATCTCGTCCTCTATCCCTCGGGCATACCGACCGACTCGATGCTCTGTCGAGCCTCGGTGCGGCTTCCTTCAGGATGGAAGTTCGACACGGCACTCCCGGTCAGCCGGCAGGAAGGGGATCGGGTCGATTTCGACCCCGTCTCGCTGACAACACTCGTCGACTCTCCGATCGTGGCTGGTGCTTACTTGCGGACGATCCCTATCGCCGACAGCGGTCGCGAGCACGTCACCATCGTTGCGGACTCCCGGTCCGCCCTGGCCATGCCTGATCCGCGGATCGCCCAGGTGCGCAATCTGGTGGCCGAGACCGATGCGCTGTTCGGAGCGCGACACTATCGATCGTACCGATGGCTGGTGACACTCAGCGACCTTGTCGAGCCTCAGGGACTCGAACATCACGAGTCGACCGATATCCGCGCCGTCGAGCGCGGGCTGACCGATCCCGATTCGACAGCCCGCACAATCACGATTCTCTCGCATGAGTTCGTGCACTCCTGGAACGGCAAGTACCGGCGTCCGGCCGGACTGGCCACCCCCGATTACCAGGCGCCGATGATCGGCGAGCTCCTCTTCGTCTACGAGGGAATGACTCGCTACCTCGGCGACCTCGTGTTGAGCGCCAGGAGCGGCATGCGCACTCCGGAAGAAGATCGTGAATATGCCGCATGGGTCGCTGCGAATCAGGACAGGAACAGGCCGGGGCGCACCTCGCGGGCCCTTGTCGACACGGCTGTCGGAGTTGCGGCACTCGGTGCCGCGCCGAATGAAGAAGTGCCCTATCGCCGGGCGCTCGATTACTACGACGAGTCGATGCTGGTCTGGCTCGACGTCGACACTACCATCCGGGCCAGGAGCGGAGGGACGCGCTCGCTCGACGATTTCGCGAAGCTCTTCTTCGGCCCTCCGGCCGGCCTCCCGATGGTCAAGCCTTACACCCTGGACGATGTGGCCTCCGCTCTCAATCAGGTGGTGCCGAACGACTGGCGCTCTTTCATCGAGGCTCGGGTCTATCGCGTCACGGCGCACCCGCCGCTCGGCGCCCTCGAGGCCGCCGGCTGGCGCCTGTTCTACAGCGAGACGCCGAACTGGTATCAGGCGCTTCGCGAGCGCACCACGAAACAGACCGACGCCAGCTTCACCCTCGGCATGTGGGTCAAACACGATGGGACCATTGCCGACGTGGTCTACCAGTGCCCGGCCTACGCCGCCGGCCTCATGCCGGGAATGAAGATCACGGCCATCGACGGTCGTAAGTACGGCGACGAGGTTCTCGATCAGGAGATCGATGCGGCGAGAGGGACCTCGAAACCGATCGACGTCACCGTCGAGCAGGGATCCTTCGCTGGAACGTTCCACATCGAGTATCACGAGGGCCGGCGATTCCCTCATCTCCAGCGGATCGAGGGCCAAGCCGACCTCCTGACCGATATCATGCGGCCGCGCGAGAAGCGGTGAGACATCCGCAACTGTCCGACCAGGACTGGCCGAGGGGTGTCGGAAACCAGTGACGTGTGCGGGTGCAGGCTGCGCAGACCGACAACATCACGGGGACTTCAATCAGCACGCCGACGACCGTGGCCAGGGCGGCGCCGGATTCCGGGCCAAAAAGCGCGATGGCAGTGGCCACGGCCAGTTCGAAGAAGTTGCTCGCCCCGATGAGGGCCCCCGGCGCTGCGACCGCGTATTCAACGCGAAAGAGGCGCATCAATCCGTACGTCAGCGATGAGTTGAAGTACACCTGGATCAGGATAGGCACCGCGATCAGCACCACGTTGAGCGTCCTGCCCGTGATGTTCTCCGCCTGAAAGCCGAAGATGAGCACGAGTGTGGCCAGCAGTGCCGCCATGCTGACCGGTGCGAGGCGCGCCAGCAGCACGCCCTCGAACCACAGCCGGCCCTTCGTCCGGATGAGCCACTGCCGCATCACCACACCCGCGGTCAGCGGGATCACGATGAAGACCAGCACTGAATACAGGAGGACCGCGAACGGCACTTCCAGCGACGACGCCCCGCTTACGAGGAAGCGCACGATCGGGGCGAAAAGCACCAGCATGAGGAGATCATTGATCGATACCTGCACGAGCGTGTAGGCAGGATCTCCACCGGACAGATGGCTCCAGACGAACACCATCGCCGTGCAGGGGGCGGCAGCCAGGATGATGCAGCCGGCGATGTACTGATTGGCGTCGGCTGGCGCAATCCAGGGGCTGAACAGGTAGCGAAAGAACAGCCATGAGATGGCCGCCATCGAGAACGGCTTGACCAGCCAGTTGACGAACAGGGTCACGAACAGACCCCGCGGGCGGCGACCCACCTTGCGGATCGCGCCGAAGTCGACCTTCATCATCATCGGCGTGATCATCAGCCAGATGAGGATGGCAATGGGAACGCTGATCTGGCTGCCGGCGCCGAACTCGAGCCTTCGCAGATCCGCCATGAACGTGGGCGCAATCTTGCCAAGAGCCACGCCGGCCACCATGCAGAGTGCGACCCAGAGACTGAGGTAGCGTTCGAAGACGTTCAATCGTCTCGGATCGTTCGTCGCGTTGATTGCGGCAGGCGTCGGGTTGGGATCCAGGGACGTGCTCACGGGAGACCTCGCGTCGTACGTATGCTCGACATCGTGAACGGTCGCGACCAGATTGAGCCGAAGCGGCGACCCTCCGGCATCGCGACGAATGCCTCGACCAGGCAGGGTTCCCGCGGCGGCAGGCTCCAGGACATGGCTGGCTATCCCCGCGCTGCGATCGTTTGGAACATGCGCAGACGCTGCTGGATCATATCGCGCGCCTGCTTGAACGCGTGCAAGCGCTGCTCTTCGGTACCTGTCACCGCGGTGGGGTCTTCGAAGCTCCAGTGAATGCGTTCGGTGTCACGCGGAAAGGTCGGGCAGGTTTCGTTCGCCAGGTCGCAGACTGTGATGACGTAGTCGAAGTGTTCGCCCGAAAAGGCGTCGAGCGTCTTTGATTGCTGTCTGCTGATGTCAATCCCCACTTCGCGCATGGCCTCGATCGCCAGCGGATGGACGCGCGTCGCCTCGGTGCCGGCGCTAAAGGTTTCAAACTGATCGCCCGCGAGCTTACGAAAGAGCCCCTCAGCCATCTGACTTCTCGCGGAATTGTGGGTGCACAGGAAGAGCACGCGTTTCTTGTCAGGCATGATCGTTTCCCTATGGTGTTGAGGAGATTCAGGTGCCACCGAAAGAGCATGGGGCGGCCGTGACGCCCGAGTTGGCGACCGCCGCGACGAAGAGCGCCGTGCTTCGCCCTCGGCTGTAGCGCCCCCTCGTATCGATGCCGTGGAAGGTCACGCCGTCGTCGTACTCATCGGGTTTCCGCTTGCAACCTTGGAGGTGCAACACGCCGTCGAGGCTGCAGCCTCCGGCAAATTGTCTTCGAGAACTACGAAGACCTCCCACTCGTTGCCGTCCGGATCATGAACCCACGTCTTGTCCTGTTTTGCGTAGCAGCAACTGGTCTGCATTTCGTCGCGTGTCACGAGCCCCAGCCGCTGCCAGCGCAGGCGGGTTGCCAGAACGTCATCGGTCGAGCCGACCTGAATTCCGAGGTGCGAGAGGGCGCCGGGGCCATTGAGGTCCGGCACTTCATTCAGCGCCAGATTCAGCGGAGGATTCTGCACGTCGAACTTCGCGTAGCCGGTGCGGACCTTCGAGGGCTCGATGCCGAGCATCCGGCGGTAGAAATCGATGCTTTTCTCAACATTGCGGACATTGACCGAAACGTGGACTTTGAGAGCTTGCACTTCCGAAGTTGCAGACATCCTCGATCTCCTTTATATTCGTACGAGCGGATATGACTTGAAGATAGATGGCGGCAATACATTTGTCAAGGCGAATATGAACAAACCTGCAGCGACGATCATCGATCTCGAAGCGCTCTTCTCGGCGCTCAGCGATGGCACGCGCCTGCGTCTTCTCAACCTGATGTCCGACGGCGAGGTCTGCGTCTGTTTCTTTATCGCGGTCTTGAACCAGCCGCAGCCTACGATCTCGAGGCACCTGGCGTACCTCCGCAGAGCAGGGATCGTCGTCGATCGGCGCGACGGCAAGTGGATTCACTACAGCGTTGTTCCGCCCGCGGATCCGGTCGTGCGGCAGGCCCTCGAAGGGGTCCTCCGGGCCTTGCATTCGGATGTTTCGATGCAGCGGGACCGGGAGAAGCTGCAGACAGCATGTTGTTCGCCTCGAGCACCGGAGATTCTGCAACGCGCGCCGAAGCCGGCGACAACCGCGCCGCGAGCTGGGTCAGTCAGTTCTTAGAGCGACCACAACGCTCTCCCCTTGAACCAGGCGTTAACCATTCGGCCGGTAGGTGCGCTCGTTCTCGACGTTGCCCGTGTTGAGAGTCGAGGCCGGCTCGAATAGCAGCACGTGAGTTTCCGCTTCGGCGGACGGTTTGTGCTCCACACCGTGAGGAACGATGAAGAGCTCTCCCTCCCGAAGTTGAACGTCGCGGTCACGAAGGTGAATGGTCAGGTTGCCTTTGACGACGAGGAAGAGCTCATCTTCCGACTCGTGGTGGTGCCAGAGAAACTCTCCCTGCAGCTTCACCAGTTTTACATGCTGACCGTTCAATTCGCCGACCACACGCGGCTGAAAGTACTCGGAGAAACCCGCGAGCTCGTTCGCGATGTTGACCTTGTCCACTGACATCGACCCTCCTCAATTCACGATCGCGCGTGTGCCCGCATCGCGAAGATAGCGCGTTTTGGGGGCTGTCATCGGCCTGAAAGGGGAGATCACATTCAGCCGCGGGCGTGTCCAGCAGTCGAGCTAGCGCGACTTCGACGGTCTCCGCATGAACGAGACTCCGGCGATCGAAGTGCCATGATTCCGAGTCATGGAGAGCAGCCGTTCGGCGTGGGTGAGCCCCCGGTGCCGCCGATCGTCCCGGCTGTCATCAACGCCGTCTTCGCCGCCAGCGGCAAGAATGCGACGATTGCCGATCACGGCGGACAGTTTCGGGACTCGTGACCAATGGAAAAGCCCCCGTCGCCGGGGGCTCTTGTCATGCTTCTCCGGATAGGGACGAGCCGATCAGTGCCGAAAGTGACGGAATCCGCCGCCGTGGAACCCGCCGCCGAAACCGAAGCCGATCGAGAGCCGCGGTCCGTAAAAGAAGGGGTCGTAGTAGTACGGCGAATAGAATGGCGAATAGTACGGATAGTAATAGGGGGCGGCGTAGACCTGGACTGACGAGCCGTAGGAACGGTCACGGCGGTCGTAACTCTGGCTGTTGCGGATGGCCGATTCGTCGACCACGGCCTTGATCAACGTCTTCGGCAGGCCGGCGTCGGTCATGACGATCAGGTCATCGGCGGTCAGGTTGATGGGGCCGCGCGTGTTCTGAACGAATGAAATGATCGAGTCCTCCGCGACTCCGGCTCGTGACATCCGAACGATGTCGTCGACCAGCCGTCGTTGTTGTGCGGGTGCGGCGAAGAGAGGGGCTGCTGCGGTGACGAGGAATAGAAAGGCGACTGCGGTGATGATGCGTTTCACGGTGACTCTCCTTTCGGGCATGGTCGAAACAAGTGGGCGTGCTACACGCTGACGTGAAATGCGATAGGCGAGCCAGAACGCCGACTTTGAGTTTTCAGATATTTAGCTCATGTTCACGTCAATTTCAACCCGTTCAGGGTCCTTGATCGTGGACGGCCATGTCCTCCAAACCGATCAGCCTTCGCCGCGACGCCGGCGGTCTGGCAGACGGCGGTTGTTCCCGAGCCGTCACGGCCGTTTGAAGCATTCTGCCACTACTCTCGCCGTCATGCGAACGAAGTCCAGGGCCGCAGGCCGTCTGATCGAATCGTTCATCCTCCTGATTCTGGCGTTGTCGTCGTGGCATGCCCGGGCCGAGAGTTTGACTTTTGCGCGCGGCGCCTTCACCGAGAACGTCGTCACGCTGAAAAACGCGGCACAAACCTACACGCTCTACCTTCCGTCGCGATATACCAGCGAGCATCGATGGCCGGTGCTTCTGGTTTTCGATCCACGCCAGCGAGGCACGCTCGCCGCCGAGATCTTCCGAGAAGCGGCGGAAAGGCACGGCTGGATTCTGGTCAGCTCGAATCAGACGCGGAGCGACGGCGCCATGCAGCCGAACATTGACGCTGTGAATGCGCTCTGGCCCGAAGTCCACCAGCGGTTCTCATCGGACCCGCGCCGCATCTACGCCGGCGGATTCTCCGGAGGAGGGATTCTGTCCCTGCTCCTCGCGACGACGGCACCTCTGGCCGGCGTCATCGAAAGCGGAGGACGGCTGGCTCAGGGCATCGAGATCCGTCCGCCGGGATTTGCGCACTTCGGCTCTGCCGGCAGCGCCGACTTCAACTACGTCGAGATGCGGAAGATCGATGACCTCCTCGCATCGATGGGCGCCCCGCACCGGTTCGAGCAGTTCGAAGGCCCCCATCGCTGGATGCCGAAGACTCTGGCCGCCGATGCGATCGAGTGGATGGAGCTCCAGGCGATGAAGAGCAATCTGCGCCCGTCGGATCCGTCGATGATCCGCGAGGCGTTGGCGAAGGGCACCGCCCGGGGAGAGGAGCTCGAGCATCAGGGAAAACTCGACGAGGCCGCCCGCCAATACCGGTGGATGGTCGAGACGCTCGAGGGCCTTGCGGACGTCGCCTCCCTTCGCGAGGCGTTGAAGAGGCTCGACAGCGATCCGCGCACGAAGCGCCTCCGAGCCGATGAACGCCGCTCGTTCCGGTACGAAGATGACATGAACCGGCTCGTGGACGGCGTCCTGAGAGCGGCGCCGGGAGAGGGAACGGTCCCGCTGGCCAGCCTGCTCTCCGACCTTCGTCTGGACGAGCTGAGGTCGAGGGTGAGAAAGGGATCGTACGAGGGGGAGGCGGCGCAGCGCGTCCTCGAAACGATTTACGTTCAATCTTCCTTCTACCTCTATCAGCAGGCGATCGAGGCGAAGGATTACCGGCGCGCCGCGCTCATGCTGACCATTGCGGAAGAGGTCAGGCCTGGCTCTTCAACCGTACTTTACAACCTGGCCTGCGCGCTGGCGCGCAGCGGCGACACGAAGCGGTCTCTCGCCGTCCTGAGTCAGGCTGTGCAGGCGGGATTCCACGACGCTCATCTCCTCCTAACCGATGCCGACCTCGCGCCGATTCGCGCCAGGCCGGAGTTCAAGGCGCTCGTGGCGAAGCTCGAGGAGTGATGGACGTCACCGCCGGAGCATCTTCAGCCGTTCCAGCCTGTGCTCGATGCGGATATTTCTCGAGAGAATCGGCCTCGCCCGAGAGCCGGCGGTTTCACTGGCGACGCTGCCCGGTGATCGGGGATAGGGCCGCCGCGACCCGTGCGGGCTTTCATCGTCAACCACGGTCCGGCGCGATAACTCCGTCGGGCTATGATATGCACCCGCAGCAACCCTTACCGATAAAGAGAACCACGAATGGCCATTACAGCAGAAGAGCGTAAGGTCGACCTCGTCGACCGTCTGGCGCGAGAAGCCCGCGCGCGCGTTGGGGCTGATCTGGCGGATAGCGTCGAGCAGTTCATCCGACGCTACTTCGCCGTCGTCGCTCCGGACGACATCATCTATACCACGGTGGAGACCCTCCTCGGCGGCGCACTCTCGCTCTGGGAGTTCGGAGCCAGCCGCCCCCCGGGCCTGGCCAAGGTCCGGCTCTTCAACCCATCGGTCGAAAAGAGCGGCTGGGGCCTCGAGCACACCGTCGTCGAAGTGGTCAACGACGATATGCCCTTCCTGGTCGACTCGGTGACCGCCGAGATCAACCGGCGTGAGCGTGAAATCCATCTGCTCCTGCATCCGGTGGCGCGCGTCCGCCGCGATCGGCAGGGCAGACGCATCGAGGTTACCGACACGCTGGCCGCACCCGGCGATGCCATCGTCGAGTCGTACATGCATCTGGAGATCGATCAGGAGACCGATCCCGCCGAGGTGGAGTCCATCCGCCACAGCCTCGAGCAGATCCTGGGGCAGGTCCGTCTGGCTGTTGCTGATTGGCGAACCATGCGGGCCCGTCTGGCCGCCGTAGTCGAAGAGCTGGTCGTCACTCCTCTTCCGATGCCGCGTGAAGAAGTTGAAGAGGCCAGCGCGTTTCTCCGCTGGCTGGATGACGGTAACTTCGTCTTCCTCGGATACCGGAGATACGGGTTCGAGACGCGCGACGGCAACGATTACCTACCGATCCTTCCCGGCAGCGGCCTGGGCATCCTTCGCGAGCTGCGTCCGGAATCGGGGGAGCGCGGCCAGAAGCCGCTGACCTCCGAGTTCAGCGAATACGCCCGGCGGAAGGATCTTCTGATCATCACGAAAGCCAACAGCAGGAGCACGATTCATCGCTCCGTACCGATGGACCGCGTCGGCATCAAGCGCTACGACGCGGCCGGCAATCTCACCGGTGAAGATCGCTTCCTCGGCCTGTTCACGTCGGCCGCCTACAGCCGGAGCGTGCGCGAGATCCCCATGCTGCGCCTCAAGGCGAAGCGCACCATCGAGCGCGCCGGTCTGGATCCGAGCAGTCATAACGGCAAGGCCCTCGTGGAGATCCTCGAGACTTTCCCTCGCGATGAATTCTTCCAGATGACGGACGACGATCTCTTCGAGGTGGCACGAGGGGTTCTGCTCCTGCAGGAGCGCCAGCGTGTAGCGCTGTTCACCCGCCGCGATATCTTCGAGCGCTTCGTCTCGTGCTACGTTTACGTGCCGCGCGATCGCTACACGATCGACTTCAAGGAGCAGGCGAAGGCGATTCTGGAAGAGGCGTTCAAGGGACGGGACACGGAGGTCTACGATCACGTCACGAACCTTCCTCTGGCCCGGGGACTCTTCATCGTGCGAACGACGCCCGGCGCGATTCCCGACATCGACGTCAAGCGCGTCGAGGCCTTTCTGGCCGAGGCCGCTCGCACCTGGAACGACCGGCTCCTCGATACTCTGGTTCTGGCCAGAGGCGAAGAGGCGGGCATCGAGCTGCATCGCCGCTACAAGAAAGCGTTCCCGGTTGCTTACTCCGAGCGATTTTCGGCCGAGGCGGCGCTCTACGACATCGGACACCTGGAGGATGTGCTGGGCGGCAAGGCGCTGGTGGTCGATCTGTACCGGCACCGCGGTCAGGAGAGCCGGCAGTTTCATGTGAAGGTCATCCACTCGGGACTGCCCGTGCCGCTTTCCGAAGTCATGCCGCGGCTGGAGAACATGGGGGTCAAGGTGCAGTCGGAAGTTCCGTACGACGTGCATCTGCATGGCTCGGCTCTTCCGGTCCGCATCCGTGACTTCAGCCTGGCGACCGAAGGGATGCAGGACGACCTTCGCTCGGTCAAGGGAAAGTTCCAGGATGCCTTTATCCGGGTCTGGAACAAGGAGGCTGAAGACGACGGCTTCAACCGTCTGGTACTGGG
>JADGNX010000249.1 GCA_017883265.1 Thermoanaerobaculia bacterium
CGAGAAACAGAAAGAGGGCAAGAAGCGGATGAAGCGGGTGGGCAAGGTCGAGATACCGCAGGAGGCCTTTCTTGCGGTGCTGAAGATCGACTGATCGGAAAAAAGCAGAAAGCAGAAAGCAGAAGGCAATACGGGAGGCACGGGCTGCACTCTTCGATCGGCCCGCTCTCCTTTGGGCGAGATATGGGCGAATTTTTCATCACGTCCGGCGTTATCTTGTCGGGGGCCAATCGTGAACTCCTGGAAGATTCTGACGCTGACATCGGCGTCCATCATCGCCGCATCTTGCGCGGGCGGAGGGACGGGAAAGCCGGTCTCTGTCGGTCCACCTCTGGACCTGCGGGAAGGGCGCAAGCTCGTGGGGACGGAGAACGACGTCCGCATCGACGCGGAGGTTCTGGCCGATCACGTCATCGCCGGGACGCCGATCACGATCCGCTACACCCTGACCAACAGCCGTCCGAACCCGATCGCAGTCGCTGATATCGTCGCGGTCACGACGTACGATCCCGAGAGCCGGATTCTCACGGTCAATATAGGGTCCGAAGTGCCGGGTCAGCAGATGCTGCCGCGTCTGATTCAGCTCAACTCCGGCGAGAAGCGCGATTTCACGATCGGCGCGAGCACGAGTCTTCCAACCGGCAACGGAACGCGCGCATCGGTGGCCGCACCCCAGGAGCTTCGTCTGAAGGTGAATTTCCTCGGCAATGTGCAGCCGTTCTCTATGCTGGTGAATATGCCGGAGAAGGCGCTGGTCGATCCGAAGCTGGCAGACGAGTTGTTCCAGAAGTGGATCGAAGGGACCGAGTCGGTGATCACCAACTCCCTGCCGGTTCACTGGGCGCCTCGCCCCAACGATCCCTCGTCGGCGGACTCCCCACGCGCTCCCCGTCGCCGCGGATAGCCGCCGGCGCGTAGCCTGCCGGGGGAGGGGCGAGGGCCTCGCAAGAGTGGAGCGGCGGCCGCTCGGCCGCCGGGGCGGGCGGCTGAATGCGACTTGCGCGGGGGGGTGCCCGAGTGCGGACGCCCCTCCACTGAAGCGGGCACTTCGCACAGGTGGCTTGGTCTGACGGCTAGAAGCTCTTGAGTGCGTCAGCCTCTTTTTCGTGAACCTCAAAGACCGTGATGAGCTGCGTCACGTGCAGGAGGTCGTTGACCTTGGCCGGCAGATGGAGGAGCTTGAGCTTGCCGCCTCGATTGGTCACCGTGGTGTAGGAACCGACGAGCTCGCCGATGCCCGAGGAATCGATGGTGGTCACGCCGCTCATGTCGAGCAGGATCTTGTTATGACCCTGGTTCAGGGCGTTGGTGATCGATTCACGGAGTTGTGAGTCGCCTGCACCGATCGTGATCTTTCCTTCCAGTTTGATGATCTCGACTTCGTCGACGCTGCGCGAGGTGACTTTCATTGGTTCTCCTTTTTGCTGTCTGCTTTGATCGGCGGGACATCATTTCGTACTGGCAATGCCACTCGCGCCGGCGAGATTCTTCGTCATCAGAAGCGACGTCCCGCCGCCGGGCGTGAAGGTGTAGCTGACCTGATCCATGAACGTCTTCATGTAAAAGATGCCCCGGCCGCTGGTCTTCATGAGGTTCTGCGGATTGAGCGGGTCACTCACTTTAGTCGGATCGAATCCTTGTCCTTCATCGGCGATGGTGATATCGAGCTGCGAGCCCTGTAGATCGAGAGTGGCCCGGACCCGCTTCCGGACGTCGAGCTTGTTGCCATGTTTGATGGCGTTGGCCACGGCCTCTCGAACGGCCATACCGATCCAGTGGGAGCCGTCGTCGTCAAGACCTGCATTCTCACAGACATGCTCCGCGATCACCTGCACCAGCTCGATATTTTCAAAGCGGCTGCTGATGGTGATCTCGATCCGTTCGCCAGGTCGTTCCATTGAGTGAATCGCGGGCATTCTAAGTGAATAAATTCGGCAGTTTCAAGAACTACGAGGAGGAATGGTCGCACAGCGAAGCGGCGTTGGAGAGCCCCATGCGGCGCATTCTCACAGTAACACTTTGGGTCATCGTTCATGCCATGGCTGCGGCCGCGGCCGTACACCCGGACGCGCTGGCAGCCGTCGAACGCATTCGTGGCCATGCGTTTACCCACCCGGTGGACTCCGTTACGATCTCCCGCGACCAGCTTCCACGCCTCCTGCACCAGCGGATCGAAGGGGGGACCTATCCAGCCGCTGCGGACTACCTCACCGCGCTCCGCGCGCTCGAACTGATCGGTAATCCGGATAAGGCAGTCGAGGGGATGATCGACCTCTACGCCTCGCAGGTGATGGCGTTTTATGACCTGGACGAGCACCGTTACTACGCCATCGACACCCCTCCGCCAGGCCTGTCGCAGGAGCTGGCCGCCGCGCCGATTATGGCGGAAGCCATCGAGGTGCACGAGCTGACCCACGCTCTGCAGGACCAGCGGTTCGGGGCTGGGAGCGTCGCTCTGCGGCTTCGTTACGATTGGGACGCACAGCTGGCCTACCAATCGGTCCTCGAGGGGGAGGCCACGCTGGTGATGCTGGCGTGGATGGGCGAGCGCTCCGGCCTCTCGCTCGACCAGGTCGTCGCCAACGATGCGTTCGTCGAGGCCCTCGCCGGGCAGGCCGCGGCGCTGACCGGGAGCTCCGGCGCCGAGCGCTATTTCGCTGAATCGCTGACCTTTCCCTACCTCAGCGGGCTCCGTTTCATCGCCGCTGCATACCGCCGCGGGGGCTGGGCGGCTGTGGACGCCATCGACCGCAATCCGCCGGCCACGACGGCCGAGATCATCGATCCGGCCGGTTACGCCGCTGCCGGATCGCACGCTGCACCTCTCCCGGTGTCGTCCAGGGCCCTTCTTCTGACTCACCTCGGCCTCTTCAACTGGCGGTTTCTCCTCGGCGATATCCCCTCCGGATGGAGCGGGGACATCACCGCGGTTTTTCAGGACGCGGAATGCCAGACTTCGGTCCTAAGCGAGTCGCGATGGACCTCTGAGGAAGCGGCGCGAAAATTCGCCGCAAGCTACCTGAGTTTCCTAGAAGGACGAGGGGTGGGAGCGAGCTCATCGCGGCGAGGCAACGTGGTACGCATCGGATACGGCAGCGAGCCCAGCCTGATCGCGTCATTTATTGGATATGAATTCAGCCTTGCAAAACAAGCGAGATAAGACGTGGATATTAAATATGAGCAATTAGAGGATGACCTGGTCAGCGGCGCCTTTCGCAGGGACCTGGAAGACGAGCTGATCTTCGGCTTTCGCCAGATCCGGCAATCGGGCCAGCGGCTCCCTACAGCGTCCCACTACGCGTCCCGGATCGCTGAGATCATCGGCCGCAGCTCGGCGGCCTTACTCGACCCCAACCTGGCCTTCCATCTGTACCAGGAGATCCTCGTGGCTTGCGAGGAGGCCCGCGTCACGGTCCTCGACGAGGCGCCCCTTCCGAGTTGACCCTCTTCGTGGCCAGAGCCGCCGCGGCGCCTCGCATCCAGGCCCCTTTCCGATGTCTGGCCACGAAGGTCTGTGAGAAATGCGGGCTAAGATGACTGTGTGAAGCACAAGATCAAATCGCATCCCCCGCTCTCGTCATTCGCTACCACCGGCGGGTGAGCCTGCAAGCTGGGTCAGGATGACCTCAGAACGGTGTTGTCCAACCTTCCTCCCACCGTCGGAGTTGGAGATCTTCTTGTCGGGCACGACACCAATGACGATGCCGCGGTGCTTCGAATCAGCAGCGGGCAAGCCATCGTCCAGACGGTCGATTTCTTCACCCCCATACTCGACGACCCGTTTCTCTTCGGAGCAATCGCCGCAGCCAATGCCGTCTCCGACGTCTACGCCATGGGAGCCACTCCGATCCTCGGCCTGGCCATCGCCGCCTTTCCCACGGACAGACTTCCGCTGTCGATGCTGCATGAGATCCTTCGCGGGGGAGCGACGAAGGCAGCCGAAGCGGGGTTCCCGATCGGCGGCGGTCACACCATCATCGACGATGTCCCGAAATACGGCCTGGCGGTTACCGGCACGGTAGCCATCGATCGCGTAGTGCGGAACTCGACAGCGCTTGTGGGCGATGCTTTGATCCTGACGAAACCGCTCGGGAACGGCATCCTCGTCAATGCCTACCGCTCCCACTCCACGGGCGGGCGGCTCCGGAGAGCTCTTCGTCGGGGCTCTCCTCCTGATATGTCCGAGGCCATCCGCTGGATGACCATGCTGAACCGGGATGCGGCAAAGGCCATGACCGACGTCGGCGTCAGCGCCGCCACCGATATCACCGGCTACGGCCTCATCGGCCATCTCCTGGAGATGTGTAACGGATCTGCTGTCGGCGCGGACCTCAGCGCCTCGGTCGTCCCGCTCCTGCCGCAGGTGCGCGACCTTCTCTCGCGCGGATACTATCCGGCGGGGAGCGCGCGGAACGCTGCGGCCTTTCGCGGCAGCGTCGAGTTGCAGGCCGGAGAGAATGACTACAAATTGTTGAGCGATGCGCAGACCAGCGGAGGCCTTCTCATCAGCGTTCCGGCGAATCGCGAGTACCTGCTGCGGGACCGCTTCAAGCGGGACGGTCTGTTCTATGCAAAGATCGGTGTGATCACTGCACAGGCCGGCCGCATCACGCTTCGTGCCTGATGGGCTGGCTGGCCCGAGTGCTAACCGAGGAGAAGAGAATGGCGTATTGTCCGACATGCAGACAGAGCTTCGCATCCGAAATCACCAGCTGTCCCACCGACAAGGTGGATCTGCTGAATGAGCTGCCCTACCAGACCATCGAGGGGGATGGCCGCACCTGGGTGGAGATCGCCAGCACCGGCGGAAGCGACGAAGCCACCGTGCTGCGGGGGTTTCTGGAAAATGAAGGGATCGACTGCCAGATCGAGTCGTTGCGATTCAGCATGGAGCCGATCAACTTCGGCAGCATGGGCGAGGTCCGCGTCTATGTACCGGTGGAGCAGGAGCAGAAGGCGATGGATCTGCTCCGTTCGAGAGAAGCACAATACGATGAGCTGGCCGATGACGACACCGTAGTCACCGACGAAGGGGTGGCCCGGATCGATGAGGATGCCCGGGCCGAAAACAACGGGGAGTGATCGATGAGCGACGACGCGCCAATCCCACCGTTGGACGGCGGCCCGGCGGATCCTCCGGCAGAGGAATCGCCGCTGGTCATGCCTTCCTGGGTGCCGCTGGTCATCGGGGGCGTGCTGGTCGCAATGGCGGCGCTGGCCGTTTACACAGGTCTCAACTATCGCCGGAATACCTTCGCACGCATCATCAAACCGCGACACATCGACATGAACAGCGGCGCCGGCCCTCCGGGGGAGCCCCAGCCGGGCGCCTCGCGGGTCTATCCGGGCGACTCGGGCGAGAACGTGCCGCTGGCCGGCCCTCCGGTTGCCGGCAGGGCTCGTGTAGCCATTACCGGCGGGGCCGCCGGCCTTTCCACCACCGTCCGCCTGTGGGCCCGCCGCGGTCTTCTCGTTCATGTGATCCCGGCCGACGCCGTCGTCTATGTCAACGACGTCCTGATCGGCGAGGCCAGTCAGTTCAAGAGCAACGACGAGCT
>JADGNX010000250.1 GCA_017883265.1 Thermoanaerobaculia bacterium
GGCGACCCGGTCGAGGTGGTTGCGAACGCCACCTTCCCCGTCACCTTCAAGGCGGAGGATGACCATGCTCCGGCCCTTACTTTCCACCCGCAGACAGAAGCATTGCTGCAATGGTTCAACGGCGCTGTTCCGTCCGACGCCATCCATGGCGCCTACAGCTATCCCGATGTGACGGCTCTTCCTGCCCCATCTATCGTCTGCCACTAAGCCTCTCGAAGCTGCTAACCAGGAAGGCCCCGGCGTCCGACGCCCGGGGCCTTTTCTGCGTTTGGAGCGGCACGCTATGCCCAGCTTGCGGCTCGAGATGGCCCAGGGAGAACGGCGATCCCACAAACCGGAACGGCGCAGGCACGAACGATTGGGGAGGGCGCGGCGAGGCGGAACGCTGGGGGATGGAGCTGCTGGCCGCTGCTCTGCCGACAGGCCGCCTTCTCACATGCCCAGGAAGGCCTTCCGGACGTGATCGTCGACGAGTAGATCGGCGCCGCTGCCGGTGAGAACGACGCGGCCGGTCTCCAGAACGTAGGCGCGATGCGCGATCCGCAGCGACTGATAGACGTTCTGCTCCACCAGCAGGATGGTCACCCCCTGCCTATTGATCTCGCTGATGATCTCGAAGATGCTCCGCACCAGCAGCGGCGAGAGGCCGAGCGACGGTTCATCGAGGAGAAGGAGCCGTGGATTTGCCATCAGGCCGCGGCCGATGGCCAGCATCTGCTGTTCGCCCCCCGAGAGCGTTCCGCCGAGCTGTTTCTGCCGCTCCTTCAGCCGCGGAAAGAGCGAGAATGCGCGCTCGAAATTGTGCTCTCGATCCTTTCGCACTCCGCTCGGATAGGATCCCATTCGGAGGTTTTCCAGGACCGTCATCTCGGGAAAGATCCTGCGGCCTTCCGGTACCTGCACGATGCCACGACCGACCACGTCGTGGGCCTGGAGTAGTCCGAGATCCTCGCCCTGAAAAAGGATCGATCCGGAGGACCATCGCACCAGACGGGAGATGTTCCGCAGCGTCGTCGATTTTCCCGCTCCGTTCGCACCGACCAGCGTGACGATCTCACCCTCGTTCACGGTCAGGTCGACGTCCCAGAGCACCTGGAGATCGCCGTACGCGAAGTTGACCTTCCGCACGTCGAGCATTGCGCCGCCTCCTCTCGGACCGGCCATCACACCTCCGCTCCCAGGTAGGCCTCGATGACGCGCGGGTTCGAGACGATCTCCTCAGGCGCTCCCTCGGCCAGCTTCTCGCCGGAGTTGAGAACGACAATATTCTGAGACATCCGCATGATGGCCTTCATGTCGTGCTCGATGACCATCTGCGTGATCCCCTTCTTCCGGATTTCGAGGATCAGCTGGATGAGCTCCTCGCTCTCGGCCGGATTGAGTCCTCCCATCACCTCGTCGAGGAGCAGCAGCTTCGGGCGGGTGGCCAGTGCGCGGGCCACCTCCAGCTTCTTGCGCTCACCGATCGGCAGCGCTCCCGCCAGGAGAGCTCCCTTCTGATCGAGCCGGACCACTCGCAACTGTTCCTGGGCCATTCGCCTGGCCTCGAATAGCGAATTCGTCCGGCAGAGCGCACCGACCATCACATTTTCCAGCACCGAGAGGTTCGTCAGCGGGCGTACTTTCTGCCACGTCCGAACCATGCCCAGCCGGCAGACCTTGTCCGGCTGGAGTCCGTTCATCCGGAGACCGCGGAACACGACGTCACCCTTCGATGGGGCGTAATAGCCGGTGATGCAGTTGAAGAGCGTCGTTTTCCCTGCACCGTTCGGACCGATCAACCCGACGATCGATCCCTCCTCGACCTCGAAAGAGACATCGGAGTTAGCGGCCAGGCCGCCGAAGAATTTGCTGACGTGACGAATCTCGAGGATGGCCATGGTTCTCAGCCCTTCCGTTTCCGCGTCACGATGCGTCGGGCGAATCCGAGCAGTCCCTGAGGCATGAAAAGGATCACGATGACCACCAGAATCCCGTAGATGAGGATGTGTGCATGAGAGAGGTTCTCCTTCAGGAAAACTCCCACTCGGGAATCCGCGTTGACCAGACCGGCATGGATGAGCGCGTTGGTCAGCGCGTTGCTGCGCAGCGCTTCGGATAGCGTCACGAGCACGATGGCTCCGATCACGGGGCCAAGGATGGTTCCGATTCCGCCGATGATGGCGATGGTCACGATCTGAACCGAGACGTCGAGACTGAAGACGGTTCCCGGATCGATGAAGCCGACGTAAACGGCGTACAGGCTGCCAGCCACGGAAGTGAATACGGCTGAGATCACCAGGGCGATGTTCTTGTAAAGCGCCGGATTGATTCCCAGCGAATGCGCTGCATCCTGGTCTTCACGAATGGCCTGGAAGTAGTAGCCGAGCTTGGAATGCTGTACGCCGCGCGTGACGAAAATGACGAAGAGCGCCGTGATGAGGCCGGTATAGAAGAACGGGACTTTGGTCGTGAAGTCCGTGATGACCGTATCGCCGAACTTGAGCGGAGGCAGCTCGGTCACCAGGATCCCCTCGGCTCCGTTGGTCAGATCCTTGAGGTTCAGCGCGGTGACCCGGAAGATCTCGGCAACCGCAATCGAGGCCAGGACGAAGTACGGTCCTCGCAGGCGGAAACAGATCGAGCCGATGATGAGCGCCGTGACGATCGTCGCGCCGACGCCGGCCCACATGCCATACCAGGGCGCTATATGGCGAAACTGCAGCAGGATCATCGTGGTATAAGCCCCGACGCCGAAATACGCCGCGTGCCCCACGGAATACTGTCCGGTGTAGCCGCCCAGGATGTTCCAGGCCGAGCCCATGATGATGCTGACGAACGTCAGAATCATGATGTGAAGGGCATAGGTGCTCTGCACCGAGAGCGGTATTAGCGCCAGTAAGGCCACGCCGCTGGCGAGGAGGAGCAGAGGAATGACGCGTTTCCCCCCCGCGCTGGTGATCCATTTTCTGCGGATGAATGAAGGGGAGGGCATCTACGTCCGTGATTTGCCGAGGAGTCCGGATGGTCTGAAGAGCAGCACGAGCAGGAAAAGGACGAAGACCACAACCTCTTTCCAGCCGGATCCGAAGTAGACGCCGCCGATCGACTCCGCCACGCCGATGAGGATGCCGCCCAGCGTGGCTCCGATGACGCTCCCCATACCGCCGAGGACCGTGATCACGAAGGCCTTGAGGGTGAATGAGCTGCCCACCTGGGGAAAGATGTAATAGGTGGGGGAGATCAGGGCGCCGGCAGTCGCGGCCAGGGCCGATCCGAGGCCGAATGCGATGATCGACATCCGCTTGACGTTGATGCCCATCAGGCGCGCCGCTTCCCGGTCCTGCGCGGTGGCCCGGATGGCCTGGCCGGTATCGGTCTTGAGCAGGAACCAGTAGAGCGCGATGGTGATGACGGTGGTAATGGCGAAGGAGACCAGAAGAGGGAGGGAGATGGAAATGCCATGTAAGGAAACGCTGCTCGACGAGTAGCGAGTGGAGAGGATCTTGTAGTCCGAGGTAAAGGCCAGCATGACGGTATTGCTCATGATGAGCCCCAGGCCGATGGTCAGGAGGATCTGGTTCTGCGGAAGGGCGTCCAGGACGCGGTTGATGAAGAACCGCTGGAGAAACGCGCCATAGAGGAACATGAGAGGCATAGTGATGACGATCGATACGAATGGATCGATGTGAAACTGGGTGAAGAGGAAGTAGGTGGCGTACATGCCGAGCATCAGCAGGTCACCATGGGCGAAGTTGATCACCCGCATCACGCCGAAGATGATGGTCAGGCCGATGCCGATGAGTGCGTAGACGCCCCCGATGAGGATGCCGCTGATCAGCGATTGGACGAAGATGGACATGGTTCGTTCCGATCAGCCTCCAGGGTGAATGTCATCCCGGCGGAAGGTGGGAGAGGCGGCGACCGACGTCAATGAATGAACGTGGACCGCCCCTCCGATCCGGCTTCCTCACACCACGGCGATGACACCCGACGCGTGCGTGACTCTTACTTCGTCCATCCCGGGAACGGGTAGACGGCCTTCTTCCCGCTTACATACGCGGGCGGGTAGACCGTCACGCGCTGGCCATTCTGGATCTGCTCGACCAACATCTGGTGGTTGTTCTGGTTCGTGTAGCCCGCGTAATCGGCAAACTTCACCACGCCCATGATCCCGTTCCAGCTTCCTTTATCGAGGAGGTCCTTCGCGCGCGCCGGATTGTCTTTCGCCTTGGCCAGCGTCTGGCCCATGATGACCATCGATTCGTAGGCCGTCGAGGCGTGATACGACGCTTCCTTGCCGAACTGCGCTTTGTAGCGCGCAGCGAATTCCTTCGTCCCGGGCCACTTCACGTCCTGGGTCCACTGCGTGCTGGAGAAGACGTTGTTCGAGATGTCCTGCTCTTTGGCGAAGGCTTCGGTGGCGAAACCGGCGCCGGCGCCGAGGAAGGCCTTCGGCGTCAGGCCGATCTCGCGCGATTGGCGCATGAGGAGAATGGCGTCGGCCACATAGGAGACCATGAAGACCAAGTCTGGATTCTTTCCCTTGATGCTGGCCAGCGTCGAGCGATAGTCCGGCGAGCCGGGGGCGTACGCCTCCTCGGCTACGACCGTGAGATGCTTCTTGGCGGCGTATTCCTTCGCCGACTTCGCTCCGGAGGTGCCGAAGTCGGTGTTCTCATTGATGATGGCAATCGTCTTGGGCTTGCCGAACGCCGTGGCCATGTCCAGGAGGATGGTGGCGTAGTCGTTGGTGGTGGCGCTCAGGCGGAAGGTCCACTGGAGACCCTGCCGGGTGATGTCGTCCTTCGAGGCCACTGGAATGATGATCGGTACATGGTACTTTTCGGCGAGCTTGGCCAGAGCGGCGGCGCACTTCGACGGGTAGGGGCCGACCACGCCGCCCACGTGATCGCTGGTGGCCAGTTTCTCGAACGCCGCCATCGACTTCTCAGGCTTGCCGGTATCGTCCTCTTTGATGAGGTCGACGTCGATACCCTGTTTCTTGAGATCTTCGATGGCCAGAGTGACCCCGTTCGTGAGGCTCTCGCCGATCGGTGCCTCCGGCCCGGTAATGGAGTTCACAAATCCGATCTTCACCTTGGCGTTGGCAGCGAAGACGAACGAGGGGAGAGTGAGAACGAGAGCGATGATCAGGCTCGATTTTGCACGCATAGGTGTTCCGTCCTTTCGCGACGATTGAGGGTTCTTGGAAGAGTTGGAGCAGATGATAGCTCGCTTGTGAGACGAATCGCGAAAAGATGGCGAAGTGGGTGCGACGAACCCGCAAAGCGACTGGCCCCAAGTGGAGCGGCGGCCGCCTCGGCCGCCGGGGTGGGCGGGGGAGCGTTCAGGTGCGCGAGAGCGTGCGCCCCTCGACCCATGAACGCCATATCCACCGATAGTCATCGGGACGACTGACCAGACCTTTGCGCACCGGATTTTTGCAGATGTAATCGGCGATCTTGGCGAGGTCCTCTGTTTTGCGAACGATCCGGTCGAACGACTCTCGTTGCCAAAGCACGCCGCTGCTCCCGAAATGACGCTGTACCAGATGGGACGATGTCCCC
>JADGNX010000251.1 GCA_017883265.1 Thermoanaerobaculia bacterium
GACGGTGATGGTCTCGGGCGGCGGCACCGAGGCGGGCGGCGGCGGTGGGATACTGGTTGTCACAGGCACATTGACGACGCTGGAGGGTTGGGTCGGACCTGTACTGCTCTCGGTGCCGGTCAGCCGATAGGCGAGCCCGCCGACGGAGATCAGCGCGATGACGCCAGCCAGCCCCATGATCAGCGAAGGGCGGCGAAACCACGTGGCTCGCTCGTGCACGATCGGTCCGGTGGACGGCACGTACTGCACCGGTGGTCGAGCGCTCGTTGAGTCAAGGTCGTAGTCGTAGGAGTAGTCCGCGCCGGCGTAGGGAACCGGCTCCGCGCCGGAACTGTCGTCCTCCGACCACGCCAGCGCGCGAAAGGTCGCCGAACCCGGGTTTTCGGATAGCGACTCGCCGTTCATGTGACCTGCACCGGCGACCGCGGGCGCGATTCCCGTCGGTGCGTCAGCAGCCGGCACCTCAGCCAACAGCACGGCACCTACCGCCGCGTTGAGCGCAGGCCGCGGCGTCGTCACCACCGGCACGCGCAGGCGGTCGGAAAGACGATGGGTGACAAGCGGAATGGCGGCTCCGCCACCCACCGTCGCAACCGCGGCAAGAGCGCTCGTGGCAATCCCGTTGCGCTCCCCGTCTCCGACAGCTTTCTGGCCAAGGCTTCGACTCAGCCGGGATTTGCCGTCGGTGGACCGCTCATTCACGACAAGCTTTTCTATTTCGCCAACATGGACGGACAGAAGCAGAGCCAGCCTGTCCTCATCGGCAACGACCTCCGTACGTCTGCCCAGTTCCTGGCCCTCAACGCCGGTCAGCAGCAGGCCATCCTTGCCAAGATTCAGGCCGGCGTCGGTGCGCCGTACGACGCCGGACTCGGATACAGCCAGGACAACAAGCTCAACACTTACCTGGTGAAATTCGACGGTACCCTCGGCGATAAGAACCATTGGTCGCTGCGCGATAACGTGACGAATTTCAACACCACGAACAGCGGAGCCACTTCCAGTTTCGGCCTCAATCAGACGAACGAAGTCGACAAGTTCTACCAGGCCACCCTGGAAGGCGACACGATCATCAGCAACGACATGTTCAACCAATTCATCGGACAGGTCGGTCGCGACCAGCGCCCGGTGACGTCCCAATTCACCGGCACCGAGTTCTCGATCAACTTCGGCCCGGCAACGCAGTTCTTCGGCGCGAACGACACCACGCCGAACACCGCCGACGAGAAGAAATACCAGCTCAAGGACACCCTGCAGTTCCAGTTCCACGGACAGTCGATCAAAGCAGGTGCGGAGTTGTTGCATCGCCACCTGTTCGATTCGTTCCCGCGCTTCGCCGGCGGCATGTTCACCTTCAGCAACCTCAATGCCTTCGGCGCCAACCTGCCGAACACGTTCCAGCAGGCCGTCGGCCCGCAGAACGGCGATGTGGCGTGGGACACCAATCTCTGGGGGACCTACGTCAACGACAACTTCCACATCGGCCAGCGCCTCACTATCGACGCCGGGCTTCGCTACGACTACGAGAAGACGCCCCGTCCGCCGTCAAATGCCTTCCCGCAACACCCTGAATTCCTCTCCCAGATCAAGGACGACAAGAACAACATCGCTCCGCGACTCGGCTTCGCTTACGACGTCTTCGGCAACGGCCGCTCGGTGCTCCGCGGCGGAAGCGGCAAGTTCTTCGAATACATGCCGGACATCCTCCTGGCCGGTCCGATTCAGGGAATCAGCGGCGCGCTGTTGACAACCACTTTCACCTGCACCCAGACCGCGTCGAACCCTTGCCCGGCCTATCCCAACATTCTTGCCCCGGCCGATTTCCTCGCCAAGTCCAAGCTGTCGGCCAACCTCGTGACCATTGCTCCGAACTATCAAGCCCAGGAAGCATGGCGCTCCAGCCTGCAGTTCGAACAGCAGCTGGGACCGACCTACAGCGCCGGCGTCAGTGCCATCTACTCGAAACTCGACCACGTTCAGGGCACCCGCAACATCAACATCGTGCCGACCGGGGTCGTCCTCGGCGACATGCCGGTTTACGACTACAACAGCTCGACCAATCCGAACCGTCCGTACGCCGACATGGGCATCATCCGCGAGGTCACCAGCAACGAGCAGGCCTGGTACCGCGCCGGTACGGTCGAGCTCCATAAGCTGGCGCTCAGTGACTCGAAGCTGTCATGGGATTTCAGCTACACCCGGGCCAGCTCCATCGACGACGAGACGAACACGCGTTCCACGTCGACTACTTTCCTCATCGACCCGAATAATCCGAGCCTGAGTGAAGGGCCGAGCGACAACGACATCAAACATCGCGTGGTCGGCGATCTGATCTATCGTCTCCCCTTCGGTTTCCAGCTCTCCGCCATCGCGTTCTGGCACAGCGGCTTCCCCTACACCGGCGCGATCAGCTTCACCTGCAGCGGCTGCGTGGCGAACAGCCTCACCGGCCAGGCGCAAACGAGCGTCGCCGCGAACTTCACGCCTGTATTCGTCGACTCCAACAACAACATCATCGACATTACGCAGGGCAACGGAATGACCAAGGCCCAGTTCGCCGCCTTCCTGGCCGGACAGGGTGGCCACTTGATCAGCCGCAACAGCTTCCGGATGCCGAGCGTCTATGACGGCGACCTTCGCCTCACCAAGCTCTTCAACATCACGCATGGCATGCAGGTGCAGCTCATCGGCGAAGTGTTCAACGTGCTGAACAAGAACATGGGCGTTGTGACAGGGGCCAATCAGGACCTGTACCGGGTGACGTATACGGCCTCTACCGACAAGTACACGATCACGAATTTCACGAACACTGTCGGTGGAAAGGCCCTGAAGACATTCGGTCAGGTTCAGGGCTACTCCGGTGAAGTCAGTCCGCGGCAGTTCCAGGTCGCGGCCAAGATCATCTTCTGATCTCGATTCTTCTTCTGTGCATCAAGGCCACCCGCGAGGGTGGCCTTTTTTGCCATGCGGCCGGTCAGGTTCTACTCGAGTAGCCGGTCATGAAAGGGGCGTACGTGCGATCCGCCGTGTGCAGTCTGCTGTCTCTCTTTCTCCTGGCCAACGCGCTGCGCTGCGTCACCGCTTCCTCCACCGCGCCTGCCGCCGCTAACAAAGCCACCGCGTCGAACGACCTCGCGGCGGCGATTGCCGTGGCCCTCGATGCCGCCGACCCCGAACAGAAGGCGGTCCTGGTCGCAGGTCCCGGTCTGAGCGCGGCGGCACGTGCCGCGGCCGGTTCAACGGGACGATCGATCCTCGATTCCGATGCGGTTCCGCAAACCGCCGAAGCCACATTCCCGGCAGGATATCTCCGCATCGACTGGGCGACCCTTTCCGGCGACGAAGTACGCGTCAGGCTGTGGAAGGGACCAATCCCGAAAGCAAAGCCAGGCGTCGTACTCATGGACTGCGGGACTGGTCTCAGCTTTCAACTGAAACGCGCATCCGACGGAGCGTGGACGATCAGCAGCAGAGGGATAACCGTCTGCTGATGGCTTTCAGCCGACCACGCCACCGACGACGTCGTAGGGATGGGCATCGCTGATCCGGACGCGGGCGAATGCCGGAAGCTCCGACGGAAGGAGGTCGAGCCCGTCATTGACGAGGAGCCGGCCGTCGATCTCCGGCGCCTGGCCGGCCAGCCGCCCTTCCAGGAGGTGTTCGGTCTCGTCGCAGACTCCGGTGATCATGGCATCGAAGGTCTTTCCGACACGGGCCTCATTACGCTCGAGCGAGATTCTCTGTTGCAGCTCCATCAACTTGTCGCGGCGCCGCTCCGCCGTTTTCCTCGACGGGATGTTCTCCATCTTCGACGAAGGGGTGAACTCCTCGGGCGAATAGACGAACGCTCCCATCTGATCGAACTGAGCCCACTGCACGAAGTCGTAGAGCTGACCGAAATCGCGCGCGGTCTCGCCCGGATGTCCGGTGATGAAGGTCGTGCGAAGCGACAGATCGGGAACCAGCTCGCGCATCCGCGTCACCATCTCGCGATATTCGCTCTGCGAGCCGGGCCGGCGCATCGTCGAGAGGACGCTGGAGGAAACATGCTGGAGCGGGATGTCGCAGTACGACAGGAAGCGATCTTCCTTCCCCATCAACTCGAACAGCGACCAGTCAAGACTTCCCGGATAAGCATAGAGAAAGCGGATCCAGCGGAAATCGGTCTCGTCGAGCAGCGAGCGGACCAGCCCGGTCAGTCCGTTCTCCAGCCCCAGGTCCTGCCCGTAGCGCGTCGTATCCTGCGCGATGAGGCAGAGCTCCATTACACCCTGGCTCTGGAGCTGCCGCGCCTCACGCACAAGCGACTCAACTCCACGGCTGCGGAATTTCCCGCGCATCTGCGGAATCGCGCAGAAGGTACAGGGATTGGAGCAGCCCTCCGAGACCTTGAGGTAGGCGTGCGAACGGCCCTGCGTCAGCATGCGTGGAAGGTCTTCGTAAAGCCGGACGCTCATCTTCCGTTTGGCCGGCGCCGCATCGACATCGCCCCGGACGGCAGACGAAATCTGCTCGAGATGATCGAGGCCGACAAAGGCGTCGATCTCCGGAACCGACTGCTGCAGCTCCGCGCGATACTTCTGCACCATACAGCCGGTGACGATGATCCGCTCCACGCTCCGGCCCTTCCGTTCCGCCAGCTCCAGGATCGTATCGATCGACTCCTGCTTGGCCGCATCGATGAAGCCGCAAGTGTTGACGATGACCACGTCGGCCTCTTCGATATCGCTGGTCAGGGTCACTTCCCCTTCGGATTGAAGCTGCCCCAGCATGATCTCGCCGTCGACGAGATTCTTGGGGCAGCCGAGGGAGATCATTCCGACCCGCCTTGGCGGTTTCTGAAGCACAGCAGTCATGGATGACCGGAAACAGAGACCGGCGGCTTCGTATTCTGCGGGGCGTTTCCCGGAAGGCGCACAAACAGAAGTGTCTGTACGGCGATCAATACTGGCCGGACGGCTGACTCCCTGCCCCTCGCCGCAGATACCAGATTGCATTGGTCGATCCCTCGGCCTCGACTTCCTTCCGCAGGCCGTGGTTCATGACGTCGCTTTCGAGCAATCGGGCTTCGGCCGCGGCATCGGGAACCTCCAGCACCGCGCCGAGGCTGGCCACAACCGCAGCAACCGTCCGGTCGTGGAGAGTCACAATCTCCGGAGCGACTGGCTTTGCCTCGTTGACCTCATGGGTCGCCGCCAGCGCCTCACCGCGAACGATGAAGACGTCGATATCGCGGTCCCTGAGCCACTCCAGCGCCGCCAGCAGGGTGACGAGGTGCCAGTTGCGATGCCGGCCGTACGTCTTCCTGATGGCTCGGTTCCGCTCGCCGGCCGGTTTGAGCACATTGGGCTGGATCTCCCAGATCAGAGCGATCGACCGGGCCGCATCGAGGGTCCCGCTGGTCTCACCGACCGAGCCCGGCATGGTGTGCTGTCGGCCCTCCGCCCGCGACAGGGCCAGCGCCTCTTCCAGCGACTCGCTGACAATGTCGAACGAGATCGTGTCAGTCCGTCCTCCGAAATGCGCGTTCCGTCCGAGGAGCA
>JADGNX010000252.1 GCA_017883265.1 Thermoanaerobaculia bacterium
TTGCCAGCGGGCCGGCCGATCCGAAGCGGCGCGGACCCTCTGCTATACTCGCCGCACGGTCCTGCGATGAAGGAAAAGCGTGACATCTATCGCTTCCTCCATGTAACCCCGCGCAAGATCTACGAGCAGCTCGATGGCTACGTCATCGGCCAGAAGCACGCCAAGGAAGTGCTGGCCATCGCTGCTTACAACCACCTCAAACGGATCGAGTACCTCAAGTTCGGCGGCGAGGTCTCCATCCGCAAGTCGAACATCCTGATGCTCGGCCCCTCCGGCTCCGGCAAGACCTATCTGGCACGGACCCTGGCGAAAATTCTCGACGTCCCGTTCGCCTACAACGACGCCACGGCCTTCACCGAGGCCGGGTATTACGGCGAGGATGTGGAGGTGGCCATCGGACGGCTGCTCTATGCCACGAACCAGAACGCCGGCGCCGCCGAGAACGGCATCGTCTTCATCGACGAGATCGACAAGATCGCACGCCGCAGCGGCGGCGCGCGCACCGGGGCCGGCTCGCGCGATATCGGCGGTGAAGGGGTGCAGCAGGCTCTCCTCAAGATCCTGGAGGGGGAGAAGATCTTCGTGCCCCTGAACGTCACGGCGCACTGGAACAAGTACGACTACACGGAGCTGGATATCTCGAACATCCTCTTCATCTGCGCCGGCGCCTTCTCCGATCTGGCCGAGGGGACCGACGAGCGATCGATCGGCTTCTTCGGCGAAGGGGGCGCCACGAGGCGCGAGGTGACGACCGAGGAGCTGGTGAAGTATGGGTTCCTGCCGGAGATGCTGGGGCGGATGCCGGTGCGGGTACAGCTCGACGAGCTGACCGCGGCGGAGCTGGTCGAGATCCTGACGCAGCCGCGCGAGGCCATGATCCCCGAGTATCAGCGCCTCTGCGCGCTCGATCAGATCCAGCTCGAGTTCACCGAGGAAGCGCTCTTCCAGATCGCCACCGCCGCGCTCAAGCAGAAGCTGGGCGCGCGCGCTTTGCGCGCCATTCTGGAGAAGGTGCTCCATCCAGTCCTTTTTCTGGGACCCGAGCGGGCAGGCGAGCGGGTGGTGGTCGATGGTGAGGGTGTGCGGCGGGCGCTGGGCGGCGATTAGATGGGATGCGGGAGGTCGCGCTCGGAAAGCCCAACTCCCCGCGTGGGTGGCCGAGGCGGCCACCCCTCCACTTGCCGCGAAGGCTGTCGGTCGTGGCGGGCTCGTCCTAAGTTAGACTCCGCGCATGCGGAGTGTCGGCATCGCTGCGAAGGTCACGGCGCCGGAAGCGCTGGAGCACGCCATGCGTGTGGCCGGCGAGCTGCGGAGCCGCGGCCTCGAGGTCTGCTTCGATGACGAGACGGCCGCGGCTCTCGACGACCCCGGCGCCTGCTGGAGCAAGTCGTCCCTCGGCACGCACACCGATCTGCTCATCACCTTCGGCGGCGACGGCACGCTCCTCTCCGTGGCCCGCCATGCCCCCTCCCACGTCCCGATCCTGGGCGTGAACATGGGGACGCTCGGATTTCTCACCGAGATCCGGCTGGAAGAGCTCCCCGGCGTGCTCGATCGCGTTCTGGCCGGCGACTTCCAATCCGAGGATCGGGTCGCGCTGGAAGTGACGGTGCAGGGACCGGACGACAGCGATCGCATCTATCGCGTCCTCAACGACGTGGCCATCAACAAGAGCGCTCTGGCTCGCATCATCGAGATGCATGTGCTGGTGGGAGGGAAGTTCGTCTCCACGTTCCGGGCCGATGGCCTCATCGTGGCCACCCCTACAGGCTCGACGGCATACAACCTCTCCGCAGGCGGACCGATCATCTATCCCACCATGAGCGCGGTGGTCGTCACGCCGATCTGCCCGCACATGCTGTCGAACAGGCCGCTGGTGCTGCCCGACGATCTGACCATCGAGATCCGCATCATCTCCTCCAATCAGGAGGTCTACCTGACGCTGGATGGGCAGGAAGGGCTACCACTCAGCGAGTACGACCGGGTCTCGGTCCGCAAGTCGCCACAGACCGTGCAGCTCATCCAGTCGCCGGACAAGAACTACTTCGACGTGCTCAGGACGAAGCTGAAATGGGGAGAAGCGTAGAGAAAATTCAGCGCATGGCGTCGTAGCGGGCGCGGACGTTCCGTACGTAGGCGATGGTCTCGCGATACGGGGGAACGCCGCGATAGCGCGCCACGGCGCCCGGTCCGGCGTTGTAGGCTGCCAGGGTCAGGTCGAGATCGCCGGAGAAGGTGTCGAGCAGCTTGCGGAGGTATTTCGCGCCGGCGAAGACGTTCTGGCGTGGATCGAACGGGTCGGTGATGCCGAGGTATCGTGCGGTCTGGGGCATGAGCTGCATGAGGCCCTGCGCGCCGACCGGGGAGACGGCCGCCGGATTGAAGGCCGACTCTCGTCCGACCACGGCCGTAACCAGCCGCGGATCGACGCCGGCGGACTTCGAAGCCTCGGCGATCAACTGCGCCAGATACGGGGGAACGCTCGCGGGGACTACAGCGCCGGAGTTGAGTACGGCGCCGGCGAACGAGTGCCGCGGCATCGGAACCGACTTGAGGCTGAAGAGGGCCTCGCGAAAATCGCCGAGGAAGTGAAATGCAGTGATCGCCTTCCGGTCGTTCTGAACGACAATCTTTCCCGGATGGCGCAGGTGGGCGCCGGCCAGATCGGACGCGGCGAACCTTCGGTCATCCGCGTGCGCAGAGATAGCCACGAGGAGCAGGAAAGAAACAGTTATTTGCTTCATTGAGTAACTAGCAAAACTAGAGGGCATGGGAGCGAATTCCGGTTCGGATGCGGCAGTAAAAAGAATCAATTCCATGCCATCGGATCACCGCAGGCGCACAGACAGAAGTGTCTGTGCTACAGTCAGGTATCCATGCAGTATCTCGTTGAATACAATTGATTTAAGGAGTATGCAATGACATCGATTCGGAGGCTTGCGACGACGCCGTGCCTGCTCCTTGCTCTCGCAGGTTGCAGCTCCCGGCCGGGAACCGTGGTGAAGGGGGGCGACGCGATGAAAGCGACGAGTGAGACACTGATCGTCGGAGGGACGGTCCTGACCGGAGCCGCCGAGCGACCCGCTCCGAATATCGGCATCCTCGTCCGGGACGGGATCATCGCCGAGGTCGGCGACGCGGCCCGAATGCGCACCACCTTTTCTTCGGCACGCCTCATCGACGCCAGCCGCTACACGATCCTCCCCGGCCTCACAGACGCACACGGACATCTCTACGGCCTGGGAGTGGCGCTCGATACCGTCGATCTGGTCGGCACGTCCTCGTATGACGAAGTGATCGCGCGGGTGCGTGAGCGCGCCGCATCGGCACACTCCGGCGAATGGATTCAGGGTCGCGGCTGGGACCAGAATCGCTGGCCAGGCAAGCAGTTTCCGACTGCAGGGCCGATGGATGCCGCGGTCCACGACGTGCCCGTCTGGATCCGAAGAATCGACGGGCACGCCGGACTCGCCAACTCCGCAGCGATGCGAGCAGCCGGAGTCACGGCAGCCACACCCGACCCGGAAGGAGGCCGCATCCTGCACGACGACGCCGGCCAGCCGACCGGCGTCTTTGTCGACACGGCAACCGCCCTCGTCGATCGCGCCATCCCCCCTGCATCACCGTCCCTCGTGAAATCGCGCGTGCTGAAGGCGGCGCAGGCCATCGCGGCGCAGGGGCTCACCGAGATGCACGACGCCGGAGCCGACGACGAAACGATTCATGCCGTCCAGGAGCTGATCGACGAGCATCGCTTCCCCATCCGCGTCTACACGATGCTGAGCGACGACGACAAGCATTCGGTGTCGCCGCGTCTTCGCCAGTGGTTCGCGAAGAAGCCGCTCATCGGCTACGGCGGCCGGCTGACCATCCGCTCCGTCAAGGTCTATGCCGATGGCGCCCTCGGCAGCCGCGGCGCGGCTCTCCTCGAGCCCTACGGCGACGATCCGGGCAACCGCGGGCTGATCATCTCCAGCCCGGAGCACATCGAGGCAGTGGCGGTCGCGGCGCGCGCCGCCGGCTTCCAGGTCAGCACGCACGCCATCGGCGATCGCGGGGTCCGCAATGTCATCGACGCCTATGAGCGCGCCGGCGTCGTGGCCGCCGACCGCTTCCGCGTCGAGCACCTGCAGATCATTGCGCCGGGCGATCTGCCGCGACTCTCGCAGCACGGCATCATCGCGTCGATGCAGCCGACGCATGCCACCTCCGACAAGGAATGGGCCGAAGCGCGCGTCGGGCCGGAGCGGATCAAGGGAGCGTACGCCTGGCGTAGCGTCCTCGACTCCGGAGCGCGCCTGGCACTGGGCTCCGATTTCCCGGTGGAGTACGTCAATCCGTTCTTCGGAATCTATGCAGCCGTAACGCGGCAGGATCAGAAGGGCCATCCGGAAGGGGGGTGGTACCCGAAGCAGCGGCTGACTCTGGCCGAGGCCATCCGCGGTTTCACTTCCGATGCGGCTTTCGCCGCCTTCGAGGAGGGCTCGCGCGGAACGATCGAGCCTGGGAAAGTGGCCGATTTTACGATTGTCGATCGCAACCCCTACGACGTTCCGGCGGCAGAGCTCTTCAAGCTGCAACCGATGTTCACGATCGTCGCGGGAGAGGTGGTGTATTCGAAATGAAGTGTCTGTGCTACATGTCGAAATCTTCGAAGCGCGTGAGGGCGCGGAATTCGCGGTAGCGGCTGCGGATGTCCTCGTGGCCGATGGTTCGAAGGCGGTCGAGTGAGAAGGCTTCGACTGTGTAGGATGCCAGGACGCTCCCGAAAATGATGGCCCGGCGGTAGTCGGTGTCGTCCTGGGTTTTCAGCGACGCGAGGTATCCGAGAAAGCCACCGGCGAAGGTGTCGCCGGCTCCGGTCGGATCGAAGACCGTCTCCAGCGGATAGGCCGGAACGGCGAAGACCGTGTTCTTCGTGATCATCAGCACACCGTATTCGCCTCGCTTGATCACCAGAGTCTTCGGTCCGAGGCCCAGGATGGCCCTGGCACCGCGGATCAGATTCACTTCCCCCATGAACTGCCGCACCTCGGCTTCGTTGATGACGATGAGATCGACTTCCCGGAAGATTCGCTCCAGCGCCTCGCGCTTCGAAGTGATCCAGTAGTTCATGGTGTCGAGAGCGACGAGACGCGGCCTGGTCGTCTGCCGCAGCACATCGAGCTGCAGATCGGGATCGATGTTGGCGAGAAAGAGGACGTCGGGACTGGTCTGCTTTCCTTTCAGCTTCGGCGTGAAATCGGCGAAGACATTCAGTTGCGTCTCTTTGGTCTGAGCGACGTTCAGATCGAAGCCGTATTCGCCGAGCCAGTAGAACGTCCGGGCCCCCGCCACACGCTGCAATCCGGAGACGTCGATCCGACGATCCTGAAAGATTTTCAGGTCGTCGTCCGTGAAGTCGTCGCCGACCACGGCTACCAGATCGACGTCGGTAAAGAACGAGGCCGCTACCGAAAAGTACGTGGCCGATCCGCCCAGCGCGCGTTCGACGCTGCCGAAGGGGGTCTGGATTCCATCGAA
>JADGNX010000253.1 GCA_017883265.1 Thermoanaerobaculia bacterium
GCGAGATCGAGATCCTCGTCGGTGATCTGCTGGAAGTTCGACGGCGTGTAGCTGTCGACGGGAGTGCCGCCATCCGACGAGCCATCGGGACGAAGCGCCACGATGCTGTCTCCCCAGTTGTGCACGCCGTCATAGACGCCATTGCCCGTGGTAAAGAAGATGCGATCGGTATCCGAGTCGTAGACCACTCCGGAACGGGCCCAGATGCCCGACTGCACATTCCGGCAGTCGTTTCCGTCGTCTCCGTTCTCCACGAAGTGGAAGGCCTTGTCGCTGCAGGCGGCGTTGAAAACCGTCTGAGTGCCGGTGTCGAGATCGATCGCCGTCACATGCCCCTGGTAATCGCCGGCGTCTCCAGGATCGGGGTATCCGGCCGTCGTGGCGTATAGGTAGTGTTTTCCGCTGACGGTCTCGGCAGTGGAGAGTGCCGACGAGCCTTTCTCGACGTCGCCTTTCAAAGTGACGAGTTGCGGCCATCCCTGGCCGGGATCTTCCGCACCGCTGGCTATCAGGTAGCGGTGAATCCGGCCATCCAGTCCGTAGGAGTAGATATGCTTGCGATCCGGATCGACCGCAGGGGAAGCAGTAGTCCAGCGTGGACCGGACGGACCGTCGTGAACCCAGCGGATGCCGCCGGTGCGGGCATCGACCGCCACGAGCCGGCCGCTCATGGTGGTCATGATGAGGAGATCACGGAAGAGGCCGTCGGACATGGCTACATTGCTGACATGGACCGGGGCGCCGTCGACGGTGTCGGGAAGCGCCAGACGGAAGAGCGGCCGGAGTGCAGCCACGTTCTGCGGCGTGATGAGCGGCTGTACATCGAGCAGAGCGCTCGAACCGAACTGCATCACGTCGTCGCCGCCCGCCGTGGCCCGTTGCGCGAACCGTCTCGCTCTCGCTCTGGCCCTCGGCGTGGGGATGGGTGTAGGCGTGAGCGTAAGCGTGGGAGTGGGCGTCAGTGTCTCGGGAGACCGCTGAGCGGCTCGAAGGGGAATGAGTACGACGGAGACAAGGACCACAACCAGGATACCCGCCTCGAAACGGATTCTCAAAGGACCTCCCGAGCGCCACTGACAGAGGCTGTTACGACATGGCATCCGGGGGTGTTGAATCGTTCACCGTCTTGTTGCAGCGCGGCATTTCAGCCGAGCCTATTTCACATCGAGCGAAGCGTTTCCGTTGGCGATGACTGCAATGGAGATTCGATCGGGAAGGGCCACGATCGACGTCGGCTCCAGCCGGTCTATGCTGCCATGCAGAGTGACATTAGGAGCCAGCGGACGGTTCAGGCCCGACGACACCTGACGCCGCGAGCTCTCCAGCTGCGCGCTGATGCGAAACCGCGCGTTTTTGGCCAGCGAGGCTCGGACACCCTCGTGAGCCAGCCGATCCGCCACTCTGACGAACGGATTGTGCCGTCGGGAGTCGAGCGAATAGTCGAGATCGCCGATTACGATGGCCGCAGTTGCCGGCTCATACAGCGGCATCCCCTCGAGATGCACGATGCCGCGATAGTCGCGCATCCCGCCACCCCGATAGTCGATGGTGGCCTCGATCGACAACCGGCCTTTTGCCGGAGCCAGCCGGACCGATTCCACGCGCAGATCGTGTCCCGAGATCCGGTAGGTCCGGCCGGCGATCTCGGCCGACAGCAGACGACTGGCCTCCTCGTAACTGACCTCGACCGCCAGCGGGATTCTCAGTCCGCTGGCGCCCGCAGCGGTGCGGAGCGGAGGGAGAGGCCGCGGAGGAGCCCTTGGCGGTTCGCCGACCACCAGTCGTATCTGCGCGGTCAGAAGGAGCGAGCTTCCGATGGTCGTGCCGCTGCCGCTGATCGGACTCATTCCGAAGCTGAGCGGATCGACGACGAGCCACGACCGCGATCCGACATCGATCGGTGTCTGGAGCGCGCTCCAGACCCGCTCCGCTTCCCTCCGGATGTTTGTCACTCTCGGCGTGTTCTGATCGAGGCTGCGAGCCAGGTCGCGCAATTGACCGTTGATGAGCGGCGCCACCTTCCAGTCCGTGATGTCGATGTTGAGGACGGTGATGCCGCAGCGGTTCGGAAACTCCACGGGGTTGGCAACTGTCGTCGACCGAAGCCGCCACTCGGGATCCCAATCGAGATGGGTATGAAGATGAATGGTCGCTTCGCGCATGGGCTCGCCGAAGCCGCAGCTCACGCACGGCCACATCGAATAGCGCTTCGTTACCGGATTCCAGGTGCGATGACAGGCTTCCACGGCGTACCGGATGTGGGTGGTGGCGTGGAGCCCTGCGCCTTGCTGGTTGAGGTCGATGGAGTCGCGCTCGATCCGGTAGCGCACCCCGAAGCGCCCTGCGGAATCCATCTCGTAGTCTCCCTTGCTGACGAGGCTCTTCGGGACTTGAGCCTCGACCAGAGGCAGTAGCGGGGCCAGCGAGGCATGGATGGGGATGACGACCGACGAGAGATCCAGCGCCGAGGCCGCCGGCTCGGCCGGGACGAGGCTCTTCGGCACCGAGCTGCCGCATGCCGGCAGGAGCAGGAGTAGAAGGAGGAGAAGGCTCTGGCATGCCGGCGGAAGGACACGGCCTCTGGTCTTGACCACGAAGAATGTGTTGCAGGTGAGTCGCATTCCAAACCAGAAACCAGAAACCAGAAACCAGAAGAGCCCGTTCTGGTTTCTGGTTTCTGGTTTCTGGTTTGTAGTTTGTACAATCTCGTCGGTCTGAGGCAAAGCCTCTCTTGACTCACAACGCTCGCAGTTCGGCATACTCTCGCGCATCGCTGGCCGATTCTAACGGCAACGTGCAGCGTGCTGCGGCCGGAGCTTCCGCCCGCGCGTTCTGACCGAGGAAAGTCCCCTGCAGACGATTCGTGTGAAAAAGCGAGACGAGAAGAGCACGGCGGTCGTGGCCCGGACTCCGGGGCCAGCGGATCGGACGGCGGTGATCCTCATCCTCGTCTACCTGGTCGCCGTCTTCGCCGACGTTCTCTTTCTCGGTCGCTGCTTTTTCGTCCGCGATCTCACCACGTACCACTATCCGATGAAGAAGGTGTTGCACGACATCGTCTGGTCCGGCCAGTTCCCGCTCTGGAATGCGGCCGCTTCAGGCGGTCAGCCGATTGCCGCCAATCCGGCCTACGAGCTCTTCTACCCGCCCCAATGGCTCATTTTTCTCCCGAGCTTCCACTTCGGGTACGTTCTGCATATCTGGCTTCACTTCGTCATCGCCGCTGTCGGGATGTACGCCCTGCTGCGATCGATGGATCTGGAGGTCGTCCCCTCCCTTTTCGGGAGTCTGTCGTTCGCCGCGGGCGGTCCGCTGCTCTCGCTCTTGTCGACGCTGCCATTTTTCTTCGCCGTCAGCTGGATTCCGTCGATCCTTCTCTTCGCGCGCCGATGCATTCGGAGGCCGAATCTCCGAGACGCCGGGCTGGCGGCGATCCTTTTCGGACTGCAGGCGCTGATCGGGGAGCCGGTGACGGTGCTGCAGACCGCGGCCCTCATCGGAGCGTACGCGCTCTATCGCGGCTGGCGGCTCGGCGATCGGCGTGTGGCCGGGAGGGCTGTGGCCTGGAGCCTGGCCATCGTTTTTGCGGGACTGCTCCTGGCCTCCGCGCAACTGCTGCCGGGGTTTGATCACGCCCGCGACACGATCCGCTCACAGACTCTCGGCTTCGAAGGGGTAGCGGTCTGGAGCATGCACCCAGCGAGGCCGCTGGAGCTTTTCTTCCCCGAGCTGTTTCGCCATCTCCGCGCTGCGGCCACCGGCTATCCTCTCATCGCCACCTTCTACCCGATCGGTCCGGAGGCGTTCATCGCAGACCTCTATCTCGGGATCCTGGCTGCGCTGCTGGCCCTCACCGGCCTGCTGGTGGGAAAGCGAGGGGCTGGCTTCGTGGCCATCCTTCTTTTCGCCTCCTATTACGTCGCCCTGGGCAATCACACCCCGCTGTTGCGCTTTCTGTACGACATTCACCTTTTCCGGTCGATTCGCTTTCCGGAAAAGTTCGCGATCACTTTCTCGTTCGTGCTCGTCATCTGGTCGGCCATGGTTCTCGACGAGATCGTTCGCGGCAGCGATCGGATGCGACGAACGCTGATTGCACTCCTCGGCCTGTGGGGTCTCGTTGCGCTGATGGTTTCCGCATCGATCGATCGCGCACCATCGAAGTTCGCAATCTTCACGCTGTCGCCGGAGGAGATCGGGTCGAGCCACTGGCTGGCGATGGTGGTGCGAGCGGTGGCAGGCATGGCCATCGTGATGCATCTCAGCGCCCCGCGAGCGCGCGTGTGGGGAGCGGCCCTTCTTCTCTTTGTGGCCGCGGACCTGGCGCACCTGCAGTGGGAGCTGGCCCCGAGGATGCCGCGCAGCTTCTTCGAGGCTCCGGCACTCCTGCGCGAAGCCGGGGCACCCTCGCCCGGATCCCGGCTCTTCCATCAGGCGCAGTGGGAGTGGGATAGCGACCCTCAGACTGCGCTGCCGTTCTTCGGCGGCGTCGCACGATCCACACACTTCTGGCTGATCCGCAACGGTCTCTTTCCACGGCTGTCGTGGTCATTCGGCGTGGGAGGCATGCTGGAGGATGACATCGACCGGACGATGCTTCTGCCAACGCGCGAGTTTCTGCAGGCATCGCGCGACCTCGCCAGAATCCGCAGCGACTGGCAGGCAGTCCTGCTGCCGATGGCCAATGTCGCTCATCGGGCCCGGTTCATCACTCACACCGTGGAGATCGATCGTGCGGTCAGGGAGAATCCCCGGGATGTCGGGCTCATCCGCACCGAAGAGACGGTCAGCAATCCGCGGTACTACTTCGCCGATTCGATGACCGCCGTCGACGGGGAAAAGGACTTCGTGGGCCATCTGGCCGACACCACTCCCTCTGCTCGCGCGGCGTTCGTCGGCTTCACGCCATTCGTTCCTGCCCCCGGCACGGTTGATGAAGTTCGTGAGCGGGCCAGCGAGGTTCGTCTTGCCGTCCGCACCTCCGGGCGCGCCTTCCTCGTCGCCAGCATCACGCCGCACCGCTACTGGCACGCGACGATCGACGGGAAGCCAGTTGCGCTGCAGACTGCCAACATCGGCTTCCAGGGAATTGCCGTTCCGGCGGGAGATCATGTCATCGAAATGCGATACAACAATCCGCTGGTCTGGGTCGGGATGGCGATGTCGTTGATCGCGCTGGCGGCACTCGGATTGGCTGTCGTAGGAGAAAGAGTGAAGGGTGAAGGGTGAAGGGTGAAAGAAGCAAGAGCCGGGCGCGGGCGCGGGCTCGGGCGCGGGTGGTTCATTCAGTGGGGCATCGGGATTTTGATGGGTTTCGTGAGCATCTGTGCGATGCGTTCTAGAAGGTCTTTGTTGTCATCGGTCACGGAGGCATATTCAATCCCACCAACCCTCTTCCAGTGTCCCGCGTCAGGCGTCCGCGAGTCTTTCCCGGACCCGAGCCCGACGCCGCGCCCGGTTTTTGACTGTCAAATTTCAACTATGTTTGGATAGGCTCAGGTACTTTCGA
>JADGNX010000254.1 GCA_017883265.1 Thermoanaerobaculia bacterium
CGACTCCGACTCCGACTCCAACTCCAAAGAGAGGGTCGGGCCGCGGTTCCAACCGCACACACGCCGAGACGCCGCACCCGACCGCTGCGTCAGCTGGTATGCCACGAAGCGCCGGCCGGCGGCCTCAGTCCGAGCCAACCCCGCCCTCCTCCCCGACGACGCGGAAGCCGGTCCGAGGACCGAGCTCCATTCCAGCCGCAGCTCTGCCGAACGAGCCTCAAAAGCGGCCGGCTCCGCCTTCGGCCGCCGCTGTGACGACCAGCTTTCCGCTGCCGGGTTCGAACGCCTCCTCATCGGGCACCACTTCGGCCTCCGGCTCGTCATCGGCCCCGACCACCGCCCCGAGCGGCACGTCTACGATGTCGGCGAGCGGCACATCCTCAACGACCTCGAGCATCTCGTCCAGTACGAGCGGAAGCGAAACGACTGGCGCAGCCGAAACCACCACCAGCGCCGGTACTCCCACGCAGCGGACCTCGGAGCCGCCCGTTCCATCCGGCGGCCGAACCTACCTGTCGATCCTCATGGTAGTCATCGGCCTGATCGTCCTCATCGTTCTGATCAGAGCCTCGAAGTAAGGCCGCGTTACCGGCCCGCGAATGAGCGCGAGCTGACGGTCTGCTCCGCGTTCAGCGTTCACGAAATCTTCAGGAGCGATCGGCTGGCCATGGCGCGTCAGTGCGCCGATAGGTGACCAGGAACTGGAGAGTGCCCGGCGCCGATTCAAATGCCTGTGGCCTTTCGGGACTTCCGAGCTCGTAGCAGATGCGCAGAACGTCGCCGGTGAGGTCGTAGATCGCTCGAATGGTCCTCCCTTGATTGGGACCCGCCTGGCCGATGAGATCCATCGTTGCCGGCCGCCGCTCCGCGTCAAGAACGAGGCGCCCATGATCGCTCTGCACCTCATAGGTCTCGGCGCGAATGATCAACGTTATGGCCGCGATCAGGTCATCCGGAAGCGGAGCTCCACCCAGCTCGGCATCAAGTGGAACCCAGGTTCCATCAATCGGAATCTCCTGGAGCGACATGATCAGAAGTAACCCTTGTGACGCGCAATCGGGATTGCTGCGAGGATGAGGCCGATCGACACGATCGAGAGCGGGCTCTTGAAAAAATAGGGATAGATCACGAGCGCGAAACCGACGATGAGAAACATCGGATCGTGGTCGCGGCGTCCGTAAACCATGTAGACCCCGCCGACGGAGCCGAAGAGCAATCCGAGCAGCAGGTCCATGTCAGGCCAGCGCTGCCATGATGTGCACAAGGACTCCCGCGGTGACCAGCCCCGCGATGGTGGAGACGATCAGAGCTGCCTTCGGCCGTTCGTGGACATGTGGCAGCAGGTCGCTGGCGCCGAGGTAGAGGAGAAATCCGGCGAAGAACGACAGCTGAAAGACGAGCAGCCCCTGCGAGATTCGGAGCGGCCCGGCGAGAAGCGCTCCCAGGACCGGCGCGATGGCATCGATCGCCAGTAGAGTGAACGTTCGGGTGCGATTGTTCCGCGTGGCCAGCATGAAGGTCACCGTGTTGAGTCCGTCGGCGAAATCGTGCGCTACGACTGCCAGGAGAATGACGAAGCCGACGGCGTTGCTGGCGTTGAAGGCTACCCCGATGGCCAGTCCATCGAGAAAGCTGTGGAATGACAAGCCGATCGCGCCGACCAGCCCGACGTCGTGACGATGACCGGGAGCGTCGTGCTGCTTCTCGCCGTGAATGACGGTGAGCTTCTCGAGGAGGAAGATCGTGAGGAAGCCTCCAAGCAGCGTCATCATGAGGTACTCGATCTTGATGTTGGCCTGTCGCGCCAGAGCGATAACCTCGGGCAGCAGGTCGAGAAAGGCCACGCCGATGAGAAGGCCGGCTGAGAACGCCATGATGTACAGCAGGTAACGCCGGTAGCGGAAGGCAAACGCGCCCCCAGCGAGGGTCATGAAGAAGGCGGAGAGGGCGTAGAGCGCGCTCATGCGGCCGACAGTCTACGGTAAGCGTTGTCTACACGCCGGCGATCGGGATAGTGAAGGAGAACACCGCTCCACCATCGACCGAGTTGGTTACGGAGACGCTTCCGCCGTGCGATTCGGCGATGCCTCTGGCGATGGCCAGACCGAGTCCCGCGCCGAGATGGGCAGTCTTCTTGGCCTGCCAGTAACGCTCGAAGACATGCGGGAGATCGCGCTCCGGGATGCCCGGTCCGTTGTCTTTGACGCTGTACTCGATGACCGAGCCGTCCTGCCTGGCGGTGACGAGGATGCGGCCGCCGTCGGGGGTGAATTTCACCGCGTTGCCGAGGAGGTTTCCCAAGAGCTGGAGGATGCGATCGTGATCTCCGCAGATCGGCGGAAGTCCGGCTGGAACTTCGCAGACGATGCTCTGGCCGCGTTGCGAGGCGATCGGGCGGTGCTCCTCGCAGGCTCGCATGGCGACCTCTCTCGAATCGACCGGCTGGAGCTTGAGCGTCAGGCGGGAGCCTTCCATGCGGGCCACGTCCAGCAGGTCGCGGATGAGCCGCTGCATCCGCTGGGCGGCGACCTTGATGATCTGGATCTTCTCCTTGACCTCGCCGTCCGTCGCCTCCTCCAGCAGGTTGGCGCTGAGAAGAACGCTGGTCAGCGGATTGCGCAGGTCATGCGAAACGATTCCCAGGACTTCGTCGCGAGTGGCCAGCGCCGCTTGCGCTTCTTCCCGCGCTTCCCGCTCGCGGGCCATCATGGTGACGCGTCGAAGAGCCAGAGAGACGAGATCGCCGAGGGACTTGGCCCCGCGTGCGTCGCTCAAGCCGAAGTGCCGCCCCGATGTCTTGCTGTTGAGCAGCACGAGGGCCCCGAGAGCTTCCTTTTCCGCGAGCAGAGGGACGATCATCACTTCGCAGGCGGCGCAGACCTCGGCGAGATACGGCGCCATCGGCTCGGCCCGCCTTCGCAGGTCGGTTACCACGACCGGCTGACCGCTATCGATGATCTCCTCGGTCAATGAACCGGGATAGCGCGCTGTGGTTCCGCGTTTCGGGGTGCCGCGGCCGGAGACCGCGAGCACCTCGACCGTGCCTCCGGGCATCACCTTCTCGACGTAGGCACCGTCGGCCCGGGTGACCAGCGCGGCGCTCTGCGTGATCTCCAGCAGGACCTCGTCGATCTCGACCGCCCCGGTCAGCGCGCTGGCAATCTGTCGGAACGCCATCTCCTCGCGCGCCCGCCGTTCGAGTTGCATCGCGAGGCCGCTCAGGCGGAAGGCCAGCCAGCCCGCGCCGAAGGTAGCCAGAATCCCGATAATCGCCATCCAGATAGCGGCGGTATCCTCGAAGCGGTCAGCGCGCCGAATCATCCGGCGACGCGAATCATCGAATGACGCGATCTGCGCCGCGAGCAGGTCGGAGGATGTGAAGGCCTGCTCGTAAACGCGCTGAGTCTCCGGCATCGCAGCGATGTAGGCCGCCCGATCGATGACCTTGTTGAGGAGCCGGTCCTGCGGGTCGTGCCATCGGGCGATGGACTCTCGCAGGGCGTTGTACGCCGGTACGGAACCGCCGCCGATCCGTTGAACGTAGGGTTGCAGCGACTCCATGGCGTGTCTCTGCGCATCTCGAGCCGAGCGGTACTTGTCCAGAAGAACGGGATCGTTGTTCAGCAGATAGCCGCGGATGGAGGATCCTTCGATAGCCAGGTCGAAGTTGATGCTGTCCATCAGCGCATGAGCGGGCACCGCCGACTGGTCGACCTGTGCGCGATAGGCGTTCGTTCGACCGGCCACCCACAGCGGAACGACCAGAAGCGTCACGAACGAGAAGAGGACCATGAGAACCGGGAACCAGTTCACGAAGCGCCGGTGATGCGGCTCCGTGCGCATCTCCGCCCTCAGGTCCACACGCGGGACCTCGGTCAAAGAGCGCCAACCGTTCAACATCTCAGATCCTTCGTGCAAATGATGATCCATTGACGTTGAAAGGCACAGACAGCACAGACACTTCTTGTCAAGTGTCACCACATCGTGGACACGTTGATGGGTCACACATCGTGGACAAGGTGGATGAGGAGTCGGGCCGCCATCGGCCCGAAGCTCTGCTTCGGACCGATAGAGGCATTGCGCCACGGACTGCAGGAGCTGTCACCCGGAGGGCCGTAGCGAAGCGGAGGAGGCGCGGCCTTTTGCGCCTTGACGGCTCCTGCTGGCTGTGGCTGGTTCGAGCGGGTATGGGTGGGTGGACAGGAGTTGGTCGCGGAGTGTGACGGTGAGCTGCTGTGCGGCGATGTCGATGGTCGCGCGGACGTATTCGTAGGTGGCTTCGGGCGGCATCGGTAAGCGCTGTCCGAAAATCTCGAGCTGTCGATCGCTTCGAATGAGCCGAATGAACGAGACTCGGCCTCTCGGTGGAGTTGACAACGGCATGGGCGGCGGCGTGGGGCGGTCGGGAAAGCGAAGCTGGACTGATGACTGCGCCAGGGCAGCATTCGGCGTACGTCCTTGCAGCTTGGAGTACCTCCACTTCGCGTTGTGGCGATACTCGAACGAGAGCGATTCGATCCGGAGAGGCTCGAACCCTTCGAGTTTGGTCCGTCGGTAGAACTTGCGGTTCCAGTGATCGTTGAACTTCTCGACGAAGGTGTTTCGCCAAGGCTCCCGGATCGGGATGAACAACATCTCCACGCCCACCGAAAAACAGAGACGCATCACTTGCCCCAAAGCATTGGGATAGCGTCGGTTACCGAAGAAAACCAGCTCGTTGTCGAGCTGAAGTGTCCTTGGGATGCCGAGCCGTGTCCAGATGTTCCAGAGCCCGGGGATGACATCCTCGGTGGCTCGCGAGTGAATCGGCTCGGCTGCCACTCGACCGCTGCAGACGTCCACCGCATTGAGCGAGTAGAAGCGCCCTCGGTTCACATACCTCGGGCCGACGAAATCAGCCTGATGCACGGCCCCAGGTTCCATCGCCAGCGGTGCCGGATACTTGGTGCCCTTGGGTGTCCGTCGCTTCGGGGTTGTCAGGCCGGCTGACCTGAGGACTCGACTGATCGTCGAGATCGACGGAGGCACGATTTGTTCTTCCTCCAGCTCCCACGCGATCATCTGCGCGCCGATGAACGTGTCCTCGGCATCCAGTCGCGCTCTCATGTCCACGATCCGCTGGCGTAGCTCTTCGGGGCACCCCCCAGTGTGACGACCGCGCGATCGCTCTTCGTACCACCCCTGGTCCACCTCATTGGCGCGCTTCAGCCACTTGTAAAACCAGCTCCGAGATTTCTTCATCGAGCAACAGATCGCCTCGACCGATTCACCCTTCCGATGCCGCTCTACCGCCAGCAATCTCTCCACTTCGTGACCACCCATGCCTCGCCACCTCCATCGGCAGCGTTGCTCGGCCCACCTCGTTTGTCCACGATGTGTGACCTTTCAAGATGTCCACGATGTGCTGACACTCGTCAACTTCTGTCTGTGCGCGTCTGTGCTACAGCGCTTTCGGAAGGCGACAGACTACGCATCCTCTCCACGCGGCGTGACCG
>JADGNX010000255.1 GCA_017883265.1 Thermoanaerobaculia bacterium
GCAACCGCATGCAGCATCTCGATGTCACCGGAAAGGAGCCGGCGGCCACCGGCCAGTGGTCCAACCACGAGCTCAAAGCGCGGGGCCTCCGTCGTCGGAATCGGAATCGTGTCCTGGCTTGAACTGTGCTCTCCAGCCACCCTCCAGGTGACTCGATCCGCAGCAAGTGGCAGTCGAAGAGCCACGGATACGATTCCGAGAACGGCATCGGGTTGTTCTGCGGATCGGACCTCCGCCGCAATATCGTCGAAGAGCGCCGCATAGTCAACGCGACGAAGCACCAGCCGGTCTACGATCCAGACGGCCGCGCGCTGCAGCGTGTGATACAGAATCGCCACGCCGGCCCACATGATGACCGACACGCCAACTGCAACCGCGTCGGTTCGGAAATCATGCTTCGAAAGGAGTGGAATCTCGACGCCGATATAAAGCGCTGAGGTGACCCCTACGAGCGCAAAGACCGCGATGGCTCGCTTTAGAAAGACATCGGCGAGCGCGAAACGGAAGTCCTGGTAGAGGATGGCGAAGATCAGGGGAATTGAAGCGTGATGGCCGAGAAGCTCGACAATTAGTGGCTCGCGCGTGCCTTCGTGATGGCTTAGATGAAGCGCGGAGACTGCAAAGACCGCCAAGGCCACGATCGACCATGTACGCGGTGCGCCGGTTCGTTTCCGAGTCAGTATCAGAATGGGCACGGTGAGCACGGCGTAGGACCAGGTGAGAGTCTGGAGTGCGCCGGCTGAGGGAGCCACCTTGTCATGAATCGCGGACCAGAGAAGGGCCATCCCTCCCAGAGTGCTGACAGTGTAGGCAATCCATATGAAGGCGGCGGCCGCTCTTCTCGTCTGTGCCATTGTTTCGGAACGGAGAACCGAATGAACGACTACCGCCGGGAGATAGCCGAGGGCCAGGTAGGCGACCGCGATCAGCAGCGAAGGCGGCTCGCTCTCTGTGAAATCGCGGATGGCATACACGGCTAAACCACTGACGTTCCATGTCAACCCGAGGATCGCAGTCATCAGCGGCAGGCGGTCGGTTCGAAGAGCGGTGGGCGCCGATCTTCCGTGGAATGCAGGCCTTGTCACCACACCGAAGAGTGTCGCGTACAGGGCAGCCCCAAGAAGGAACCCGACCAGATGCACCAGAACGGCGATGTTGTGCGGCGGCATGGATCATCTCGATTATCAGACCGTGCGGCTTTCAGAACCTCTCGCCGATGAATTGTTACTTTCTGCTAACGACCAGTGCCCTGATCACGCCGAGCGGCGTCGAGCAAAGGACTATCACACCTCGAGCCGATCGTCCGCCCGCGCTACCAGCGCATAGAGGGCAGGCATCAGGAAGATACTGATCAGGAGCCGTGAAAACAGCCCCCCGACGATGACCAGAGCGAACGGTCTCTGCGTATCGGAGCCGATTCCGGTCGACAAAGCCGCAGGCAGCAGTCCAAACGCGGCAACCAGAGCGGTCATCATGATTGGTCGGAGGCGGAGAATGGCCGCTTCGCGAGTGGCCTCGGCGATGCTGAGGCCGCGCTGGCGTAGCTCGTTCGCATAGGAGATGAAGATCACCGCGGTCTGCACCGATACTCCGAACAGGGCGATGAAGCCGATGCCTGATGAGACGGAGAAGGGAGTGTCGGTGAGCTTGAGCGCCAACAGTCCTCCGATGGGGCCGGAGATCAGAACGGCGAGCACCGTGATCATCGGGAACTTGAAGTTCGAATAGAGCATGAAGAGCAACATGAAAATCACCATCATGGTCACCGGCACGATGATCTGGAGCTGCTTCTTCGAGGCCGTGTAATTCTCGTACTCTCCACCCCAGACGATGCGATAGCCGGTCGGGACCTGCACCGACCTGGCGACCTGCCGCTGGGCATCTTCAACTGCCCCGGCCAGGTCACGATCCTTGATCGAGTACTGAACGCCGATGTAACGCGAGTTGTCCTCGCGGTAGATGAAGGAGGCGCCACTGACCTCACGAATGTCGGCCAGTTCTTTCATCGGCACTTGCTGGCCACCTGGGGTGGCAACCAGAATGTTCCGGATGGCGTCCGGCGTCTGGCGAAACTCCGGCTTGAGGCGGACCACGAGGTCGAAGAGTCTCTCCCCCTGGACGACCTGTGTCGCCGCTGTTCCTCCCACGGCTGCTTCGATGAGTCCGTTGACATCGGACACATTGAGACCATATCGAGCGATCTTTGCCCGGTCGATCGTTACGGTCAGGCTAGGTTGTCCGAGCTGTCGAATGACGGAGATCTCGCCGATTCCCCGGACTCTCTGCAGGACGGCCTTGATCGCATTTCCGCGCTCTTCGAGAACCGTGAGATCGGGACCGAACACCTTGACAGCGAGTGCGCTCTTGAGACCGGTTTCCGCCTCGTCCACCGCGTCTTCGGCCGGTTGCGTGAAGTTGAAGACGATTCCCGGAAAGGCCTTCAGCTTTTCATCGATGGCCTCGATCAGAGCCGCCTTGTTCCGGTAGGCCCCATTCCATTGGCCGTACGGTTTCAGCCCGACGAAGAACTCGTCGTTGAAAAGGCCCGTAGGATCGGTCCCGTCGTCCGGCCGTCCCAGCTCCGAGCCGACCACAGTCACCTCGGGGAATGAACGGAGGATGGCCCGCACCTGAGGTGAGATCTTCGAGGCTTCCTCGAACGAGATGGTGGACGGCATGGTGGCCCGGACCCACAATGACCCTTCGTCGAGGTGCGGCATGAACTCCGCCCCGATTCCCGGGATCAAGAGGAGCGACAGAGCGAAGAGGGCGACGCTGGCGATGGTGGTCGTCCAGGGATGTGCGAGACAGACGTCGAGACCCCGCTTGTAGATGTTGCGGATTGATTCGAACACTACGTTCCGGCGCTCACGCACACCTCGGAGGGCCCAAAAGCAGAGCGCCGGAACGAGAGTCAAGGCCATCAGCAGGGCGCCGATCAGCGCGAAGATGGTGGTGTCGGCCATCGGCCGGAACAGGGCCCCGGAGGGCCCTGACAAAGCGTAGATCGGCAGAAAGCCTGCGATGATGACGGCGACCGCATAGAAAATCGGCCGGTCGACTTCCGCGGCTGCCTGCACGATCACTTCGGCCGCGCTGAGAGGGTTCCCCTCCTCCCGATTGATGGCCATCCGACGAAAGATGTTCTCCACCATGACAACCGCGGCATCGACCAGGATGCCGAAGTCGATGGCCCCGATCGACAACAGATTCGCCGGTACATGTTTCAGGTCGAGACAGATGAAAGCGAACAACAGAGACAGCGGGATGGTGGCAGCGACGATCAATCCGGATCGGAAATCGTAGAGGAAGAAGATGAGGACGACGATGACCAGGAGCATGCCCCGCAGGAGGTTGTCCTCCACCGTGCGGGTCGTGAGCGCGATCAGGTCGCGCCGATCGTAAAAAGGACGGATCCTGACGTCTTTCGGCAGGATCGAGTCGTTGAGCTCCCGGGTCTTTTTTTCGATTCGATCGAGTACGACCTGAGCCTGTTCACCCTTCCGCATCAGAATGACGCCTTCCACGGCCTCGTTACGCTCGTTGAACCCGAACTGACCGAGGCGCGGCGCTTCGCCGATGACGACCTGCCCGACGTCTTTGACCAGGACTGGCGTGCCGTTGTGGACCGCCACGACGACATTTCCGATGTCTTCGGGCGTGGTCAGGAGGCCGAGACCTCGTACGTAGTAGAACTGGCCGCCCTGGGAGTAGAAGCCCCCACCGGCGTTGCTATTGTTGGCGCTCAGCGAGTTGACGATCAACGGGACCGACAGCCCGATGGCGGCAATTTTCGCCGGATCGAGGAGTACCTGATACTCCATGGTCGGGCCGCCGAGGCCGGAGTCATCAGCAACTCCGGGCACCGATTTGTATTGTCGCTCGATGACCCAGCTCTCGAGTGTCTTGAGCTCCGTTGCCGAGCGGTCCGGGCTGTCGAGGACATACCGGTAAATCAATCCCGAAGGGGAGAAGAGAGGGGCCATGGACGGAGCGACACCGGCCGGAAGCGATACGCCGGCCAGACGCTCGAACACCTGCTGGCGGGAGAAGTAGCTGTCTGTTCCCGGCTCAAAGGTTACCCGGACGTCGGAGAGCCCGTAGAGTGAGATCGACCGGACGACTGCAATGTTCGGGATCCCATTCATCTCGACTTCGATCGGAACGGTGATGAGCCGCTCGACCTCCTCCGCCGCCCGTCCCTGCCATTGGCTGATGATCTCGACCTGCGGCGGAGAGAGATCGGGATACGCGTCTACAGGAAGGCGCCGGAACGAGTAGATCCCGACGGCGACGAGCAGAGAAGCAAAGAACACCAGAAGAAAGCGCTGGCGCAGGGCGCCGGCCACGACGCGGTTGATGAGCGATGCGGCGGTGCGCTCCCCCGGCTCCTCCGGCGGCCGGATGTCGTCTACGCTGCTCATGAGTGTTCCACCGTCGAGAGGAAGAGACCTCCCTCCACCACGATCGACTGGCCGGCAGTCAGGCCGGAGGTGATCTCCTGGCGGTCTCCGATGCGCGAGCCGACCTGCACGCTCTGTCGTGCGAAGGTTCCGTCGGGGTGAGCCACGAAGACGAAGGGAAGGCTCTCTTCGTCGCGCAGCACGGCCGAGACGGGAACCAGAAGTCCCTGGCTCTCCAACTGCGAATGGATCACCGCGCGCACGTACAGATCTCGCTTGAGCATTTCTCCCGGATTCGGGACATCGAGCCGCACGGCGATGGCCCGAGTATTGGGATCGACCAGCGCCGCGATGTAACTGACTTTCCCAGTCAGGGGGGCGGCGCCAGCGGTGCTGAGCACGTCGGCAGAGTCTCCGATTTTCACGAACGGGAGATCAGCCTCGAATACGTTGGCGATCACCCAGACTCTCGACAGGTCGGCGACGGTGAAGCAGGGTGTCGTGCCGGCCTGAAGCAACTGGCCCGGCGAGATGAGCTTCTCGACGAGAGTGCCCGCCAGCGGCGAGCGGATGATTCCGCCGGGATTGGCGACAGGACGATTCTGCTGGATGTCGTCGAGCGTTTTCTGATTGACGCCGAGGCTCCGGAGCTGCTGCAGGGCCGCATCACGGTCCGCTTCAGCGCCGACCGCGTCGGTCTCGGCCTGTTCCATGTCGCGGCGGGCGATCGCATCATTCTTGAAGAGCTGCTGATCGAGCTGGGCGACCCTCCGCGCATTCCGGGCTGTCGCTTCCGCTTTTCGGAGCGAGCTCATGGCGGCCGCGAAGTCAGGGGATGCCACGACGGCCAATGCTTCATCCCGGCCAACATGACTGCCGATTCCGACCAGGATCCGGGAGACCGGCCCGGAGATCGGAGAAAGAATCTGAGTGGAGCGGTTCTGATCGAAGGCCACTGTTCCGGTCGTTTCGATGCTTCGATGAAACCGCGAGACCACCACCGGCTCGGTCCGCACATCCCGCATCGCCACGCCCCTGGAGTGAGTCTCGACCGCCGCTGTTTGCGTGGTGCTGTCGGTTTCCCGATGGCAG
>JADGNX010000256.1 GCA_017883265.1 Thermoanaerobaculia bacterium
GTCGAACAGCTCGTCGATCCCCTGACCGGTAACCGCCGAGCAGTGAGCGATCTCCAGATCCAGCGGTGCGTAAAGAGCCAGGATTGCGTCGATCTGTGCGCGGTCCTCATCCGAGACCGTATCGACTTTGTTAACGCACAGCAGAGGCTTCGCTCCCCCGATCTGCGTTCCGATGAGAACGCGATCGATCAGCGCCACCTTCTCCGGAAGTGTTTTGGCGGCGATGACGTGACCGACGACGTCGATATTCGCCACGATCAGCTTCATGGTATGGCGATTCGACGGGTCGATCCGCGACAGCGTGGTCTGCCTCGGCAGCCAGCCGACAACCTCGTGGCTACCTCCGCGCTCGATCACATGGACGCGGTCCCCGACCACCAGCTTGACCTGTCCGCGCAACGATTCGGCGAGACGGCAATCGATGTCCTGGCCCTGCACAGCCGCTGCGGAATCGCTCGTCGCTGTGATGAAGACGCGGCAACCTCCGCCGGCCATCGACAGCACCCGCCCTTCGAGGACCCCTTCGACGGTCGAGGCCTTGGCCCCGGACTCGCGCGCGGCGCGGATCCGCTCCATGACCTCGTTCAGGCTCTCGCGCCGTGGACGTCGTCCCTTTCCTGAATCGAGCAGCTCTTCCCAGTTGTCTTCATTCACCTCCGCCCGATTCCGCCCGGCATCGGGGCGGCGGCGCAGCTTGGAGGCTTCCTTCCTCAATTTCATTTCGTCGTAGCCCAGGTGCTTTTCGAGATCATTCTTGTGCTGCTTCTCTTTGTGATCCAATTTCCTGTCCTCTGCGCGCATGCGCACACGTCGACCGCCAAAACTTCAGAAGGGTCAGCGAGAGGAAGAGGAATCGAGGAAGCCGCGAAGTCTCAGAAGCTGCGCGGACGGATGCCTACGATGGGGAGCTTCCCCTCGCGCGAGCGGGTGGCGGCTTTCATAGGCGACGTCTCCTTGTTGAAGTTGTCCTTCGCGATTGTACACGCCTCGATCCGGCAGGCGAGCCCGACCGCCTATTTCGCGAGACCTGCACGGTCCTGCGCCCAGCGGGTCATCGCATCGATGAAGCCGGGCGCAAGACGAGGCCACGAGGCGCCGGCCCCTCCACGCACCAGAAGCTCGTGATCGGCATGCGGGTAAACGATGAGGGTGGCGTCTCGGTTTCCTGCCGCTGCCATCGCCATCCGGATCGCGGTCATGCTCTCAACGACTGGATGATCGTCGGCGGCGCCCCACACGGCGAAGAGCGGCACGCGGACAGAACGCCACCACGTTGCCGGATCGACGTCGAGCTCCCGCCACCGCACCTCGCGCGAGACCTCCTGAGGAGTCGGAGCATGACGAGGCAGCGGGATGCCTGGCACCTGGCCCCACGGACGCTTCCCGGCAGATCGAAGAAAGGCGTCGAGCGCCGCACGGTCCCCTCCGTGCCGGACGAAATCGTTGACGCGGTGGAGGGCGGCGATGGCCTCCGCGATCTCGTCGGCGCTGAATCCGTGTCGAGCCAGACCGCGGCGCGTCGTCACATCAACCACCACGGCATAGGAAACCGCAGGCGGCGAGACGGCGATGACGAAGCGGACCAGCGGCGAGCGCGCGGCGATGGCCGGCGCGATCCATCCTCCTTCGCTGATGCCCCAGATTCCGATATGCCGGCGATCGATGTCGGTCCGGGTTGCCAGGGCGTTCACGGCGCGCACGGCGTCGTCGGCCAGATCGAGGAAGCCGTAACGATGTGGCAGGCTCTGGTCTGAACCGAGGTCCCGTTTGTCGTAGATCAGTGCGGCGATGCCTGAGCGGGCGAATAGAATCGCCGGCCCTCGCAGGTCGGCGCGCGAGGGCCCGTGGGAGCCGTGGACCATGATCACCGCCGGATGCGGAGCCGCAGCGATCGGGAGAAAAAGAGTCGCCGGGATCGGCTTCGGACCGCCGGCGATCGTGAGCGATTCCTCCCGATAACGAAGGGGCTCAGTCGCTCCAGCGCGCCTCAGGCGAACAGTCGCTTTCTGTCCCCCACTGACGGCCACCCCGACGAGTTGGAAGCCATCGCGATGCAGAAACGCGTCGACCGTCTGGCCGTGGAAGGTTGCGCGAAGGCCGATCTCCCGGATGTGCCCCTGCTGCGCGAGAGGCAGGTCGTAAAGCGCGAGGTCGGGCAGCGATGCGCGCCACTTCCCCTCCACTCCGAGATCGAGAACCAGAGCAGTCGACGACTGCTGCTGCTCGATGGCTCCGATCCAATGGCCAGCGTCGATACCGTCTATGCCGGCGCGCGCGACCGCGGCTGTGCCGGCAATCATCGCCACCAACATCACGGATCGGCCCAGGCACAGACGGAAGCGTCTGTGCCACATGGAAATGCGAACCATGAGCTTCGGCCTCCCCGGTGGCGCAGACAACCTCGTTTGTGTTCCTGATGCAAAAAAAAGAGGCGGCCGAAGCCGCCTCTTTTGCGATTGCATGTCGCTGCTGAATTAGAGAACGATGACGTTCGCGGCCTGCAGGCCCTTGGGGCCCTGGGTCACGTCGAACGAGACTTCCGCGCCTTCCTGAAGGCTGCGGAATCCGTTGCCCTGGATCGCGCTGAAATGCACGAAGACGTCATCGCCGGTGCTGCTGGTGATGAATCCGAAACCCTTCGCATCGTTGAACCACTTGACAACACCATTGCTTCTGCTCATTTGAATCTCCTTTTTCTATCTCGTGTTGCTTGTTCGGAGATTCAGCAAAGCTGATGCGTAACGCGCACAACTTTCTTTGTTCTCTTTACCAGCAAATCACTGATATCCGGGACAACATACCACAATCATGGTGAATTTCCAAAATGTCAAATAAGCTTTCAACCTCCTCCTGGAAACGGCCTGAACACTACGTTTCGACGGTTCGGCCTCCCCGATATACGACGATTGATTACAAAACTGCTCGATCCGTGACAGGCGAGGACCTCGGTTGAATTCCAGGATTGATGGCAGGGCAGCGATCCGGGCAGACGCCCGTGTGCTGTTCGCAACAGCGGCCTGACGTCGCCGTTCTTGCGATCTCGACAAGAAAGTCCGAGTCGGCCTCGACGAATTGAGCGCCCCAATCGACTCCCCTGGCGACGAGACCGGTATGGGAAAGGGGAGCTGGCAACTAGCGCTGGAAGGCGTATGAGAGCTTGAGGAAGAGCTGGCGGTCCGACGGCCGGAGCTCGTTTTCCTCGTCGACTGCGTGCGTATCGCCGACCCCGACGAACAGCACGGTCTGCCAGTTCAGTTTGTATGCGAACAGAAGCGATGTCGAAAGCGATGCGATGTGCTGATCGGTGGCGTTGATGAAGAGCGCCTGGTTCTGATTGGTTCTCACATTCTGCGTGATGGCGCGGACGAACATCCTGGAGTTGAAGGTGTAGGTGGCCTTGATCCGCTCGACCTGTGCGGTGAAGAGGCGCCCCCGAGCCTGCTGGATCCCCACCGGGACGGAAAGGAAGCGCAGCCCGTTGTTCAGCCGGAGCTCGAGATGGTTCATCGGATGCAGCGTTCCGCCGAGGGTGATGTTTGCACCGCGTCCGAGACGGTTGTTGGCGAAATCGACGTCCTGCCCTGCGGAGCCATCGAGAACGACATCGGAAAGCCAGGCGGTCGGCGTGATCTGGACGGTGTAGAAGAGCTGGTGGCGCGTGAAGACGCGATCGCCCAGACGCACGTGATTCATGGAGAATCGAAAACGGCTGAAGGACGAGTACTTTCCATCCATTCCCGCTCCCGCCGACACTTCGCGAGCGAGCTGGCGGCCATCCACCATCGACTGATAGTCGCTGTTGATGAAGAGCCGGATGCGGCTGAAGAAGCCTTTCGGCCGGAGCGTGTAGCCGACCTCCCCATTGTTATCGCGATAGCCGACCTGAGGCACAAAGCCGGAGTCGGCCCGGAACTGATCGCCGAAGTCCTTGTATTCGGTGAACCAGTCGATCGTTTTCGTCGAGTGTGACCACCACAAGTCGCCGGCATGAGACGCGAGGTGCTGGCCATTCCATTCGTCCGCAAGCTCCGGATGGTTCGGCGTCCTCGTGTCGCTGTAGAGGAGTTGGCCGGTGACCGTGTCGCTCTTCGTCGGGCGCCACTGGAAGTCGGGCCCGAAAACGCGATTGTGGCTGCCGCCGGAGTTCTCGCGGTCGGCCAGCATCATGCTGACGAACGAGACACCGATGTCGTGGCGGATGCGGCCGATGGCGACGGTGGTCCCGAAATCCTGGTTGGCCAGATTGGAGCTCTCGGCGCCGGGAAGAATGATGCTCCCACCGCCTCGATCCTGGGTCACGAGGAAGGTGTAGGCGTTCTGACCGAACTTTCCCGTGGAGCGAAGACCGAACCGCGGTGAGGTAATAGTCCTCGTGTACACGGCCTGAATCGGGGTGTTGAAGAGCTCCAATCCCTCCAGAAAAAACGGCCGCTTCTCGGGGAAGAAGATGGCGAAGCGTTGATTCGCCGCAATGGCCGCCACGTCCGACTCCACCTGCGAGAAGTCAGGGTTGAGTGTGCCATCGATCGCCGTATCGGCACTGGGCGTCCACTTGACGTCCGCTCCCCCGTCTCCTCTGGCCGGCGTTGTGACGATGCCATTTCCGAGGATTCCTTCGCGCGGCGCCCCTTGATCCTTCATGGTGACGTAGGGGGCGGCGACGATGTGACCTCCGCCCGGCAGGCCGGACAGCCCCACCAGCTTCCGCTCGTTGCAGATGAAACAGTTCCCGCCCTGCGGAATCCTGTTGGTGAACATCTGATAGCGCCGGTCTCGCGGCCAGTTCCGGTAGAGCATCAGCCCCCAGATCTGCGGATCGCTCTTCTTGTAGCGCATCGAAGAGAAGGGCACGCGGATCTCGAGAGTCCAGCCGTCGGGCGTGATCCTGGCGGCCGAGTCCCAGTAAAAATCCGGGGATGAGTCTTCGTTGCCGGTGGAGTCGTCGCTCACCGAGTCGTATTGGATGTTGTTCGGGCTGGCCAGAAGGAGGACGGCAGTCTTCCCATCGTTGCGCGCATCGATGATGAGGCCGCCGTAGTCGGTCGATTGGCTGAGGTTGTCCCGATCGCCGAAGGGTGCGCGAATCTGTTCGGGATGGGGATCGTAAAAGTGAAAGGCTGCATAGAGAAAATGGTCGTCGTAAGCCAGCCAGGCGACGCTCTTCACCTTCGGTTCGACATTGTCCCCCGGATTGATCTCGTACCACTTCTCGAGAGGTTTGACGTTCTTCCAACCTGCGTCCGACAGATCGCCGTCGATGGAGATCGGACCGGTCGCGCGGGTTATTGTGATCGGCTCTTCGGGCGGCGGGGCAGCCGGCACCGGGCCGGACTGAGCCTCCCCCCTCGCGCTCGAGAGCACGAGGAGGAGCACGGCGGCCGAAATTCGCATGGTCCGTCAGACGCGAGCGCAGGCCAAAGGTTTAGGGAGGTTGTTTCAAATCGGTGAAATGGAAGGCGCCGCCGGGTCGGCGGCGC
>JADGNX010000257.1 GCA_017883265.1 Thermoanaerobaculia bacterium
GATCGGCGACGACTACATCATCGCATGGCAGGATCAGTCGGGCCTTTCTTACGCTCGATTTGCACAGCGGCCGTCGGTGCTATCGCTGGCGATCAGCGGAGACGCGGAATCGCACGTGGCTCTTGCGACCGGCCTGGATCAGACACTAATCGCGGTCTACGAGCGCCTCGCCAGCGAATCGGTTTACGGCGACGTGTCACGATCGTTCGCGCAGCTGCTTACGCCCACGAAATCGCAGCCGCGGAAACGTGCGGTCATACATTGAGGGTTCGCATCAACACCCCGCATCGAGGCAAAATCGCAGGCGGGTCCCGGCATAATGGGGTCGGGAGGAGTCCCGGCCCCGAATGCATCTCAATCGCGTCACGTTGCGCCACCCGCTCATCCTGGCAAAGCTGGCCGTAGCCAAGCTCTTTCGGCTGATCGGGCAAAGGCCTTCTCCGAGCAGAGGTTCGAAAGCGCGCAGGAAGCCTGCGGATCGAGGGCCTCAGCAGGAGGACCTCATTGACGTTGGTGAGCTGATCTCCAAAGCGTCGCTCGAGGAGTTGAACGCCGCCGCCGAAAGATACTTCGCCGGACTAGCGAGCTGGGATCATCATCTGGCCAAGCCGTTCAGCAGCAGCGACGAAGCTCCCGATCTGCTGATCAATCTCGCCGTCATGATTCAGGGGCTCGAGCTGAGGCCTGGTCTGAGGGTGCTCGATTTCGGCGCCGGAACCGGATGGACCTCGCGGTACCTGACACAGCTCGGCTGTGAGGTAGTGCTTCTGGACGTCTCGGAAACCGGGTTGGCCATGGCTGCTGAGCTCTATCACCGCCAACCCGTTTTCGGCGATCAGCCGGCTCCGCGCTTCCTGAAGTACGACGGCAGGAAGATCGATCTGCCCGACGCCAGCGTCGATCGCATTCTCTCGTTCGACGCGTTCCACCACGCGCCCGATCCAGGGCTAGTGATCAGGGACTTCGCCCGAATCCTCAAGCCGGCCGGCATCGCCGCTTTCGCAGAACCGGGGCCTGATCACTCCAGGAGGCCCCGTTCGCAGGCGGAAATGCGTTCCTATGGTGTCGTGGAGAACGATCTGGACGTTCACGCGGTCTGGCGCGAGGCGCGGGCGGCCGGATTCGCGGACATTCGTCTGGCGGCCTTTAACATCCCTCCGTATCATCTGAATCTCAATGAGTTCGATGACCTCCTGCGCGGTGGCGAGCACTACCTGCGGTGGGCCGAATCGACGAGGCACTTCTTACACGATGTCCGCAATTTCTTTCTCAGGAAGGGTGGTTCCGAGCGCCTCGATAGCCGGCAAAGCGCAGGACTGTCCGCCTCGATCGGGATCATCGCCCCTGCTTCGGTCGCCGCCGGAGCGCCAATACCAATCCAGGCCACTGTTGCGAATCAGGGAAGCGCGGTCTGGTTGCCGTCGTCAGCGGAACGAGGAGGGGTGTCGTTGGGGTGTCACCTCCACCGCGATGGCAGACTCGTCGCTTCTGACTACCATTGGGAGCCGCTGTCACGGGAGCTGGTCGCGCCCGGCCGGACGACCGAATTGAAGTTCGAGCTGCCTGCCTTGCCGCGCGGCGACTTCATGCTGGAGTTTGACTGCGTGGCCAATCGGATCTGCTGGTTTGCTGAGGTCGGCTCAACTCCGGTTCGAGTCCACATCAGCTCACACAAAAGGGCGTAGCCGCGGGACGACGCCGGCTGGATCGAGGACATTCCGCCGTTTCAGAACGTCCATGAAAGCCGCCCCAGAAGCGAGCGAGGCGCCGAGATGTAGCGCTGGCCGTCCTGCAGTTCGCTGTCGGTGGTGTAGAAGCGCTTGTTCAGCAGGTTGTTGCCGACGAGCTCGAATCGCCCTGGTCCCGCCGGGACAAAAAGCGAGGCATTCAGCATCGTGTAGGCCTTCGTCATGAAGACATTGTCGCGGTCGAGAGCGCGCGGCCCGACTGCCTGGATAGTGACCGATCCCCCCGGCCCGCGGTGCGGCGCGTAGATCAGGGCCAGATTCGCGGTGTGGCGTGCCACCAGCTCCGCCAGGTGACCGCTATCGTCCTCGATCACGCCGGGCTCCGGGGTAAAGACGAGGCGGACCAGCCGGGGATCGTGCTGCGCGTAACCGGCGCGAATGGTGACCTCATCGGTCGGATGAAGCTGGGCCGCAAGCTCGGCACCGCGGAAGCGATCCTCTCCGGCATTGATCCTCGTGGGGATGCCGTTCACGTCGGCCACCACGACGAGGTTCACGAGGTGCATGTCGAAGGCGGTGACATCGAGGTCCCAGAGACGTCCGGTGCCGGCGATCTTGACTCCGGCCTCGACGCTGCGGCTTCGCTCCGGAGCGAGGAGTCCTTCGTCCGATTGCGGTGTCGGATTGAACGCCGCCGGTTTGAAGGTCCGGTTTACGACGAAGTGAAAGTTGGCGTCCCGCAGCGATGCGGAGGGTTGCTCCAGCAATCGGACGACGACGGCCGTCCGTCCAGAGACCGCACCGTCCTGCCTCGATAGTCGCGAGCTGCCTCCGTCCGTGTCATCGAAGGAACGATGTTCGATGTCGCGATCGTATCGGACTGCTCCGGTCGCTGTGATTCTTCGTGTGGGAGTCCACTCGTCTTCTGCGTAGATGCCGGCGAAGGTCCGGCGGTCGGAGAGGCGGATGCCGGTGGCATCGGGAATGTCGTCGATCGATGGAACCGGTCCGCCGAGGTCGTAAGCGAGATCGAACCGCCGTCCGTTGCTGCGGAGAGTGCCGTAGGCGACCGAGGCTCCGACGATCAGCTGGTGTTGTGCCGGAGCCCACGCCAGCCGCAGATCTTCGAAGAGGTCATTGTGCTGTGGACGGAAATCGGTTCCTGCGCCTTGAGCCGCACCTCCATCGACGGTGTCGACGAACGAGCGTGCCAGATGGCGGTTGCGATGGGTGTAACCGAAGTCGTTCGTCAACGCCAGCGAGGAGGAGATCGGGTGGTCGTATCTGGTCGTGAATCCGAAGTCGCGTGAGGCGATCTCGGTTCCGCGCAAAGCGAGGTTGCTGCGGAAATCGACGCCCTCGGGCAAAGTGCCCAGATCGCTGTCGACTGGCAGGGGTGAGCCATAGTCTTCCCGCTGGTCGAGCCCGAAGAGGCGCAGCTTCAGGGAGCCTCCGGCCAGGTGATTTCCCCACGTGGCGGAAAGCTGGTCGCGCCGGCCGCCCGTTCGTGGTCTCCATCCATTGCTCTCGTTGGCGGACGCGCTGAGGCTCCAACGACGGTCGGAATTCGACGCGCCGGTGGAGAAGCGAACCTCGCGGTCACCGAAGCTTCCTCCGGATATCTCCGCGCGCGTGGCGCTGGCGTTGGAGCTGTAGATGGCGATCACGCCGGCGAAGGCGGTCGAGCCATGAACGGCGCCGGCCGGGCCGCGGACGATCTCGATCCGATCGATGTCGCGCGCGTCGATCTGCTGGAGGTCGGGGTCGTAGGTTCCTCCGAGTGGAACGCCGTCCAATTCGACCAGATAGGCGTCGAACTCTTTCAGCCCCCAGAGTGAGACATTCGGTATACCCCGACCCTGGTCGCTCCCTTCAAAGGCCTCGACTCCCTCGGCAGTTGCCAGCGCATCGGCGAGGGTTCGCACGCCGCGGGCCCGCAACTCCGCGCCGGTGATGACTGTCGAATCTGCTGGAAGATCGACCGGATCCTCCGGCAAACGAGTGGCGGTCACCACGACCTGCTCGGAAGCGGGTGGAATGGGAGCCGATTGTCCGTGAAGCGGAAGTGAAGCGCTGCTGCAGACGACAAGACTGACTGAAGCCAACAGAAAGAGTCTCTTCATTTTTCGAACCCTTGTTCTCGTCGCAGTCCAGGCCTCGCGCCGGCGGGACCGCAGTGGAATCGCGCGGACGCACCGACGGCAGGTACTGCCTGCGAGGGTGGCGGCGAAGCGCGAGGCGATGTGGGTGGGAAGAGGCGAGCTAAATGTTCAGACGCCGGACGAGGCCTAGTACATCCACCGGGTGCGGCCGGGGAGACGACACGCCCTCGCGGCTTGTTGGAGCGAAGATGTTCCGTCGCTCGATCAACCGCTCCGCCGCCGGATCGAATCGTTTCGAAGCGCTGCTGATGGTCGGTGACGACTGATGATCGCGTGGGAGAGTCAGCTCGTCGTGGCCGCACAGCAGCGGCTGGCAGGCGAACAGTTGACGCAGGCGCAATCCGTCCCGCGAGCCTTCCACCCATTGGGTGAGTCGCTCGCCGTGATCCTCCTCCTCGCTCCTGCCGGACGCGCTTTCAGAGAGCCATTCATGTCGAAGGAGACCGAGGGATCCGGCCCCGGTGATTCGAATCCGCGACGGAAAGGCGAACTGCCGCTCGTCGTGCTCGTCGCCGAAGCGTAGGAGGAGTGTCGCCTCAGCGCCGGGGAGAGACGGCACAACCCAGGTGAAGCGCTGAATGGAGCGGTCGAGATGCGGCGTGAGCCGGATCGGATGGGTCAGGCCTCCGTCGATGGACAGAAACGCTTCCCACTCTTCAACGCTGGCCGGCGTATCGGTCGCTTCCCAGGCGAGGGAAGCGGTCGATCCAGCCCGGAGCTCGATCTGCGCTGCCGGTTCGATGAGCCGAACATCGAACGTTCCGGCGGCGACCGTCGCCGCTGCCGAGCTGGCAAACGCCAGCAGGAAGGAGATGATCCAGGCGCGCTTCATGGCGTGGATACGATTGTAGTGGGAATGTGGCGCAGTGGCCGGAGCAATCCTCGGGCTCTGGAAGCTCGAAGTGCTGATCGTCACTGACCGTCGCTGAGATGCCTCCGACCTTCAACCGATCGCTGCAGAGTCCCTGAGCGGGGCCGCCGCCCCACCAGGCCGCTCTACGCGCGCTGCACTCTGGCGCTGAGTATCAGCCCGCGATGGATGGAAGCGCCTTGCAGGGTTTGCTGTCCTCTACCGCGGACGACCCGAACGGAATCGATGGAGCACCACCGGTGAACGTCATCAAGGTGTTTTGCTCGATCCGATCGACGAGCGGGCCGGCACTCGCGGGCCAGAGCAGCTCGGCAAACATGTGATACGAGAGCTCGATGTCGCGATGAGGCCTGTTGTCTGAACCGTAAGACTGAAACATGCTCATGATGGCGCTCCTGTCATGGAGCGACGTTCGCTCCGGCATTGATTCACGACTAAGAGGGATAGTGATGGGACAGCGTGGGCGCTCCCGGCAGAACAGAAATAATTCGTGGGAGCTCTCGAGCCCTGGGTCACCGGGAGAGCGGATTCAACTCCCGGGGGCCTCACCGCCTGAGCCTGACGTCGGCAGAATGAAGGGAATCACGATCCTTTGTTCTGATCCCTGCTCGGAATGTGTCCAAGAGCCAGGGTAGGACTGCAATGCGAAGAAATAAGTTGATCATGGTGGCGGCACTTGCCGTTGTTTTTCTGATGTCCACGGCGCTCATGGCTGCTCCCGCGGCGGCCTCGCCCTGGGGAGCAAACTATTTTC
>JADGNX010000005.1 GCA_017883265.1 Thermoanaerobaculia bacterium
ATCCACTCCTCGCTCACCTCGAGCACCTTGCCCACCGCCGCGATGATCGCCGCCATCGCCGGCCGCCCTACATGCCGCTGCGCTCGCGGATAGTCGTCGTGACGGGGCTTCGACTCCACGATTCCTCGCACTTCCTTGATCCACTCCTCGCTGCCGAGGTAGATCTGGTTCTCGATCTTGTCCCACAGCCGCTCTTTCGAGTCGATCTTCTCCTCTACATAGTCGCGGTAGTTGCTCTGCCACCACGAGAGCTCGCCGAAGAACGGCTCGAGCTTATGGACAGCCAGCCACTTCGGCGCCGGCTCGAGCCCAGCCGTGGCCCGGTAGCTGCTCCACTTCCAATCCTCAGGCCGCTTGACCATCCCCGCCGCCACCGGGTTGAGCACGATGTAGCGGGCCACCTCGGTCAGGTACGTATCCCTCTCGATCAGATCCGAGTGGAAGCGGTCGCCGAACAGATGCCCCGTCCTCTTGTGCCGGCGGTTGAACCAGCTCACGTAGCTGCCGAGAAGCCACTTCATGCCGTCCGAGAGGTTGGGCTCCGGCGTCTCGATCTCCAGATGGAAGTGATTGTCCATCTGGGTATATGTGGTGACGAGCCAGTCGTAGTGGTCGACAGCCTCGCCCAGCAAGTCCAGGAAGTGCTGGCGGTCGCCGTCGTCGAGGAAGATGTCCTGGCCGCCGTTGCCGCGGGATCGAACGTGATGAATCGCTCCGGGATACTCGATGCGTGCTTGTCGTGCCATGAACCGAGGATCCCTCGGTTCTGCGAGCGCGCCAGGAATTTCGTGCACTCCAGCCCCTCAAAAACCCAAACTCCCTCTGGGAATGCTGATCTCTTCGCGGTCCAGCGGGATCGCCATCTACGAGCCGTAGAGTGGCTTAATGAAAACCACCGCGAAGAGCCAAGCGCGATCATCGACCAGGCGCCTGACAGAGAACAAGAGCCGGATCGCGACACGGGCGCGGGCCCAAGGCGACAAGGGCGGGATCGCTGCCCCGGCGCCCGACAGCCAACCGAAGCTGCGTCCCCAAAAAATCGTCCCCAAAAAATCCAAAAATCGTCGCGATGAAACCCGTAACGAGAACAGAAGCTGCGTCCCCCCAAAGACCGGGAGATGACAGAAGCTGCGTCCCCATTCACCTCCAGGAGCGAGGCGCCCGGGTGGGAGTGCGGGCGGCGGACCGCCGCACTCCGGGGAGAAGCTTTATTTTCCTGCGTAGAAGACCGGATCGCCGGAGAGGTTGTCGATGATCGAGCCGTACGCGAAGAGCGTGGCAGCCGAGTCGGTGTGCGCCTGGAGGGTAAACGATCCGAGCGCGGCCGCGTTGAGGGCGGGGAAGAGAGCGCTGACCGACGTCTGGATTGATGATTTCGGCTGGAGGTTGATGTTGGTGCCGGCGAGCGTCTGCCCGTTCGGCGAGAAGAGGGAGACCGTGACGCCGATGGCCTGGTCCGCGGTATTGACCAGTCCGAGGTTGGAGCGATATGAGGAGTCGGAGCGAAGCCCGGTAACGAACGAGTCTCGCGCGCCGGCGCGGATCGGATCGATCGACTGGCCATACGTCCCGCCGCTGTCGGATGTGGTGTATGTCCGGCTGGTGACGACCGGGCCGCTGCCGCCGCTCCAATCCAGTTGAAGCGCGCCGTTGCCGTTCCCGACGCCGAGCCACGATGAGACGTCGGCCAGCGTCGTCGACTGCCGCGCGCCGATGCTCAGAGAGCGCGATGCCGCGCCGCGGTTGTCAGCACCTGTAGCCAGATATCGCAGCGATACAGACAGCGTCGAGGTGCCCGGATTGAAGATCGTTACATCGCTTCGCCAGAAGGTTCCGTTGGCACCGCTGGCCCGTCCGACCGCCGGAACGAACATCTCTGAACCGGTGGAAGCAGCGACCGCCTGCACGTAGATCGGGTCCTGCGTGCGGTTGTCGATGATCGACGCATAGACGCTGGCGGATCCCGCCGTGTCCGTATCGATCTCGAGCGACATTCCGGAGAGCGATCGCCCGTTGAGCTCGGGGAAATACGAAGTGACTGCCGACTGCTGAAAGTTCTGCGGCGGGAGGGTCAGCTGCCGGACGGCGATGCGATTGGCCGCTGAATCATAGAGAGACAGCGTCGCTGCTACCGCGGCGGTGCTGCGGTTGACCAGGCCAATGTTGCTTCGGAAATCGGCGTTCGCCTGCAGGCCGGTCAGGTAGACCGTCCGCTGTAGATCGGCATTGCTCACGTCGGGAACGGCCTGGCCGTAGGTTCCGGACGATCCGTCGGTGAAGGTGCGGCTGTTGACCTTGATCTGCGGCGATGAGAGCGGGCTGGTGGCCTCGATCGTGATGGCGCCGGAGCCGCTGCCAAGGGCGAAAAGGTCGACGAGAGCGTTCGAATAGTCAGCTGTCTGCCTCGGTCCGAGCACGATGGAGTGGGTCAATACCGCGCCGCCGGCACCCGGGACGAAAACGAGATTGAGGTTCGCAGAATCAGAGCCGGCATTGAAGAGAGTCAATTCCGTGCGCCAGACCGAGCCGCCGAGGCCGTTCGTCTGAGCGGCGGCGGAGATGAGCGACCGGAATGCGACCGAGGTGCCGGCGACGGTAAGGGACTTCGAAGCCGTGCCGCTGGTCTGGCCGTTGGAGGCTGTGAGCGTCACGTTGTAGGTTCCGGGGCCGGGGTAGGCGTGTGTCGGATTCTTCCCGGCCGAGGTCCCGCCATCGCCGAACGACCACGACCAGCTGGCCGGCGAGCCGCTCGATTGATCGAGGAACTGCACCTGCTGACCAGCGATCGGCGCAGACGGCGTTGCGGTGAACGAGGCCGTGACAGCGGGCGACGCCGGAGTGCTCTGGGTGACTGTGATGGAGCGCTGCAGGGTTGAGGATTGCGAGCCGGACGATGCGGTAAGGGTCACCGTGTAGGAACCCGCGGTCGCGAACCGGTGGGTCGGGTTTTGCGCGGTCGCGCCAGTCCCATCGCCGAAGCTCCAGGACCACGCTGCGACGCCGCCTGTCGATTGATCGACGAACGAGACTGTCTGGTCGGTCGTGGGGGCCGCTGGTGAGTAGATGAACGACGCAGCGATCGCCGATGTGGGAAGCGCAGCGATGTTGACGGTTACCGTATTGGAGGCAGCCGACTGGCCGGCGCTGTTGCTCGCCGTCAGGTAGAAACGATAGCTGCCGGCGGTGAGGTTGCTGACGGTACCTGAAGTGACATTCGCAGCAACGCTTCCGATGTTGGCGAACGATCCGCTGCCGCTGGCCATGAAGACCGTTTCGGAGGTCTCGTTCGTGGCGTTGTCATGCCATGAAAGCGTGACGCTCGCGCCTGAGACGGACGCGGTCAGGCTGGAAGGAGCCGTTGGGACGCCGGGGGTCGGCGTCGGCCCGGGTGCCGGGGTGGTGCCGTTCGGATAGAGCCAGCGCGCCGCGAGCTGATCGTCGGCGCGAAGCGACGGACCGATGCCGGTGACCGTCGGATACATGAGGGCAGTCGAGTCGGTGCTGTGCCCGAATCCGAGCGTATGCCCGAACTCATGCGCCACGATCTCGGCGAGCGTAGCGCTCGGTATGCCCTGACTCGGCGAGACATTGTCCTGAATCACCAGGTTCCCCTCGGTGATGTTCCAGGCCTGATAAGTCTGCTGTGGATGCGAAGGGTCCGCAGCAAAGGGCGATGTCCAGGACTTGCTGCTGGAGACACCGCTGAAGCCTCCCTGTCCCACCACGCCGCCGGTCGAAGGATTCCACGAGCCGGCGATGTCCTGAGTCGGATCGTTGAAATCGATCTCGTTGAAGCCGTTGACTGCGGCGTTGCCGCCCGGCGCTTTGGTCGTGACCCCGGCATAGTTGTAGAGGATCTTCGCTCCGCCATAGCTGGTCCATGCAGCCATGGCCGTGCTGATCTCATTCACGCCGCCGCCCGAGTAACCGGGCTGCGTGCCGATGGAGTACCAGGGGACGCTCGTTCCACTGTCGAATGCGAACCAGCGATAGATGGTGGGCTCGGAGATGACTGTGAAGTCGGGCCTGGTCGTAAAACCGTTTGTAGCTGACTTGAGGACTTCACCGCTGACCGAGTAGTCCTGCTGTGCCTGACGCCCCGCAACACGGTTCCGTACGAAGGTCTCGAAGCGCGACGCGTCGCGCTGCGCGTTGGTCGTCTGCAATGGCTGGAAGTCGCGGTTGAGCAGCGTGGTGTTCGGATAATGCTCGTCGCGGGCCCAGATCCGGACTCCGTCCCGCGTCACCGCGGAGGTGAATTTGCCGACGAAAAGGTCAGCTGTCTGATAGTCGCCACGCGGAGTGGCGATCAGGAAGGCGAGGACGCTCTCCCCCACCTTGTAAGCCGGCGCGCCGAAGATGACGGTGATGCGGTTGTCGATTTGACCGCCGATCTCACGAATGATGGCTTCACTCCCCACCCCATCACCCTTGAGGACATTGGAAACGGAGATGTGGGTCTCGGTCCAGATATGGCCACTGCGGTCGACGGGCGTGGATGAGAGGACTGTCCCCTCGATGATTGCGGTCGACTTGGCTACGAGTTGATCGTCGGTCGGGACGATGATGGTGGTGGCGCGGGACGACGAGACTCCCACAATCATCAAGACAAACGTCAACCAGTACACTCGAAAGCGATTCATTTGGACTCCTATCAGTCAGAAACGGATTTGACCGCACGAGGCTCTTCCCGGGAAGGTACGCCAGCGGGAGGATGCGGATTTGAGGTGCCGATGAGGCATCAGGTACGAAAGTTATTGAGCGTAACTAAGGAGCCCTCGCAAATCATTCCAGAATGGTCGTTGTGCGAACCTTCCGATTGGATCTCCGCAGCGGAAAAGGCGATGTAAATATCTGATATAGAAACGTTTACGTCCGCTAAGGATGGTGGAGGACGCGCGCTCGTGCGGCCTCGGCCGGTCGCAGCCGGCCACCACCCGCCGGCGGCCGAGGCGGCCGCCGCTCCACTCAGACGGCTGAATATCGCACTACTCGCCGGAGCGACCTCTGCTTCACGGAACAGGCCGTCATAAGATGCGCCCTGAAGGGAGTCTCAGCAATGCGCAACCAACGTCAGCTTCCGGCTCTCGCGCTCATGCTCTGCCTGTCGCTCCTCGCTGCCTCGAGAGCGACCGGGCAGAACAATGCCATCAATCTCACGAGCAAATTCTTGAAGGGGGGCATTCGAATCGACCACCTCCTCGTCTATTCGCTTTCAGGGATCGTCGTCCTGCGCGGAAGCACCAGCGACCAGTCGAAGTCGCTTCAGGCGCTTCACTTCGCTCGCAAGCTCGGATACAAGCGGATCGCAAACCTCATCCAGATCACCTCTCCACCCGACGACGCCGCCATCATCCGATCGGCTGAGCGTCAGCTGGATCAGGAACGAGCACTCGGAGGATGCAGATTCCACATCGAATGCAAGCTCGGAGTGGTACGCCTCACCGGCCGGATTCACCGGGACATGCAGCGGGATATCGCCGTCAACACGGTGCGGAGGATCGACGGCGTCAAGGAGGTCCACGCCACCTTCACTTACGATGTGGCCAGTCCCTCGCCAGCCCGGAAACGGGCCTAGGCCCGCATTTCTCAGGGCCTGGCAAATCGCCGGGAAATGATCAAGATGCCGCCGTGTTAGCCTGTCCATCGCGGCCACAGTGGGGAGTCGCCAAGTGGTAAGGCATCGGTCTTTGGAGCCGACATTCGATGGTTCGAATCCATCCTCCCCAGCCAATTCTTAACAGAACCTCGGGCCGCGGTTTAGTATCATTTCAAAGCCATGGCATCCGAAACGGCTGACCCGGTCATCGAGCTCTACAAGGCGAGTATCGATCGCACGTTGCTGCGAGAGAATCTACGGCTGACGCCGGAGGAGCGAGTGCGCAACCTGCAGCGATTGCAGACGCTCGCTGAAGCGGCGCGGGAAGCGGGCGCCGCGCGGCGCCGCCAGCGATGACTGATTTCGAGGAGCTTATTCACCGCCTGCACAGATCGGGGGTGGATTTTCTGATCGTTGGCGGCCTGGCGGCAACGATTCACGGATCCGCACGGTTGACCCAGGACCTCGACATCGTCTATTCGCGGTCTGCTGAGAACATTGGCCGGCTGGTCGATGCGCTTGCCCCTCTTGCGCCCTACTTGCGGGGTGCGCCTGAGGGGCTGCCATTCCGACTCGACGCCGAAACAGTGCGTAGCGGATTGAATTTCACGCTCCAGACACGCGTGGGAGCGCTCGACCTCCTCGGCGAGATCACCGGTGGGGGAAATTACGCAGCTCTTCATCGGCACACGATCACGGTCGTGCTCTTTGGCGTGCCGGTCGCGGCCCTTGATCTGGACACACTCATTCGCGTTAAGCGCGCGGCGGGACGACCGAAAGATCTCGAGGTAATCGCGGAGCTCGAAGCGTTGCGCGAGGAACAGCGGGGGTGACGCCGGCTTTCAGTACCTGGAAGCGGAACAGGAAAGAGCCAGGGGGTTGGGGCCAGACCGACCGCGGTTCGAGAATCGTTCATCCTCCCCAGCCACGGGTTGTCGAGCGCTAACTTTGGAATCACCGTTCAAAGTTGGCGATGAGAGGTCGGCCTGGCGATCACGGCACGGTCAATCGGAAGCGCGTCCCAGCCGGCTGCGACGAGAGGCCCGTGCTCATGAAAACGGTTCCTCTCCCGGGTTCCTGTAGACATCCGCCCCACTTCCCGGTCGCTGCACTATGACCGGCCTCAGACCGTCGCCGGAAGCGGAACGCGCGGGGAATTTCTGGCCGAAGTCAAGGCCGGAAATGGCGGTCCCGCTTCCCTCTCAGAATTGGCAAACCTCGCCTTGCAGGGCGACTTATCATGAGGTACCTTACAAAGCGATAGCCCCTGAAATGATTGCCACTTGGCGGCGTCGAGCGGGTAGCGCGGGCTGATCCGAGGCAGGCGGGCTATGATGGCATGACGGAAGTCGCACACGAGAGTTTCCATGGCCAGGCAGCGCCGCCTTCCGGAAATATTGGATGTCTCAGTTCGAGGAGGTTGCAATGCGGGAGCTGACATCAGTCAGCCCGGATCAGATGCTGGGATGCGAGAGCTGCAACCGCGGCGTGCTCTGCTTTGACACGTCGGCGATTGAGTGGGCGCGTCAGGGGCGAGACACGGCGGAGCCAAGGCCGACTCGCGTCGTTCTCTGCAGCGATCAACCGATCATGCGGAGCGCCCTGCACCTTTTGATCGACACGCGGAGCAACTACGAGGTGGCGATCGAGAGCGCCATCTGCCCCAACGCTCTCCGCCATCTCGACGGGACCGGAACCAACGTGCTCCTCCTGGATTTCGATCTGAACGATCGATCCGAGGAGCGCCTCGCTACGCTGGAGTCGCTCCTGTCCGTAGCACCGAAAGTTCCGGTCCTCATCCTGACCACCGATCCGGATGCCGAGGCGTGTCATGTAGCGTTCCGCTTTGGCGTTCGTGGGATCGTGCTCAAGAGCAAGAGGCTCGACGACCTGTTCGGCGCCATCGACCGGATCCATCGTGGCGATACCTGGCTGGAAGGACCGGCGTTGCAGAAACTGCTCGACCAGGGGACGAAGAAAGCAAGCGCCGAAGACGTCCGGATCGCTCAACTGACCAGGCGCGAGCGCGAGATCGTCAAAGTGGTGGCGGGCGGAAAGACCAATCGGCAGGTCAGCGAGGAGCTCTTCATTTCGGATGCGACCGTTCGCCACCACCTCTGCACAATTTTCGACAAACTGGGCGTCTCGAGCCGCGGCGAGTTGATCGTCTACGCATACCGGAACGGCCTGGCCGACCGGAGATCGCTCGAGGCGAACTGAAAGGACCTTCTGCACGACCGCTTGTCCAGGAAGCGGGCCAGTCGCCGCCGAGGCTCAGCCACCGTACGAGGGGCGGCGCCTTTCTGTCCGGTTCAGGGGGTCTTGGCCCCGGCGGCGCATTCGCCCACCAGCCGTACGAGCTCCTCGACCGCGAGCGGCTTGCGGAGAGCCGCTCGGACCGATTCATGCTGCCCCAGCGTTTCCAGCGAAACAGCCGGCCCTCCGGTAGTCAGAAGGATGCACTTTTCGCCAGGCCGTTGCGCGCCGAGGTAGTCGATGACCCATTGACCACCCAGCGTTGGCATCATGACGTCGAGCACGACGGCGTCGAAGTGCCGCGCCGACAGCATGGTGATCGCTTCGGTTCCATCGCCGGCCCCCGCCACTTCGTATCCGGAGAGCTCGAGCAGGTCGGCAAGCATGGTCCGCGTCGCAACGTCGTCGTCAACGATCAGTACGCTCGCCATGACGGCAAGTTTACAACGCTCTTGGGCCAAGAGGGGAACCGAAGCTTTATTTACTTCGGTCTTTCCGAGCTCGCTGATCCGGCGCAGGGACACGGCGACGCGTTTTTTTGCTCTGATCATCGTTGCCGGGACTTGGAATGCGTTGGAAGGGGGCGGTCGCGAAGTGGACGCATGAGGCTGCTCTCGCGCCAACGATCGATGGCCTGAACGAGCGACTCGATCCTGACCGGCTTGGAGAGGGTCTCGATGATGAACGGATGCCGCGCTGTTGCGTTGGGGCGGGTCGTCAGGAGCATCACCCGCGGCTGGCCCCCGCCATCTGCAGCGAGCCGCTCCATGAGCGCTTCCGGGGCAATCCCTGGCAACTCGGCATCGAGGATGAGGAGATCGACTGGGGTATCGATGGCCCGCTCCGTGGCCTCGCTGTCCGAAGCCTCGATCGCATTCGTGCTCGCCAGAAAGCGGCAGTAGGTGAGCGCCTCGTGTCTCAGTGCATCATCGGCGACAGCTACGACAACCCGCGGGTGCATCACATGAGCTTGTAGCAAATTCGGCTCCGGCACTCCGTGATCAATGACCGAAAAATCGCATCGGACTATTCCGATCGGCCGGATCCTATCGCAGTCTCAGGCCGCGAAGGCTCGGAATATGCTTTATCATTATTCCATCTTTACGTCGATATCGCTATCCTCCATTCAGTCTTCGCTCAGCGAAGCAGCGGCGCCGATTGTGTTGGCCGCGATCGCTGACACATCGCGAAGTGCAGCCAGTGCACGGTCGCGCTCCATGGAGTGACGAAATGCTCCAACGATGGTCGAGCCGGAGCCGCTCATCGAGGCCCAGACGGCACCTGCGTCATAGAGCCTCCTCTTCAGCTCCGCAAAGTGAGGATAGCGGGTGAAGATCGGCGCCTCGAAGTCGTTGGTCAGGGCCTGCGGGTGAGACAGAAAGTCGTGCTGGATCAAGGTGAGGAAGTGTTCCTTGCCGAGCGGAACAGAGGGAGATGTTCGGGTGGCGCCCAGCAGCGCGAACGCTTCAGCCGTGCTGACTGGCTCGGGTGGCACCAGCAGCAGTAGCGGGATGGCCGGACCGTCGGGCAATGACAGGAGCGACTCCCCTCTGCCCGTGGCATAAGCTTTTCCTCCGTGAAGAAAGAAAGGGACATCCGATCCGAGCTGAAGGGCCATCTCACTCAGCTCCTGGAGCGAGATATCGAGGTCGAACATCTGATTGAGCGCGCGGAGAGCGGCGGCCGCATTGGACGATCCCCCTCCCAATCCTCCGCCCGCCGGGATCCGTTTGTGGAGAGAGACGGCGACCTCGCCTGCTCCGTGCCTCTGCAGAAGGCGAACGGCCCGAATTGCCAGATTCGCTTCATCCCGTGGAATGGTCGGGTCGTCGCAACGCAGCGAAGTCGATTCGGCACGTTGAAACACCAGATCGTCGTGAAGCGAAACGGTCTGAAAGAGAGTCTCCAGATCGTGATAGCCGTCAGGACGACGACCGAGAACTCGTAGCGACCAGTTGATCTTGGCAAAAGCGGAAAGACTGAGTGAGTTCATCAGATGACGATCGGTGCTGAGCAGATTCCAGTCGACGATGCTCTCATGAACCGGCGCAGCAGGTGTATCCGGCCGGAATGGCCGGTGGCTGGACGGGGGCCGGACCGGTCACGAGATCGAGGATACGCAGTTCGATGCGCTGCGTGGCCGTGGTCGAATCGCCGAGGTACCGTCCGATGTCGATTGTCGACGGTGGAAACGACGGCGGAGAGTAATCGACCTTCAGGGTCTCGCCTCCCCGCTGAACGACGGCACTGGCAAGGCCTGCCGAACCGACGGTGTAGCGGACATCTCCCTGTTGAATCACGATGCGCCCTGGCTCAGCCGGACAAACCTGACAGCGCGTTGCCGCGGAGGTACTGTCGATGGGAAGGCCTACGGCCAGGAGCATGAGCTCGGCGAGATTCACAGTGGGGACGAGTCCGCCTGCGACGCTGCCGATGGACGAAGCGGGGCCGCGCCAGAACTTCCCGCTCAGATGGTCGAGGAAGAGCGCATCCCTCCCGTCGCTGAAGAGCGTGAACGCCGCGGTACCGACCGGCGTCAGCGCTTCCACCAGCGCCCGCTGGCCGGAGTCACGGGACAGAGTAGCGCGCAGCGATTGCGAGGTCTGACCGGAGGTGGCCCGGATGCGGACGTAAGCCTGGATCGACGTCAGTGTGGCACGACGCGAGACGAGGTCGCGCCAGGCATCCTCAGCGGTCGCCGCGCTCACAGCGATGACCGGCTGAGCGCCGTGGGGCCGGCGCATCGTCGTACATCCCAGAGCCGCCCAGACAGCGCACGCGGTTGCCAGGAGGCCAGAAGTCTTCATGCGGCTGAGCAACGATCAGTCAATCCTGACCGGTCAGCGTTGACCAGTCATGGGCTGGCCGGCAACGGCGGGCGGTAAGACCTTCATGAGCAGGCCGGCTAGCGAATCTGGGGCACCGGGGCCTTCCCTTCGAGCTGGCTGATCTTCGACTTGATCTTCGCCTCATCCTTTGGTTGCGGCTCGAGATCGAGAGCTCGACGATAGACATGAAGAGCACGGCCGTAATCGCCCCTTTTGGCCAATACGTCGCCGAGATGCTCGTGAACCGTGGCGTCGTGCGGCAGCAGCTTCGTGGCATCGGTCAGGTACTTCTCGGCAAGATCGAGCTTCCCCTGCTGGTAGTAGACCCAGCCGAGCGAGTCGACGAAGGCGCCGTTGCGCGGCTCCTGGCTCACGGCGCGATTGAGCATCTCCGCCGCTCGATCGAGGTTCATCCCTTTCTCGGCCCACATGTAGCCGAGATAGTTGAGGGCCTGAGCATTCTCCGGGTTCTTCGAGAGGAGCTGCTGGAACGCTTTCTCAGCAGCCTCACGATTGCCGGCGCGCTCCTGGAGGGCGCCGAGCTCGAACAGGAGGTCCGGATCGTCCGGCTTGGCGCCGGTCTGTCCGCTGATCAGCGAGACCGCCGATGGGAAATCCTTCGCCTCGACGTAGGCCTCGGCCATGGCGATGGCATTCTTGGGCCCGAACTTCACCTGGGTTTCGGCGGCCTGCCGGGCCTTCTCCTTCTCTCCGCTCCGGAGCAGCAACTCGACGTAGCGGGCGTTGACGTAGGGATCCGAGCCGAATTTGTCGACGAGCGGCGAGAGAATCTGGAGGGACTCGGCCATCTTGTTCTGTTTGGCCAGAGCGTCGAGGGCAATGCTGACGGCCTGGTTGTTGGGTCTATCGTGGAAGACCAGCAACGGCCGGGTCCGATCGACCGCCGATTGGTAGCGCTCCTTGCGCAGGTCGATGAACGCCAGCTGCGTCTGGGCCAGAGCCATCAGATTGTCCGGAAGCTCAGGCACTTTGAGAAGGGTCTGGAAAGTCTTCCCTGCGTCGTCGTACCGCCGCTGGGACATCTGACTGAGGCCGTAGCTCGACAGCAGATCGGGATCGTTCGGCGATCTCTCGAGCAGCCTGCGGAAAATCGAATCGGCCTCCGTGTATTGCTCGAGGTCGCTCAGAGCTTCAGCCAGATAGAACTCGGAGCCGGAGTCTTTCGGGTCTGCCGCGACAAGGGTCTTCAGCGCAGCGCGAGCCTTTTCCGGTTGCCCCGCACGGAGGTAGAAAAGGGCCTGCCGCTTCTGCAGGTCGATGTTCATCGGGTCGTCCGAGATGAGGGGCTGGAGAACTTCGGCCGCCTTGAGCCACTCGTTCTCTTTCTGGTAGATATCGACGAGCTGAAGAATGGCCGGACCGAAGGTCGGATCGATGGTCACGGCGCGCTCGAGGTACTGGCGGGACTCGTCGCCTCGGCCGAGCTTGGTGAGGACCTGGGCATAGTTGAAGTTCAGGCCGCGCTGGTCGGGAGCGCGCTCGAGCAGGGTGGCCAGCACTTTCTCGGCGTCTTCGGTGCGGCCTTCTGTCAGAAGGATCTGAGAAACGGCCATGCCGGTGCCTATGTCGTCATGGTTGAGGCGGAAGGCCTCCAGCAGGAAGACGAGGGCCTCGTCGACCTTGGCCCTGTCGCCGGCAGCCTGGTCGAAGAGGAGACGCCCGAGGATCTTCTGGGCGTCGACAAAGTCGGGGTGCGAAGCGGTCAGGCCACGCAGCTCGGCTTCAGCCTTGTCCGGTCGCGCGGCATCGAGGAGGATCATGGCCCTTTCGTAGTGAAGTACCGGATCGCTCGGGGTAGCCGTGATCAGCTTGTCGATGAGGCCGAGAGCGCGGTCGAATTCGCCGCGTTCGGCTGCCATTTTGGCGGTGATGAAATCGTAAGCGGCGTTGCTCTGTGCCTCCTGCGCCCGGGCCAGAGGATCAGCCAGCGCAGCCAGAAACAGCACAGCGATCATGATCTGTCTCATTTTGTCATCCTAACACTGCAGAAAATGGTTGAACGGCGGCGCGAATTCCAGCCACGACGGCCATACCGCCCGCAGTCCCGTAGGACCGGATGAAGGAATGTGCTACAACGCGCTGGGGACTCCATGAGGAGCGTCGCTTGACCCTCGATCGCCTCGAGATCACACCGTTCGCTGTCATCGCAGGAGACCTGCTTCGCAGCCGCGATACCGGCTATCTGACCGTCATCCATCAGCCCCTCCGCAAGGTGTTGTACTGGTCGCAGGGTGAGATCGTGATGGCCACATCGACTGCTCCCGAAGAATCGCTGGGCGATTTCCTGGTGCGACGTGACGTCATTACCATCGACCGGGCCTTCGAGATGATGAGCGACGATCCGACGAACGCCGTCGCTGCCTTTCACGAAGCGGGCCTGCTGGACCATTCCATGCGCCAGACGCTTCTGAGGGAGTGGCTGATCTCGCTGGTCATCCCGCTTTTCTCCGTGGATGAAGGGACGGCCGCATTCACGCACGAGCCAGCGATCGAGCCGGCCCGCCGCGTCTTCCTACAGTCGACGGCGGCAGTCATCCTCGACGGAATCCGATCGATCACCAACGGGCTGATCCTGCGGCGCTCGATCGGCGACCTGAAACGGGACATCGCCTTCTCCAACGAATCGCGTTTCAGCGTCGACAACGTACCGCTGAACGATGCCGAGCGCCGGATCGCCGCCAGCCTGGCCGATGAACAGTCGATCGAGTCGTTCCTCAAGCATTTTCCGGCCGAGTCGGTAGCCGCAGCCAAAGTGGTCATCGGCATGATGGCTCTCGGTATTTTCCGGGTCATCGACGTAAGGAGCCCTGCCGATCCCGGCGCCAGCATGGACGATATGCAGCGCGATCTCGAGTTGCTGGCGGCGATCGGAGCCGAAGACCAGCGGTCTCTGCGAGCGGTGCGCCTGGCCCGCCAGCTTTCGTCGATCGATCACTACCAGATCCTCGATGTGCCGCGCGCGGCGACGCGCGCCCAACTCCTGGCGCAGGCCGAGACGATGAGAAAGCGTTATGACCCGGTGACGTATCCGCCGGTGGTGAGGGAGTCGATCCAGGCCATCCTGCGAAAGATCGATGAAGCGGCGAGCTTTCTAACCGACGCCGGGCGCCGGCCGGGCTACGACAAGCTCCTCACTCAGCACGCCGCACGGAAAGGCGGTCAGGAGTGGATCCAGCAGCGGGTGAACCAGCGGACGATCGCTCAGCAGAACTTCAACCGCGCGCGGGAGCTGTCGGTCACCGGCGATTATTACGGCGCCATCGTCCTGCTCAAGCAGGCCGTGAACTATGAGCCCGACTATACCGAGGCGTGGTTTCTTCTCGGGAGCTGCCAGGAGCGCAATCCCAAATGGCGGCGCGAAGCGGCCGAGAGTTTCCAGCAGGTATTGTCCATCGACCCCAACCACGTCGAGGCCCTCATCTCTCTCGGCGACCTCTACCGCTCGGAAGGTATGGGCAACAGGGCTCAGAGCTGCTACGAGGACGTCCTCAAGATCTCGCCGGGGAATCAGCAGGCAGCAAACCGTCTCGAGGCGTTGAAGAAGCGCTGACAAAAAACGGCAATATCGCAGGCCGTCGAGCGGTTTTCATGATCATGCCTATTCAGCAGAAAAAGAGCGCGCTCAGTGAAGTGCTGAGCACGCGTACCACCGAGGGCGTGCTGTACGAGAAGCTCGAGGACAAGGCACTACGCTGCTTCGCCTGCGGCCATCGCTGCAAGATCCTGAGCGGCCTGGAGGGGATCTGCAAAGTCCGCTATAACGAAGACGGCATCCTCAGGGTGCCACGCGGATATGTCGGAGCCCTGCAGGTCGATCCGATCGAGAAGAAACCGTTCTTTCACGCGTACCCCGGTGCGCTGGCGCTGTCGTTTGGCATGCTCGGCTGCGACTATCACTGCGGCTACTGTCAGAACTGGGTGACCTCGCAGGCTCTCCGCGATCCGGTCGCCGGTGCGCTTCCCGAAGACGTCGAGCCGGCCGATCTGGTGCGGGCAGCGAAACGGCTGGGCGCGACGGTCATCACGTCGACTTACAACGAGCCGCTGATCACCTCCGAGTGGGCTGTCGAGATCTTCCGGGAGGCGAAGAAGGCAGACCTGGTCTGCTCGTACGTCTCCAACGGGAACGCCACTCCGGAGGCCCTCGAATTCATCGCTCCATGGGTCGATCTCTACAAAGTCGACCTCAAGGGCTTCACGCAGAAGGCCTACCGCGACCTCGGCGGCCAGCTGGAGCCGGTGCTCGAGACGATCCGCGGTCTCAAGCAGCGCGGCATCTGGCTGGAGATCGTCACGCTGATCGTCCCCGGCTTCAATGATTCGGACGAGGAGTTGACGAACATCGCCGAGTTCCTCTGCGGCGTCGATCCCGACATCCCCTGGCACATCACAGCGTTCCATCAGGACTACAAGATGACCAGGAACGCCAACACCGACGCAGGCACGCTGATGCGCGCCTACCAGATCGGCCGGCGGGCCGGACTGCGCTATATCTATCCGGGAAATATCCCGGGCGGTTTCGGCGAGCTGGAAGGAACGCATTGTCCGAAATGCCAGGCGCTCGTCGTCGGGCGCACCGGCTTCCGAGTGACCTCGTACCACCTCATCGATGGACGCTGCCCCGACTGCTCGACTCTCATCCCCGGCGTGTGGGGCAGCGCCGGCGCCGGCGTAAACCGCAGCGCGGTGCCGCGACCGGTGCACATTCAGACAGGAGCGGGAAGCCGATAAGCGCCGGATCGATCGCTCATCGAGGGGATGAGACGATCCCGGCGAGAGTTGAGCGACGGGCCTAGGGGGCGTGGGGGGTTGGGGACGCAGCTTCTGTTGTCTGTTCGCGACCTTCGCGTCATTGAGTCATTGAGTCATTGAGTCATTGGGGACGCAGCTTCTGTCCTCTGCCGGGATGGGCGACCGAAGCTGCGTCCCCCGAGCTCGCGCCTTCTGAAAGGCGACGACTGAAGCTGCGTCCCCCGAGCTCGTACCGGCGGCGCGGGGCTACGACGGCCGGGCGTGTTGCTATAGTGCGAGCCACGTGACCGAGTTCATCGAAATCGGATCGAGCAGCGACATCGCAGCCGGCCGGATGGCCAGCTATCGTGTAAACGGAAGGGGTGTGGTGGTCTACCACACGGCCAGTGGCTTCCATGCCTCCGATGACCGCTGTCCGCATCGCGGAGGGCCGCTCGTGGAAGGCGACCTCATGGGTGAGGAGATCGTCTGCCCGTGGCATCTCTGGGGGTTCGACGTCCGCAGCGGAGTCTGCCCGGGGAACCCTGAAGTGCGTGTGACGACTCACGAGGTGCGGATCGAAAATGATCGCCTCCTGTTACGAGTGAATCCGGTAGAAGAGGCGTTGTCACAACCATGAATCCGAAGCCATTGCGCCATGTCGATCTTTACAATGATGCCGGACGGCTGGAGGCTCTCTATCGCGAGCTTCAGGATCCGGTGGGGGTGGCCGTGGTCTGTCATCCCCTGCCGAGCGGCGGTGGAACGATGCACACCAAAGTCGTCTTCCGCGCGGCGCGCGGGCTGGAAGCGGCTAACTTCGCCACGATTCGCTTCAATTTCCGTGGGGTGGGGGCGAGCGGAGGGAAGTGGGACGGCGGCGAAGGAGAGCAGAACGATGTCCTGGCCGCAATCCAGTGGATCACCAGGAAGCATCCCGGTGTGAAACTCCTGGTCGGCGGATTCTCGTTCGGTGCCTGGGTGGCGAGCCGTGTGGCGTGCGAACTGCCGGAAGTGGACGGCATCTTTCTGATCGGCACGCCGGTCGATAAGTACGACTTCAGCTATCTGCGCGACTGCCACAAGCCGAAGCTGTTCCTGCACGGCACTCAGGACGAATATGGAAATGTCGAGAAGCTGGAGAAGCTGGTCGGCGCGCTGAGCAACTCCGAAAGCATGATCCTCACCGGCGCCGACCATTTCTTTTCCAAACAGCTCGACGCCGTCGAAGAGACACTGCGGAACTGGGCCATCGAAATGGCCGAACAGTAGAGGGAAAACCAGAAAATAGAAACCAGAAACCAGAAACCAGAAAATAGAAACTAGCAAGCAGGTCTGGTTTCTGGTTTCTCAATGGGCCTGTATCGTCGACGGCAGAAAGTAGAGGGCCACGGCGATGATGGCGTAGACCGCCAGCAACTGGATCCCTTCGTACCAGTTCGATTCTCCATCCATCACCAGATAAGAAAAGATCGCCACGCCCAGACCGACGGCCAGAATCTCGAACGGCGAAAAGATCAGATCGAGGGGGTGGCCGAGCGGATACGAGATGAAGACAAGGACCGGCGTTACGAACAGGGCGATCTGGACGCTCGACTGCATGGCGATGTTGAGCGCCGTATCCATCTGGTTACGCATGGCCAGCACCACGGATGTCGAGTGCTCGGCGGCGTTGCCGACGATCGCCAGGACTACGAATCCGAGGAAGATCTCGTTCATGCCCCAACGGTGTCCAGCTTCCCGGACCGCTCCCACCAGCCCTTCGGCCACCACGGCCATCAGAGCGCTCGACACGAGGAGCAGGGCCAGCGCCTTCCTGCGGCTCCAGAGACGGCCAGGCTTCTCACCTTCCCTGGATGCAGGAGCCCCGAGCAGACCCTTGTGCGTCTTGAAGGTGAAGAGAAGACCGAGTCCGTAGCAGATGATGAGGATGATGGAGGTGCCGATGGAGACCTGGTGGATCAGCGATCCGTGGTGAGTGCGGAGGGCGGTGCGGAAGAAGAGCGCCGGCACCAGAAACGAGCTGACCGCAAGGATGAGCTGCCCGGCTTGCGACTCGGCGGCCAGTGCATTGAACTGCTGCTTATCGCGACCCAACCCTCCCAGCAGCATCGATAGTCCAGCCACGAAGAGGAGATTCCCGACGATCGAGCCGGCGAACGACGCCCGGACGACATCCGGCAGGCCGGCCCGGATGGCGAAGATGGCGATGATCATCTCGGCCAGGTTGCCGAAGGTGGCGTTGAAGAGCGCGCCGTAAGTCGGTCCCATCCGGTGAGCGAGCTGCTCGGTGCTCGCTCCGATCCAGGCCGCGAGCGGCAGGACGGCCAGGCAGGAGACGATGAAGAGCCAGACCCGGTCGCCGTGTGAGAGCTCGAGGTACAGCGACAGAGGAATGGTCAGGGCGAGTACGAGGTGCGCGACGCGCTTGACCCTTTCCATGGCGCGGCAGTCTGTGGTGCGCGGGGAGGGGTGTCAAGAGTCCTCGACCCTTGACACCTGCAGCGACCCGAGATGAGACTCTCGTCCCATGACGACCATCGTGACTGCCATCGAGAACGGCGTGGCTACGATCACGCTGAACCGGCCGGAAAAGCTGAATTCATTCGGCGGATCGATGCGAGAGGAGCTGATGGCCGCCTTGCAGAGGATTGCCGCCGACGAAAATGTGCGCGTGGCGATCGTCACCGGGGCCGGACGCGCTTTCTCGGCCGGGGGCGACGTCGAGCGGATGCGAAGCCTGCAGAAGGAGGGAGACGAGGCGGCGTTCGGCGAGTTGCTCGCTGCAGGACGCAAGGTGGTGACGCTCATCCGGCACATGCCGCAGTTCGTCATCGCCTCGATCAACGGTGTGGCCGCCGGCGCCGGTTGCAATCTCGCTCTGGCCTGCGATTACCGGATGGCCGCCGATACGGCGAAGCTCGGTGAGACATTCGTTCGCATCGGCCTGCATCCCGATTGGGGCGGTACCTTCTTCCTTCCGCGTCTCGTCGGAACGAGCCGGGCCATGGAGATCATGATGACCGGACGGATGGTCGACGCGGATGAAGCGCTGCGCATCGGAATGGTCGACCGGGTGGTCACCGCCGGCGAGCTCTCGGCCGCGACCACCGCGCTGGCTCGTTCAGTCGCCGATGGACCGCCGCTCCCTCTCTCGGCGCTCAAGCGCACCCTCTACGCCTCGGCAGAAAACGACCTGGCGTCGCAGATCGATCTGGAAAGCGACATCCAGCTCCAGGCCTTCCGCTCACGCGACGCGGCGGAAGGCATGAACGCGTTTTTCGAGAAGAGGCCGCCGAAGTTCGGCTCTCGATAGAGGTCCCGATGCGGGGGCCGGCATGGCCACTCCCCCAATGAGTCAGTTAGGTTCTTGCGGCCGAAGTCCTCAGACTTCGTCTGCAGAATTCAGACGCTCTTGACGATGAGGAGAGTCTGATCGTCCTTCTGCGGCGCTTCGCCGACGAATGCGTCGACCTCCCGGGTGATTGCCTCCGCCAGCTGGCGCGCCGTGGCTGACAGGTTCGAAGTCAGGATCGCTTCGAGCCGGGGATTCTCGAACTCCTCGCCGGCCAGGTTCTCCGCTTCGGTGATCCCATCGCTGTAGACGACGAAGGTCGAGCCCGTCGGGAAGGGGCGAGTCTGCGTGCTGTAACGGGAATTGGGCATGATGCCGATCGGCAGCCCGTGCGAGTTGACCTGCTCCATCCGATCGCCTATGAGGATGTAGGCCGGATTGTGGCCGGCGTTGACGTAGCGGATCGTCTCATCCTCCCGATCGAACGAGGCCAGCACCATGGTGATGAACTTGTTCTCGGCCGACCAGCGATGAATGTGCCGGTTCAGCTCCGTGGCAATCTCGGCCAGCTCACGACCCTCGGCAAAGAGGAGTTGCAGGGCGGCATGGAGGGCTGACACGAGCAGAGCCGCAGGCATCGACTTGCCCGCCACGTCGGCGACGCAAACGATGAGAGAACCGTCGCGCTCGACAAATCCGTGGTAGTCGCCGCCGACCTGCCGCGCCGGACGGGCCACCGCGGCCAGATCGAAGCCGGCAACAGCAGGGGTCTTCTTGGGAAGGATGTCGCGCTGGATCGTCGCGGCCAGCTCCAGATCGCGCTCCATGGCCTGCTTCTCGAGGGCCTGACGGTGAAGTCGCGCGTTCTCGAGAGCAATGGCCACCTGGCTGCCGAAGAGCGAGAGGAGCCGGAGGTCGTTCTCCTCGAAGGCGCCGAGGCCGCCGTCGCGCGTTTCACGATCGGCGGCGGCGATGACTCCGATGACGTCGTTGTTGCCTCGAATAGGAAGCGCGATGAGGCTCCCACAGCCGGGGAAGATGCAGTCCGTATCGGAGTCGAAGGTCACAGGACTGCTGTCGTTGAGAAGGCGACTGGCGAGGTCTGCATCAAGCTCGCGATCGAGGAACTCCGGCCGAACCTCGCCGAACGACCGATAGAGGATGAAGCGCGATCCCTCTCGAAGATAGAGCGCAGCACGGCGGGCATTGATGAGGGAGACGGTTCGTACAAGGATCTCCTCGGCCAACTCGTCCATGTTGAGGGTCGAGGCGATGGAGAGACCGATGTCGTACAGAGACTCGAGCTCCCAGAGCCGGTACTTGAGCTGAAAGTCCCCCTCGCGCATCTCGTGCGTGAGGCGCTGATTGGTCAGGACCGTGCTGGCGTAGGCGGCACCGAGCCGGATCAGTTCGAGCTCTCCTTCATCGCGACCGCCATTCCCTGCCGAATCGGTGAGGGCCACGAAGCCGAGCTGCTCCCGGGTGTTGCGAAGCGGGACGAGGATGCTCGGAGACGGGTGAAGAAGTGAAACGAAGGCCAGCTCGGCCACCTCGGGAAACGACGAGACCTGAAGAAGGCTCCCGGGACCGTCGGGGTCGATGAGCTCGGGCGCTTCGCAGGCACTCCTGGCAGCGAGGCGGAAGCCGCTATCGCGTTCGCGGAAGTAGACGACGCCTGCGCTCGAGTCTGTGTGCCTCAGAAATGCATCGAGAATCAGAGTGCCGGACGCGGCGCTGGACTCGGATCGAGCGGGAGCCTTCTCGAGTTGCTGGAGATCGCGAAGGAACGACGAGAATTGCTGGATCGAGGAGGCCATGGTCTCTACGAGGGTATTAGTCTATCAGCAGCAAAACCCTGGAGCGGGCCGCGACTGGATGGTGTGCGAGAACAGCTCAGTGGCCTGAAGGTTCTGTCAACCTGGGCAGCCCCGCGGGTCCAGGGGCGAGGTGAACGCCCTTCCCCTGAAGCGATGGGAAGAGGCTACAGAGTCAGCTCGCGCACGGCCGACTCTTCGTCCGGAAAAATCGCGGCGTACTGGGCCAGTCCCATGATCTGGAATGTCTTCTGAATGACCGGCGTGAGGCAGCAGAAGGAGAGTCGCCCCCCCTTCTCCATCATTTTCTCGATGATCTCGATGAGGATGCTGATACCGATGGAGTTGACGATTTTGGTCTCGCGCAGGTTGAGCAGGAGCGACCGTACTCCCCCGTCCATGAGCTCGTAGGCTCGAGCGGCGATTTCCTCGCCTCCTACGTTGTTGATATACCCCTTCGTGTAGAGAATCGCACCGTTGGGCTTGCGCTCTACAGCGACCTTCAGCTCGTCCGTCATATCGCCTTCTCGCCGTACTTGACCATGTGAATGGTAGTCCCGTCCGCACTGGATGAGATGTCTACCTCATCCATGTGTGCTTCGATGATTTGCAGACCCCAGCCCCGCTTGTGCGAGACGCCTTCGTGATGGCGGCGCCTCGATCTGGCCTGGTCGAGGTCGAACCCGCGCCCATGATCGGTGATCCAGACGTCGATGCGCGGCGCTCCGTCCGCTCCGGAACTGCCACGGAATCTTAGATACATGCGCCCATCGGCGCAACCGGAATGCTCGCGGGCGTTGATGCAGGCCTCGATGATGGCGTGAGTCATCTCATCGATCTTTTCGGAGCTCAGGCCCAGCTCCCTCGCGAGGTTGCCCGCGGCACGCGCAGCGGCGATCTCGATGTCGGGGACCATTGGAAGCGTGAGGTCCATCTGCCGCTCGGCGGTCGTGGTCATGAGGCGGTAGTCCTGATCCTCAGAACGCCAGAAAGATGGCTGCGACGGACTTGATCCACTCCGGGATCCCGAAATGCTGTTCGAAGGCCAGAAGAACGAATGAGTTCAGAGCGAGCATCGCCGGCATGGCGTAGGAAAACTGAATCGCTGTCTCGATCTTGGCTTTGACGTAGTGGCTCATGGCGCCCCCTTTTTGAAGTCGGGAGGGCTAAGAGCAACGCGACTGCCACGGGCCGCATCGGGAACATTTCAGTCGTAAATTGCTGATTCAAAGGCATTTATAGAATCGCACCGCATCATCTCAATGGAAACGACACCGGGGAGAAACGCCACACTTTCGATCAACAGAACCAGAATACAATCGTAAGTTACGTCTTGTCAATGACTTCTAATGAATGTTCCATTTATCCACAATAGGGTTATTTTGCCCCAATCGGTCGCGGTGCCTATAGAGAGTCTTCCGGTCGATCCCTAGAATTCGAGACGCCTTGGTCATATTTCCTCCGGTGTGAGCCAGCACCCGGGCGATATAACGGCGCTCGAGATCATCGAGCGTTGGCAGATCGGCTCCCAATTCCCCCTCCGGCCCGATACGCGCCTCCTCGGGCAGGAGCAGATCTCCCGGATCGATGACCGGATCGGTGGTCAGGGCCAGCGCTCCCTCGATGAGATTCTCCAGCTCGCGGACGTTGCCCGGAAACTGATAGTGCATCAGCCGCTGCAGCGCCTCCTGCGTGATCCGCACATCGTGCAATCCTTCGCGCTTCCCGTACTTGTCGAGGAAGAAGCGGACCAGCTTCGGGATGTCGTCGCGCCGGTCGCGCAGCGGCGGAAGGACGATCTCCACGACCTTCAGACGGTAGTAGAGATCCTGGCGAAACTCGCCCACTTCGATCATCTGTTCGAGATCGCGGTGCGTGGCTGCAAGAATCCGCACGTCCACAGCGATGCGCCGGCGCCCCCCCAGCTTTTCGATCTCACGCTCCTGCAGGACCCGGAGCAGTTTGGCCTGCAGGGCCGGCGCGATGTCGCCAACCTCGTCGAGGAAGACGGTGCCGCCGCGCGCCATCTCGAACTTTCCCGGCCGCGCTTCCACGCCGGTGGCCACGCCGCGCTCGATACCGAACAGCTCGGACTCGAGGAGCGTCTCCGGCAAAGCGGCGCAGTTGATGGCCACGAACGGCCCGTCGCGGCGCGGCGAATTGCCATGGATGAGACGAGCCACCATCTCCTTCCCCGTTCCCGATTCGCCGCGGATGAGCACGTTGGCGTGGCTGTCCGCCACCCGGGCCACCAGATCGATCACCCGCTGCATCTTCGACGAGTCGCCGATCATGAGACGATCGTTGTACTCGCGCAGCATCCGCTGCTTCAGCGAGCGGTTCTCATCCTCGAGCGATTCCCGGACCATGTTGAGACGATGGTAGTTGCGAGCGTTGTCCACCGCCGCTCCCCCGATCGCCGCGAGCGAGCCGAGGAAGCGAAGATCGTCCTCGACGAAGCTTCCACTCCCGGATCCCCGCTCTTCCTTGCCTCCCACTCCGATCGCCCCGACCACGGAGTCTCCGGACATCATGGGCGCCAGCAGAAGATCGCCGGCAGTGACTCCGAGAAACTTCGCCATCGGCGTCGAAAGGGGCACCCGGGTGCTCAGCAACCGGCGCACCGGCTCTTCGGCCAGAATCGACTGGGAGATGGACGGCGGCTCGAACCCGAACGCGAAGAGATGCTGCACGTTCATCGTCTCGTCGATCGAGAAGACAAAGCCGACGGCCGCATCGAGTACCGAGATAGCCCTCTGCATCAACTCCTCGAGCAGCTCTCCCTCGGGGCGCAGAGTGTTCAGCGCACGGCCGACATCGTAGAGCGCTTCGAGCTGCAGCAGTTTACGTCGAAGCTCGAATTGAGTCTGCGGCATGTCTAACGAGGCTCCACCACAGACCAACGAGATGTAGACCGCTCCGGTGAATTCGAAGCCAGAAACCAGAAGCCAGAAACCAGAACGGCCTTCTCTGGTTTCTGGTTTCTGGTTTCTGGTTTCGAATCTCTGGTCATCAGTCCTTCCCCAACGCACGACGGCACTGGCCGAGGAGAAAATCGCAGTTCCATTCACGGTAGAAACCGGGGGCAATCGAATAGATTCTGGTGAGCAGGGACGAGGCCTCCACCCACCGGCGCATCTTCATGTCCGTTCGCGCCAGAAAATACATCGACTTGATCGTCTCCGGCGAGGGCTCTCCTCGCGCGACGATGGCCTCGAACCGCTGCGACGCCGTGTTGTAGTCGTGCTGTGTGAAGCTGCAGAGAGCCTGGGTGTAGGCGTCGCCGCTGGAACAGGACGCCGCCGCTCGCGCCGGATGCGTTACTGTGAGCAGCACGAGGATGCCGGCGACGGTCAAAGAATGCTTCACCGCCTCAGAATAGAACGATGCGCCTTGGAATCATAGGAGGTGGACGCGCCGCCTGGGCCTTCGGCTCCGCCTGGCGGGCAGCCGGCCTTCCACTCTCCGGGATTGCGCTGCGGGCCGGCTCTGCCAGCCCTGCGGCCCGTCTTCTATCGCTCGATGTGATGACCGTGGCGGAGGTCGCCAGTACTTCCGATGTCGTGCTCGTTGCAGTCAGCGACCGGGCCATCCCGGCGATCGCCGCTGAAGTCTCAGGCGCAGCGGCGGCGGTATTCCACTGCAGCGGATCACTCCCCGGCGCGGTCTTCGGCGATCGTTCGAATGCTTTCTCGCTCCATCCCTTCCGGGCCCTACCCGCCGTCGGCGAGCCGGTGACGCTCCGCGACACGCTCATGGTCTATGAGGGACCGGACGACGCCGTCCACGATGCCCTCCGCGTCGTCGAGATCTGTGGCGGGATATTCGGGCGGATACCGGCGGAGCAGAAAGCGCGCTACCACGCCGCCGCCGTTTTCGCCGCCAACCATGTAGCCGCCATGCTTCAGATGTCCGAAGAGATTCTCCAGAGCGTCGCTCTTGACATCCCGGCTGCAGACACACCCACCCTGACCATCCTCCGTCGGGCCATCGTCGATCTGGCCGCCTCGGCTTCCTCAAACTGGCTGCATCAGCGAGGAGCAGCCTCCTTTACCGGTCCCGCCGCGCGGGGCGAGCGCCAGGTCGTGGCCGGACACCTGGCTGCCCTGGCCGGCGTTCCTCATCTCCAGCGGATCTATCGCCAACTGGCGGCGGAAATCCTTGGAAGGACCGCCGGAGCCGGAGCCCTGGATGGCGACGATGCTCTCGAAAAGTGGCTTTCCGACAATAGTTTCCTTCCTTGACCCCTTCGAAAACCGGGTGCTACGATCGCTGTCCGCTCCGGCGGAATCCGCGGGGCTCGATCCGATGGTCTTCTTTAACTACGCGACGATGCAGATGGCGGCGAAGATCGTTTACTACGGTCCAGGCCTCTGCGGAAAGACCACCAACCTTCACTGGATCTACGGCAAGACCTCCCCGCAGAGCCGTGGCGAGATGGTCAGCCTCGAGACCGAGACCGACCGGACCCTCTTTTTCGATCTGCTGCCGATCGACGTCGGAGTGATCGGCGGTTTCAAGACGCGGCTCCAGCTGTACACCATTCCCGGACAGGTCTTTTACAACACGACGCGAAAGCTGGTGCTCAAGGGAGTCGACGGCATTGTCTTTGTGGCCGATTCTCAGACCCCCATGCTCGATGCGAACGTCGAGAGCATCAAGAATCTGCGCGAGAACCTCGCGGAGATCGGCCTGAACCTCGACGACATCCCGACGGTGATTCAGCTCAACAAACGCGACCTGCCGAACATCCTGGACAAGAACACGATCCTGAGCGCCCTCGATCCTCAGGGTATTTACGAGCACACCGAGGCATCCGCGGTCGGAGGGATGGGCGTCTTCGAGACGTTGAAGCTGATCTCCAAACTGACCTTGCGCACCCTCCGCCGGAGGATGACCGGAGACGATGCGCGGTCGCCCACCGCTCGCAGGCCGCCAGAGAACTCGTTCCGCGCCCGCGTCCCGGAGCCACTGCGACCGCCGCAGCCGGTGGAGTTTTACGACCCCAATGCACCCGATGCCTCCGACGAAGAGCTCGGCGCGGCGATGACGATCCTCGAGCCGCCTCCGCCTCCGATGCCCGATCGTCCGTTCAAGGAGAGCTCGGAGCTCGAGGCCGTGAGGATTGAAGCGCCGGCCTCCATCGCAACGGTCGACGCCCCGGCCGTGACGCCCGAGCCGGCTTCGGCGACCATCCCCGATTCCACGGCGGAGGACGTGATCTTCGACGCCGCGATCCTCGAGGATGTGCCGATTCCTTCCGCGGAGCTGCCGCATGACGCCGCGCCTGCTGCGATGCTCAAGGCTCCCGAACAGGAGATCGATTTCGGCCGGGCGGATAAGGCTCCGCGGACCGAAGAGCCGCAGGTGAAGCGTGTGAAGGTCCGCAACTCGGTCGACGTGATGGCAGAGCTCGAGGCGTTGCGGAAGAGAGCGACCCAGACGCCGCCGAAGGTGCGCCGCGAGACGCCGGCTCCCACCCCTGTCCAGACCCCCGGCAAGAGCATCGAGAGGAGCCTGTCGCTGGCGGCCGGCACGGACTGGCTCGGCAGGAGCCGGATCGCTCGTGTTACGCTATCGCTGGAAGACGAGAACTCCGGCGTCCTTCATCGATACGAACAGACCATCGATCTCGATGACGCCGACGGCGCGCAATCGATCCTGCTGAATCTCAAGATCGACGCGCAATGAGCCGCACGTTCGCGGCGACCGGGTGGGAGGGCGCGATGAACAGAACGGTTTCCGTACTGATGCTTCTGGCCCTCGGCTCGGTCTCCTGCGCCACGGCGCCTCCCCCTCACTCCGTTCCCTCGAATTCCTCCCAGCTCTCCGCCAGCACCTCGTCGAGCGCCACCGACGCAGCCCGCTATCGAGCGGCACTGGAAGAGGCGTATGCGCAGATCGAGGCCCGATCCCAGGGCTCGGCCTCCTTGCCGCTCGTCGATGTCGACGCCGGACTCTCGATGGAGATCCCGGATCACAAAGCGATCCGCGGCGCGCTGAGCTATTTTTCCACAGACCTGCACGAGAGCATTCAGACTTCGTTGGACCGCTCCAGAAAGTACAAGAGGATGATCGACTCGGTTCTCGCGGAGTACAAGCTTCCAAAGGGCCTGGCCTACCTGCCGGTCATCGAAAGCGCCTACCTGGAGACGCTGACCTCGCGCGCCGGTGCCCACGGCGTCTGGCAATTCATGCCCGATACCGCGCGGGAGTATGGCTTGCGGGTCGACTGGTGGGTCGATGAGCGCGCCGACTTCGACAAAGCGACCCGGGCCGCCGCAGCCTACCTGCGCGATCTCTATGGACAATTCCACGACTGGCCTTTGACTCTGGCGGCCTACAACGCCGGACCCGGCCGGATCCGCCGGGCCCTCGACGAGAACGGCGCGACGGATTTCTGGCAGTTGCTCGAGGCCGGTGCGATTCCCAAGGAAACCCGCGGCTACGTGCCGACCTTTTTTGCCACGCTCATGATCGCCAACGATCCGGCTGCCTACGGCTTCCAGCTCTCCGAGCCCGCGCATTCCGGCGAGGAAGAACGCCGCGTGGAGATCGAGGGCCCGGTCTCCCTTCGTTATGTCGCCGAAGCCGGCAACATCGACGAGACACTGCTGCGCCGGCTGAACCCATCCCTCAGGCGCGGCATGGTTCCACCCGGCCGTTGCGCGATCCGCGTACCGGCGCAGGCAGCATCGACCGTGGCGCAACGGGCCACCACCCTGCGCAGCGAAGACGCCCGAATCGCTCTGACCGCCTTCACCGTCCGGCCGGGCGACAGCCTCGCGGACCTGGCCGACGCCATCGGAACATCGACCGAGGTGCTCTCGCAGATGAATTCGCTGCGGGGTGGCGGCATTCACGAAGGCCAGACCATCTATCTTCCGGTGCGCGAACGAGAGCTCGCGTCGCTCCTCAATGACGAGGACGACGATTCGTACTACGCAGTGACGAAGGGCGACACAATCTATTCGATCGCCCGTAATCACGGCCTTTCGGTGGAAGAGCTTGTCGATCTGAACCAGCTCGATGCCGGACAGAAGCTCCGCATCGGCCAGAAACTTCGCACCACGGCACGCATGCCTCTGGCCGCCGGCGGCATGTAACGGAGTTACAGGAACATCTTCATCGGATTCAGGATCCCGGTCGGATCGAACTGCTCCTTGATCCGCTTCATCAAGCCGATCTCGACCGCTCCCTGCGTGATGGGGAGATACTCCTTCTGCACGTAGCCGATTCCGTGCTCGCCTGAAACCTGCCCGCCGAGCGAGGCCGTGTGCTGGAAGATCTCGGTGATTGCTTTCGGCAGCGCCACCCGCCAGGCCTCGTCATCGACGGTCTTGATGATGTTGCAGTGGATGTTGCCGTCGCCGGCGTGGCCGTAACAGATGACCAGCAGACCGTAGCGCGCAGCGATCTCCTTGACGCCTCGGATCAGCTCCGGGATCCTGTCGCGAGGAACGACGGTGTCCTCCTCCTTGTAGATGTTGATGCTCTTGACGGCCTCTCCGATCGAGCGCCGCAGCGACCAGATCTCGCGCATCCTCGGCTCATCCTGGGCCAGAAACACATCGTCCGCGCCCGACTCCATGCAGGCTTCGGCCATCATCATCGCTTCGGCGTCGACGCGCTCTTCGGTGAACCCGTCGGCCTCCAGAAGAAGATGCGCCGCAGCATCGGGATGCGGCCACTCCTTACCCAGCTGCTTGATCGCGCACTGCGCCGCATCGCGCTCGATGAGCTCGCAGGCGCTCGGCTGTACACCCTTCGAAAATGCGGCGGTCACTGCGATCGCCGCTTTGTCCAGCGAGTCGAACGGCGCCAGGAGAACCTTGCGGAACGGCGGCCAGGGAAGCAGCTTGAAGAAGATCTTCGTGGTGATGGCCAGCGTCCCCTCGGAGCCGACCAGAAGCTGTGTGAGGTTGTAGCCGCTGACATCCTTGTAGAGCTTGCCGCCCGTTTTGATCAGCGAGCCGTCCGCGAGGACGGCCTCCAGTCCCATCACGAAGTCCTTGGTCACGCCATATTTGACCGCGCGCGGTCCGCCGGCGTTCTCGGCGACGTTGCCGCCGAGGGTGCATGAGCCGCGCGAAGCCGGGTCAGGCGGGTAGTAGAGACCGACCTTCTCGACCTCCTCCTGAAAAACCTGCGTGATCACCCCCGGCTCGACGACTCCCATCAGATTGCTGCGATCGATCTCCACGATGGCATTCATCCGATGGCATGAGAGGAGGATGCCTCCCAGCACCGGAAGGGCGCCCCCCGAAAGGCCGGTGCCGCCGGCACGGGCAGTCACCGGGACGTGATGCTCGAAGGCGATGCGCATGATGGCCTGCACCTGCTCGGCCGTTCGCGGCAGCACCGCCACCTCGGGCATGAACACGAGATCCTCGGTGTAATCGGATGCGAACGGCGTCAGCGTCTCCTCGTCGGTCACCACGCCGTCCGGGCCGAGCACATCGGTCAACTTCTTCAAAACCCCATCTGTGACTCGGTTGAATTCCATGCCCGGCATTGTAGAGGGAAGTACTCGTAGAATGACGACGTGCCGAGGGATGCGCGGGGCGTCGATCTCGAATTTGCGCTGCCACCACGCCGCGTGATCTCGCTCGTGCCTTCGTTGACCGAGACGCTGTTCGATCTCGGCGCCGGAGGAGCGGTCGTCGGCATCACCGACTACTGCATCTTTCCACCGGACTTAACGGCCACCCGCGTCGGCGGCACGAAGAATCCCGATCTCGCTGCCATCCGCGCGCTGAAGCCGGACCTCGTCCATCTCAACGTCGAAGAGAATCTCAAACGCCATGCCGATGAGATCGCGGCGTTCGCGCCGATCTTCGTAACTGAGCCGAAGAGCGTGGCCGACGTCGACGCGCTATTCGGCACGCTCGGCATGATTCACGGCGTGCCCGATGCCGCCCGACGGCTGCAGACGAAGCTGAAAGAGGCCGAAGCGGGATTTGCCGGACGACAGCCGTTCACCTTCGCCTGTCCCATCTGGAAGGATCCCTGGATGTGGTGCGGCGGCGACACCTATGTCTCGTCGCTCATCGAGGCTGCCGGCGGCGTCAACCTCCTGGCGGAGGCATCGCGATATCCGAAGCGCGAGCTAATCGACGTGATCAGCCTGAGCCCTGAAGTCATCTTCCTGCCGGACGAGCCGTATCTCTTCACGCAAGCCGATGCCGCAGCGCTGCGCGATCAGTCAACCGCTCGCGTCGTGGGACCCTTTCCCGGACACCTCGTCACCTGGCACGGCTCCCGGACGATCGCCGGGCTCGAGTTTCTGGCGAGCGCTTGACAACGTGCGACGATATCGACAGCGGTGGAGCGGAGACATCTCCGTAGCCCAGTGCGGCCGAGACGAGGCCGATCGATCTGAAGGTATGGAGTGGGTTGTACTTGTCTGTACAAAGTACTTGACAGATAATGGCTCGGCACCCAGATTGATCACATCAGTGACGGTTGACCTTTTGCGCACCGGCTGACTGAACGGAGGCCAATGCGACTCTTCGCGCTTCTTGCCGGTGCCCTTCTTCTCGCGGGCTGCTTCGCGGAGCCGCGAGACACTCCTCCGCTCGTCGTCGCCGCGCGTGATGGGAACGCAGCGGCGGTGCACGAGATCGTCAAGAGCGGCGCCGACCCGAACGCCGAATACGGGGGTCTCAACTGGACACCGCTCATGCACGCGATTGACAAGAATCAGATCGGCTCGGTGGAGGCGCTTCTCGATTCCGGCGCGGACGTCAACCGGACGGGCGAATACGAAACGGAGCCGAGGACGAAACAACGAGGTGTTACTCCGTTGATGATGGCCGCGGGTTACGGCTATACGCCCATCGTTGAACTGTTGCTGCGACGCGGCGCCGATCCGGCGCGAGCCGATGGTGACGGGAATCGCGCTCTCGATTATGCGCTAACTGGCACACTCTATCGAATCACATTATTTGAGTGTCAGGACAGTACGGTTCGTGCGCTGATCGCGGCTCACGCTCCGTTGGGCATCAGTAGTGACTCCCGCCGGTGGGCGAGTATCAAGCGGTGCAATGCTCTCGCTCTGTTGCGATGACAGCATTTTGCCGCGATGACGCGCTCCCTGTGCGCGACAAGACCACTGCTCACCACCACACAACGTCTATTTCGGCGGCAGCTGGTCGGGATCGTTGTCGGCGAGGTCGCCTTTCAGACCGGGAGCGGGGCGTGGCGAGTTCTGGCCGCTGTGCTCCTCGTGCGCCTCTCCCTTGTAGCCGAGGGTCTCGCTGCCTTTGATGACGCGGATGCGCTCGACCTCGCTCTCGACTGCCCCTTTGGCGTCGCCGCCGGTGTCGTTGTCCGTGACCTTCTGGGTCATCGCGACCTCCGTTTGTCGCACTCGTACTACATCAGCTCCTGCATGATCGCGTCCAGCGCTTCGCGCGACGGCTTGGTAACGTCCGCAGTCAGGCTGTACAGGGGCTGGTCGACGACGTTCAGCAGCTCGGTGAAGCTCTTCTTTTCCGGCGTGAGGAAGATGAGGCCGGTCAGCATCTGCCCGGCCTGGGTTGCCTCGTGGAGGCGCGAGATGGCCTGGATGGTGTTGGTGGGGTCGTAGTCTTCCTCGAGCTTCCTGAGGAGCACCGTCGAGCCGTCATGCATCGTCACTTCCCGGACCGTGCCGGGCTCGTAGTCCACCTCGATCTGCTCATAGGACGGCACGAAACCGATCTGGTGGAGGAGCTCCTGATGTTCTTTGGAGTAGGTGTAGCCCTTGGTCGACCCCTCATGATTGTTGAAGGTGACGCAGGGCGAGATCACGTCGATGACCGCCGTACCGCTGTGGGCGATGGAGGCCTTGAGAATATTGACCATCTGCTTGGGGTCGCCTGCGAAACCGCGGGCCACGAATCCGCAACCGAGCTCCACGGCCAGGGCGCAGAGGTCCATCGGCGGCAGATCGTTCACAACGCCGCTCTTGAGCTTCGACCCCTCGTCCGCGGTCGCTGAGAACTGCCCTTTGGTCAACCCGTACACCCCGTTGTTCTCGATGATGTAGATGATGGGGATGTTGCGCCGGACCATGTGCATGAACTGCCCGAGCCCGATCGAGGCAGTGTCTCCATCGCCGGAGATCCCGATGCCGATCAGCTTGTGATTCGCCAGGATGGCCCCGGTGGCAACCGAAGGCATCCGTCCATGGACCGAGTTGAACCCGTGCGAGCGCGAGAGGAAGTAGGCCGGCGTCTTGGAAGAGCAGCCGATCCCGGAGAACTTGGCGACGTTCTCCGCCTTGACGCTCATCTCGTAAAACGCGCGAATGATCTGGTTGGTGACGGCATCGTGGCCGCAACCGGCGCAGAGCGTCGACTTGCCGCCGCCGTAGTCGAGCGCCTTGAGGCCCAGCCGGTTTTCCTTCGGCACCTCAGTGGTCGATTTGATCGTGCTGTCCGCCATCGTGCTTCTCCTTTAATCCTGTCCATCACCTTTGAAACCCAACGGAGGAGGGCCCTGCATGGGCACCCGTGACGAGCTCACCTCTGGCGCGGGCGATTTGCCCGGCCCGGAAGGAGACGACGCCACTTCTTCCATGGTCAGCACGGCGTTGGTGATGAATCGCGCATCGCACGGCAGGCCGCTGTAGTGGAGGATCTTCCGGATCTTCGACTGATCGCTTCCGACCTCCAGACGGATGAGGTCGCCCATCTGGCCGTCCCGATTCTGCTCCACGACGTAAACGTGCTCATGCTCGGCCACGAAGGCCTTCAGCTCGCTGGTGAAGGGAAGGGCTCGCAGGCGCAAGTAGCTGGTGTCGATGTTCTTCTCTTTCTTTAGCTGGTGACGGCTCTCCTGCAGCGCGAAGTCGGTCGTGCCGTAGGCCACCAGTCCGATCCTCGCTCCCTCCACCCGTTCGATGGCCGGTTTCGGAACGAACTTGCGAGCGGTCTCGTTCTTCCTGGCCAGCCGGTCCACCGTGGCCTTGTAATCTTCCGGACGTTCCGAGTAGCGCGCGTAGGCGTCGTGACCGGAGCCGCGCGTGAAGTAGGCGGCATCGAGGTGTGCCGTACCGGGCACCGTGCGATAGGGAATGCCGTCGCCATCGACATCGAGGTAGCGGCCCCATTTCCCTCCGAGCTCGGTCAGCTTCTCGGCCGTCATGATCTTCCCGCGGCGGAACTCCTTCTCCGGATACTTGAATGGATCCGACATCCAGTTGTTCATGCCGAGATCGAGATCGGACAGCACGAAGACAGGAGTCTGAAACATCTCGGCCAGGTCGAGGGCCTCGATGGCGAAGTCGAAGCACTCCGACACGCTGCTGGGGATGAGAACGATGTGCTGGGTGTCGCCGTGCGACAGGGTGAAGACCTCCAGCACGTCACCCTGGCTGGTCCGCGTCGGCAGACCGGTCGACGGTCCGACCCGCTGGATGTCCCAGATCACGCCCGGGATCTCGGCGAAGTAGCCCAGCCCGACGAACTCCGCCATGAGAGAGATGCCCGGGCCCGAGGTCGAGGTCATCGACCGGGCCCCGGCCCAACCCGCGCCGAGTACCATGCCGACGGCTGCCAGCTCGTCTTCGGCCTGTACGACGGCAAACGTCGCTTTCCCGTTCTCGTCGACGCGGTACTCCTTGAGGTAGTCGATCATCGACTCGACTAGAGACGATGACGGGGTGATCGGGTACCAGGTCACGACCTGCACTCCGCCGAAGACCGATCCGATGGCCGCGGCCGCGTTGCCATCGATGATGATCTTCCCCTCGGTCTTGTGCATCCGTTCGATGCGGAAACGCTGCTGTCCTTCGAGCGCGGTGCGGGTGTGCTCCATCCCTTTGTCAATGGCCTGGACGTTCAGGTCGACCGCTTTCTTCTTTCCCTTGAACTGCTTGTTGAGAGCGGTGACGATCTCCTGGCGGTCGATGCCGATCAGCTCGGCCACGATGCCGACGTAGAGCATGTTTGCCAGGAGCTTGCGCAGGCGCGGATCGGTCGTGAGCTCCATCGCCAGTTTAGCGAACGGCACCTCGTAGAAGAGAAGGTCACTCCGCATGACCCTGCAATTGAGCGGAGCGTCGTAGATGCAGATCGAGCCGGCCGTGAGCGCCTCGACGTCCTCCTTCACGGTCTGCGCGTTCATGCAGACCAGAATGTCGACCTCCTTCTTCCGGGCGATCCAGCCATCCTTGTTGGCCCGGATGGTGAACCAGGTCGGCAGCCCGGCGATGTTCGAAGGGAACATGTTCTTGCCGCTCACCGGCACGCCCATCTGAAAGATCGAGCGCATCAGTACGCTGTTCGACGACTGCGAGCCCGATCCGTTGACCGTGGCCACATGGATCGTGAGGTCGTTGATCACCGGCCCGTCGCCCGGCGACCAGTTTTCTTCCAGCGCTGCAGGGACAATCAGAGTTTCAGACACCTTGGACTCCTTCTGCTGGTCGATTGAGGCGCGTTCAAACACGCGTCCGGATGAGGGATACGGAAATGCGGCCGCCGGAGACGAGCGTCCCCTCGATATCCGACCCCTTCCGCGATTCCAGGATTCGTTGGCCAGCCATTCCGGCAGTGAGCGCGTCGCACAGAATCACGCGATCTCGTTCGTGCCGCGCGATTGTATCAAAGGATGGAGCGAGACGCGGGGTCCTCAGCCTCATGTTAGAGTCCCCTCGATGGCTCGGACGCTCTGGGTTCTCGCCGTGGCGCTGGTGTCGTCGCTCGTCTGTGGCTTCTCGGTGCTGGTCATCGCAATCTTCAGATCGACCTCTCCGCTCATCGATCCGATCATTCGATTCTGGGGGCGGACCATCATCCGGGCAGCCGGAATCGAGTTGCGGAGCGAAGGTCTCGAACGGATCCGATCCGACCAGCGCTACATCCTCGTGGCGAACCACTACAGCTATCTCGACATCCCCTGTCTCTTCGCCTCGATCCCGCAGCAGCCGATCCGCTTCATGGCCAAGAAGAGTCTTTTCTCGATCCCGATCTTCGGCTGGGCGCTCAGCCGTGCCGGGTTCATCCCCATCGACCGCAAGGACCGGCGGACTGCAGTCAAATCGTTCGAGCTGGCCGTTCAGCGGATCAGGAAAGGGAATACCATCGTCGTCTTTCCGGAAGAGGGGCGGACGCGCGTCCGGGAGATGCGCGAGTTTCAGCGCGGCGGATTTCTCCTCGCCATCCGCTCCGAGCTTCCGATCGTGCCGATCGCCATCGACAGCACCTTCGATGTTCTTCCTGTCGGATCGTCGCGGGTCAAGCCGGGTGCGGTGACCGTCCGGGTTGGCGCGCCGATCACGACCCGCGGACTCTCGGTGCGAGACAAGCAGCGTCTGGCGCTCGAAACAAGGCAACAGATCGGGAAGATGCTGTTCGGCGACGCCTGGCTCGATGAGAAGCGCCCAAAAGGTACAGAGTCAGACAGTTGACTGGCATTTCGGTGACCCTATGCCAGTTCGAGGATCGCTTCCTTCAGGATGGAGTCTTCTTCGGGAAGAACCGTTCGCAGATCGATGGTGAACCGATCCTCCACGATGCGGCCGACGATCGGTGGATCGGAACGCCGAAGGCGATCGGCCAGAGCATCGGCATTCCCCGGCAGTTCGATGCCGATCGAAGCGATCGTTTCTGACGGCGTGGTTCCCCCTCCCAGCACGCCGCGGGTATCAGATAGCCGCGCGGTGGTCGCGCCGGCGATCGACTCACCCCGCCGCCGAAGCACCTCGAGCGGTGTTGCCAGCATCCGATAAATCGGGATGCGCTCCTCGTGCTTCCCGCTGGCGAAGATGCGCAGCGTCTCGGCGATCAGTGCGTAGCTCTCCTTCCCCGCGCGCAGCGCGCGCATGAGCGGATGCCTGCGGCAGCGATTGATGATGGCGGCGCTGCCGAGGATGAGACCTCCCTGGGTGCTGCCGATGAGCTTGTCGGTCGAGCAGGTCACGACGTCGACCCCGCGCGCCAGAAGCTGACCGATGGTGTCTTCGGCGGCGAAGCCGTAGCGAGAGAGGTCGACGACCCGCCCGCTCCCTTCGTCGTAGAGCATCGGAATACCGCTGGAGCGGCTGACCTCGACGAGCGCATCGACCGTCGGCGTTTCAGTGAATCCGACGATGTCGAAGTTCGACCGATGCACCCGGAGGATGGCGGCGGTCCGTCTGGTGACCGCCACGGCATAGTCCGCCGCTCGCGTGCGGTTCGTGGTGCCGACCTCGTGCAGCTTCGCCCCACCCTGCTGGATGACGTCGGGGATGCGGAACGATCCGCCGATCTCAACCAGCTCACCGCGGGAGACGATGACCTCCCGCTTTGCGGCCACGGAAGCGAGCAGGAGCAGCGTCCCTGCCGCGTTGTTGTTCGTCAGGATAGCGGCCTCACATCCAAAGAGCTGAACCGCGGCCGTTGAGAGAAGCTCATCGCGCGCCCCCCGCTGCCCCGTTTCCAGGTCGAATTCGAGATTCGAGTAGCCGCAGACGGCCGAAGCAGCGGCATTCCAGACCGCCGGATCGATCGGTGAGCGTCCCAGATTTGTGTGGATGATGACACCGCTGCCATTGATGACCTTCCGCAGGGCCGGACGCTGGAGCGCTTCGAGCGAGGTGGCGAGCGAAGCCGCGCAATCTTCGAGGTTGAAGTGACGGCCGGGGCTCGCGTCCGTCAGCTCCCCACGGAACGCAGCGAGGTAGGACGAGAGCTGATCCTTGGCTGGCTCTCGTCCGTAGCGGTCGATGATCGGCGAAAACGGGACGCTGCTGAGGATCGCCTCGACGCTCGGAATCGTCCGCCGGGTCTCCCTGCCGGACGCGCCGGCGGCGGAATCTCCGGCCGCTTTCGCTGTTTTACTCATACGCCCTGCCCAAGCCGTTGCAGAATACCGACATTGTAGACGCGAGATGGCCGTCAAACCCGACGAGGATCTGGAGGAGTTCGAAGAGCGCCTGCGAGTGCTGAAGAACAAGTATGACCAGTTCTTCGCCGGCATCCGCAAGATGCCTCCGATCACCGAGCGTCGTTCCCTCGACGTGACCGTCCACGAGATGAGCAAGGAGACGATGCGGGACAACACCCGCCGCTTCCGCTTCAATACCATCCTCTCCCGCTACAACCAGTACAGAGAGATGTGGGCTCGCCGGACGCGTGAGCGCGAGGAAGGACCCATGGAGTTCAAGAAACGCTCCGCAGCTCTTGCGGCGGCTCTTCCGGAGGAGACACGCGCCGCCAAACCGCCGGAGCGCGTAACGTCCGAGCTGGCCGATCCGTATGTAAAGGTGTCGAAAGGAAACGGCACGGAGGCGACCCTGCAAATCTTCGAACAGATCCGGGCCGAGAACGACAAGATGGGCAAGAGCGCGACGCTCACCATCGAACAGCTCACGACGATGATTCAGAAACAGTCCGAGTCGCTGAGATCGAAGTACCAGGTTCAGACCATCGCCTTTCGCGTCGAGACGGTCGACGGTAAAGTTAAGCTGAAAGCCAAACCAGTTCAGGAACGATGATGAAACGACACTCCCTGCTGCTCCTGATCGCCGCGCTGCCCGCTCTTGGCTCGCTGGCCTGCCTCTCCCTCAACCGGACCATCGACCGCAAAGTCCATGGCGAGAATCCTTACGCCAGACCGATCTTCTACTCTCAGTACCTCAGTCCGGCGAATCCACTCGACAGACGGATTCAGAAGGATCTCGACGGCCTGCGAGCCAACCCGCGATCGGCTACCCTGCACAACGACCTGGCGGGACTTCTGGTCGCGAAGGGTTTTCCGAAGGATGCCCAACTCGAATTCGAGCGGGCCGTCTACGCCGACCGCGACTTCTATCCGGCCTGGTACAACCTCGGCCTCATGCGCTCCGGCCGCGGCGAATTTATTTCTGCCCGTGCTGCATTCGAAGCGACCGTTCGTATAAAGCCGGGACACGCCGCCGCGCTCTTCCAGCTCGGATTGCTCGAGGAAGAAAGGCATGATGACGACGCGGCTGTCGAGTATTACGCCAAGGCATTCGCGATCAACCGGGCCCTTCTCGATCTGCGCAGCAACCCGCGCCTGGCCGACACGAAGCTCGTCGGCCGCTCGCTCCTCCGGATGTACAAGACCGACCACGTGCGCCAAAGCCTGCAGTTGCAACCGAACCCGCAGGGCTATACCGACCGCCCGCCTGAGCAGGCGGTGTCGAAGCAGCCGGATGCCAGTCAGATCGTGACGCCCGCCGCTCCGGCCACCTCGCCCGGGGCGCAGAAAGCGCCCCCCACACCGCGTCCGTAATCCCGGTCAGGGGGTCACGGGCAGTGCGTGGCGTGCGGCAGGCAGGGGTCAGAGTCGACTCAGCGCCGCCGCCGCGGCCTCGAGCACCGCGATCGACGTCGAGAACGACATCCGCAGGTATCCCTCTCCCTCGGGGCCGAATACCGATCCAGGCACGGTGGCGATGCGCGTTCGCTCCAGGAGCGTCTCCATCGCCTTCCATGAGTCGCTTCCGAGGCGCTCGCGAACGTTGGCAAAGAGGTAGAAGGCGCCTCGCGGCGTGCTGCAGCAGAAGCCGGCTTCCTGCGCCGCTGCCACGAGGATCTCACGCCGCTCGAGGTATCCCTCTCGCATCCGGACGCGGTAATCAGAGCGATCGGAGATGGCCGCGGCGGCAGCGAACTGGGTCGGCGTGGATACTCCGTTG
>JADGNX010000258.1 GCA_017883265.1 Thermoanaerobaculia bacterium
GCCGTCAGGCATGGTGAATGTCGTGATGCGGAGCGTCTTCTGCGGGAAGCGGAGACGAAACCGGCGAAGGGTCATCCCACCGCGCAGCGATTGCGCCTGTTGCGTGAATTCCTGAGCGGCGCCGAGAGGTCCGAGGCTGGAGGCGAAGTCGCTCACCGCCTGGTCGGTGAAGTAGGCGTTCGCATTGGACGTGAAGAGGTGTCGGTCGATCCGGCCGTGCTGCAGCTCAGCGAAGATCGTGCGGGCCTGATCGAGCGCGGCCTGCGCCGTGTTGTCGGTCGCCGCGAAAAGGAGACTGCCGATCTTCGTCGCGATCTGCTCCGATGCGCTCGTGGCGTCGAGGTTGGTGAGGACGACCACGGCGGCCCGGTCGTCCGGATAGACGTCGTTCCGCGCCGTGAAACCGGAGACTTCGCCACCGTGCGAGATCAACCGGCGGCCGTCGACGCTGCCGACCGAGACGCCGAGTCCGTAACGCGAGCCCACGCCGTTTGCCAGCGGCACCTCGGTCTCCATCTGGCGGTACGATGCCGGCTGAAGCACCTTCTGATCGATGATCGAAACGTCCCAGAGGGCTAGATCGCGCGCGGTCATGGCCAGTTCGCCGGCGGCGAACATCCATCCCTTTCCTTCCTTCGGGGCGGGCCGCAGCGGTCCCAGCGCGTAGCGAAGGTAGCGGCTGGCATCTTCCGAGCCGAGAGGAGCGAGATCGGTGTTGAAGACGGTGGTCATCTGAAGCGGTGCGAAGATGCGCTTCTCGAGAAAATCGAGCAGCGGCATGCCGCTCACCTTCTCCACGATGAGACCGGCGATCACATAGTTGGTGTTGCTGTACTGGTACTTCGTGCCGGGCTCGAAGTCGAGCGGCTTTCGAGCCCAGCCGTTGAGGATGTCCGGCGCGGCCACTGGCTCGAGCATCATCGGCATGACGTAATCCTGCGGCCAGAAGTCCTGGTAGCCCGAAGTCATGGAGAGAATCTCGCGGATGGTGACATCGCTCGCTCGCGTCAGCTCCGGAAACCACCGTACCAGCCTGTCGTCCAGCGACAGCTTCCCCTCCTCGGCCAGCATCAGAATGGCCGAGGATGTGAATTGCTTGCTGATCGATCCGATGCTGTAGCGCATCGCGGGCGTGGCTGGCAGCGACGGATCGAGACGAGCCAATCCATAGGCCTGGACGTAGGCGATCCTGCCATCACGGACGATGGCGACCGAGGCGCTCGGCGCTCCACTTCGGGTCAGGACATCGGCGACGCTCTTATCGATGCTGGCCAGGGTGCCAGCGGGCAGCGTAGTGTCCTCAGCGGAGAGAGGAGCGATGAGTGCCACGAGCGCGAACAGCGGGACCGCTACCGGGTTCAGGAGCCGCATCGAGATCCTCCACGAAACGACGCCGATTCTAACCCGTGCCGCACCGACAGTTCCTGTAGCACAGAATTCGAATAAACCGTACCAAGTGGAGCGGCGGCCGCTTCGGCCGCCGGGGGGCGGGTGGCTGGTCAGGTTCAGGGCGCGGACGACAGAGAGCGGGCGCCCCTCCACACTTCGACGCTCCGGATGCGGAAAATCGCCCGACTCCTGTAAACGCTCTGGAACGAAAGACCGCTTCCGCGGTGCCAGCCACTACCGCGAGCCTAGAATCGCGGAGTGCTGACTTCGCTCGTTTCCCGCATCCGCTTCCTGCCCCGTCCGGCGATGATCGTCGGCTCCTGGCTCGTGGTCGCGGCGTGTGCCGCGTGTCTCTTCACCGCGCAGATGTTGTTTGCCGGCCGGAGGCTGCAAGCGGGCGCGATCGCCGAGGGCCTCCTCATCATCCCGCTCTGGATGCTGATCACACCGGTCGTGTTGCGGATGGCCGAGCGAGCACCCATCACCCGGCTGAGCTGGCCGCGCCGACTTCCCGCGTTCGCGGCGCTATGGCTGGCGTTTTTCGTCGGCTCCAACGTCATCATCCGCGTTCCTTTTCCGGAGTTGCGCGCAGACTTCCTCAGGAAGCTGGCGTTCGGATTGTCCGTCAATCTTCCCGGCTCCGCCCTGGCGTTCGCCACGCTGGTGGTCATCGGCCATATCGTAGCAAGCCGCGTGGCGAGACCGGCCACGGTCGACGCGCGGCACTCTCTGTCTCGCAACGCGCATCTGGTGTTGCGCGATGGCGCACGCACCATCGTCTTGCCGCCGGAAGACGTCGAGTGGATCGAAGCGGAGGACAACTATGTCCTGGTGCATACGCCCCAGCGGTCCTACACGGTCCGCCAGCGCCTGCGCGACGTCGAATCGCAACTCGACTCGGCGAGCTTCGTTCGAGTGCATCGATCGGCCATCGTGCGCGTCGGCCGGATCGCCGAGGTGCGGCCGCTCGGTCACGGCGACTTCGAAGTGCTGTTGCGCGGCGGTGCCTCCGTTCGCGGGTCGCGGTCGCGGAGAGCCGCTCTCGAGGTGATCCGGGGACGGTACTCGGCCATGAAGTAGAGGGCGTCGTGATCGCTGATCGGCCCGCGTACAAAGCCGGTTCCCGGCTCGCCGCCGAAGCTCTTCACGTAGTCGGTAGTCAGTCCCCATTCGTCGATCGAAAGCGGCTCGGTCACCTGATCGATCGGCACGCCCCACGCCGAGCGCCAGCGGCCGGTCAAGCCCCATAGCCTGCCCTGGGCGGTGGCCGTCGTTCCGCGGTCATCGAATGCGGTCGTGGAGTGATCGACCCCGACCAGCCGCGCCGCCGCACTCCAGTCCAACGCCTTCGGGCCCTGGCTCTTCATGACTTCGGGGTCGTTCGGGACGAGCCCTGCCGGAGCGCCGCACCAGACGATCTTTCCACCGGCGGCGAGATAGTCGTGAACGACCCTCTGTGCTTCATCGGGCATGCGACCCCGCACGAATACGACGACGCTCGCCGCATGATCCGCGATGCGGTCGGAGAGGAAGCGAGCCAGCACCGGACCGGTGGCCGTCGATTCATAGCCGCGATCGACGAAGAAACTGACCATCTTCGCGGCCTCGTCGTCCTTTGCATCCGGAACGTAAACAGCGCGTCTCACCGGCCCCTGGCTCGTCCTCAGCGCGTAGACGCCGCCGTCGGAAGAGCCGGCGATGACGAGATCTCCGGCCACCACCGGTGATGACAGCACCATCGACTTCGTCCGGAACGACCAGAGCTTCGCGCCTGTGGCGCGATCGAGCGCGTTGATGCCACCGCCGAAATCGCCCGCATAGACGACATCGTCGGTGACCGCAGGCGAGGACCAGACGGGTGTGCCGTAGTCGGTCTTCCAGATCTCCTTGCCGCTGGCGGCATCGAGACATTGGACGAAATGGCCGTCTGAGCTGCCGAGGTAGATGTGGCCGGCGTCGACCGCCGGCGAGCTGATGACCCACGGAAGCCCGTAGTCGCTCTTCCATCGCAGCGCGCCGCTCTGGGCATCGACGGCGTAGAACTGCCCGTCGCGGGCCCCGACATAGACGACGCCGTTGGAGACGGCCGGCGACGATTGAAGGGTTCTGCGGTCGTATCCGAAGTCGCCGGATGCCAGGGAGGCGCCGGCCGTCGTGTACGACCATGTCTGCCTACCAGTGGCCAGATCGAATCGATAGAGCTTCCCGCCGGCAGTGCCGATGAAGACCCCGCCATCGGCTACGGCCGGAGTGCCGCGAATGCGCTCGCCGGTCGGGGCTTTCCAACGGACCTTGCCCTTGGCGGGGTCGATCGCGTACACGCTGCCATCTCCAGCACCGAAGATCACGCTATCCCCGCTGATGGCTGCGGACGAGATGTAGTAGTCGCCGCTCTCATGGCCCCACGGCAGCGGCACATCGGCGCCCGTCTTCACGCGCCACCTGGCTTTACCGCCGGCGATAGCGATCAGCGCGCCATTGCGGGTGGCGATGAAGACGACCCCGCCGTCGACCGCAGGTGACGATGCGATCGGGCTGCCGGCATCAAAGCTCCATCGCTCGGTGCCGCGCTCGAGATCGATGGCATAGAGCTTGCCGTCGCCGCTGCCGACGTACACGGTTTGTCCGGCCACTACGGGCGAGCCGTCAACCTCACCGCCGGTCGCAAACCGCCACTGCATTCCGGCCAGATTCCGGCCGCCGCCGCCCTGAAAGACGCCGGTGTGCGCGGCATTCCCGCGGAACATCACCGGCTGGGCGAGCGCTGAGGAGCAGACCAAGACTACGAGAAGGAGACGTCGCATGACGTCGAACGTAGGGTCGCAACGCAATGCATTCAAGTGAGTTGTGGCGAATCGGACCGTCGCTGAAGCCAGCGGGACTGGCGCGGTTGACACGCTCGATCAGTCGCGCCGATCCACGGTTATCGCGAGGAGAGGACAGCCAGAAAATCGCGCGCGTACTGCTGCCATATGGCCGGCCAGGTATGCGTGCCGTGGCCACGCGTGTCGGGCGTGATCGGCAGCAGGACGAAACGACCGTGCCCGACGCGCTTCATCAGTCCCTCGACGATTCCGAGCTCGGGAGGATTGATGAAGTCATCGGCCGAGTTGATCGCCAGGAGAGGCGCAGTGATCCTCTCGAGTTGACTGGAGGGATCGTAGTCGCGCGACGCTTCGAGAGCATAGAGAAGATCGTTTGCATCGTTCGTCGCCAGTCGCGCCTTCATCTGGTTTTCGACCCACAGGTCGGCAGCGTCACGCGTCGGAGCGGCTTTCTGCCATTGCAGCGGAGCGCTTCCGACGATGAGGAGCATCTGTACGGCGGCGACAAGACCGCGCGGTTGCTGCTTGTACTCGCCACCAAGCCACTCCGGATCGGTCCGGATGTCGTCGATCATCATCTTCCGCCAGATCCGATTGCGTCCGGCGATCTCGGTCGGAGCGCTGGCCAGAGGGATCAGAGCATCCATCATCGCGGGATAGCGCTCTCCCCACATCCACGTCTGCATGCCGCCCATCGAAGTACCGGTGACCAGGAAGAGATGGCTCACGCCGAGCCCGTCGACGAGAAGACGATGCTGCAGATCGACCATGTCGCCGTAGGCGTAATGCGGGAAGCGCGCGTGCAGGCCGTCGCTCGGCTTTGACGAGTGACCATGACCGACGTTGTCCGGAATGACGATGAAGTACCGGCTGGCGTCGAGGAGACCGCCGGGCGCGAAGAGCACTCCGGCGAAATGATCGTTGAGAAACTGCTGGGACGACCCTCCCGTTCCATGCAGGATGAGCACGGCGTTCCGGACAGCTCCCTTCTCGTCGCGCGCCGGCGTGCCGATCGTCACGTAATGGATGCGCACTTCCGGCAGCGTCTCTCCGCTCGCGAAATGAAAGTCGCGAACCAGAAAATCATGCTCGGCCGGAGTCGGATAGGTGGCCGCCTGGGATGGCGTCGAGAGGAGGACAAGCAGTGTGAGGACCGAAGCGCTTCGCATCAGTCAAGGATAAACCGGTTCAAACCAGAAACCAGAAACCAGAAACCAGAAACCAGAAACCAGAAACCAGAAACCAGAAA
>JADGNX010000259.1 GCA_017883265.1 Thermoanaerobaculia bacterium
CGCTCTAAGCAAACTGTCGCGAAAGCGCGTCCAGGCTGCGCAACTCCTCCCCGGTCAGCGCGAGGTGCATCGCGCCGACGTTGTCGGCGACATGCCGCTCCTTCGTGGCACCGGGGATGGCCACGATCGCTGGCCCGTGGAATTGAATGGTCCAGGCCAGAGCGACCTGTGCCGTCGTCGCGTTGTGGGCCGCGGCGATCCGGGCCAGTTCGTCGATGAGGGGACGCGAGCGAGCGAGAGCTGCGGCACGAAAATCACGGCGGAATCGCCTCATGCCGCTGCTCGCGACCAGCGACGGGTCGGAGTGAAACTTCCCCGAGAGGATTCCCTGGGCCAGGGGAGAGTAGGCGATGATCGTGATCCCCAGTTCCTTCGCCGCGTCGAGGACGCCGCTGTTCTCGATCCGGCGGTCGAGGAGGCTGTACAACATCTGATTCGAAGCCAGTGGCAGACCGCGGGCGGCGAGTGCGGCATGCGCGGCGCGCATCCGTTTCGCCGAGAAGTTGCTGACGCCCACCGCGCGGATCTTTCCGGCCTCGACCAGGTCTGCCATGGCATTCATCTGCGCGGCGACCGTGGCCAGCGCATACGGCTGATGGACCTGATGGAGATCGATGGGGTAAGGAGCGAGAAATCGCAGCCGCTCGTCGATGGTAGCCCGGATGCTCTCGGCCCGTCGCATCGTCGGCCACCACTTGGTAGCGACGACCACTTCGCCCGGACCTCTGCCTGACGCCACAAGCGCCCGAGCCAGCGCCTCCTCCGAACGCCCCCGCCCGTACGCCTCGGCTGTATCGAACCAGTTGATCCCGCCGTCGAGGGAGGCCTTTACGATCGCGTTCACCGTCGCCTCCGGCACGGCGCCCCAGAAGCTGCCAATCAATCCCTGCCCGCCGGAAAATTGCCAGCACCCCAGGCCGATCGCGGAGATCTCGATCTCGGTTCGGCCGAGAGGGCGGAGGGGAGGGGAGTCTGGTGTTCGTGACATGGCGCGCATCGTAACGCCGTTCCACCGGGTAGCGAACAGAAGCTCCGTCCCCACGCATCCCGTGAACGGAATTTCGGGTACAGGCTTATGTTTAACCGACCTTGACGTCACGAGTTACCTTCTGTATTTTCCTCTCCCGCCATCCCGGCGCATTCGTCTAGGGGTCCAGGACGCCGCCCTCTCACGGCGGTAACACGGGTTCAAATCCCGTATGCGCTACCAACCTCGTCCTGAGTCACCCACCGTCGCGAGCGATTTCTCGCGTGATGCGCGAAACGGCCGCGAGTTGCGCACATTCGGCTGCGCGGAAGGGTCGCCTCTCACCGGCTCTTCTTGATCTTCTCCGTCAGCACCGGCAGCAGTTCCATCAGGTCCGCGACGACACCGACGGTTGCTGCCTGAAAGATGGGTGCCTTGGGGTTCTTGTTGATGGCCAGGAGGAAGGGATTGCCCTTGATGCCGCCGAGGTGCTGGAAAGATCCGCTGATACCGAGGGCGAGGTAGACCTTCGGTTTGACGGTCTTCCCTGAGGTGCCAACCTGCCGTGGTCTATCCAGCCACTTGGCATCGACGATGGGACGGGAGCAGCTCACGGCGGCGCCCATCGCCTCGGCGAGATCCTCCACCAGGGCGATGTTCTCCTTTTCGCCGATGCCACGGCCTACGGATACGAGCACGTCTTCGCGGGTGATGTCGATGTCGCCTGCTTCCGCTTGGATCAACTCGACGAACTTCCGGCGAGCGGAGAGTCCTGCGGTATCCGCTGAGCGGTCCAGCACCTGCCCTGCGACGGCTCCGGCTGGCGCGGGTCGGAACGCGCCGGAACGGACGGTGATCACCGCACCTTTCGCGACAGCGCAGTGGACGTGCGCACTCACCTGGCCGGCGAACTCCTGTCGCACGACCTTCAGAGTTGTCCCTTCCAGACCGTCGATGCCCACGACGTCGGGAACGTACGTGACTCCGCGCTGCACCGAGAGTCCTGGCCCGAGATCGAGGCCGAACGTGTTGTGCGGAAGGAGGAGCATGGCCCCGGCGGGAAGCACCTTGACGAGGAGTGGCCGCAGCAGTTCCGCGTTGGGATAGGCGAGGGCGGCCTGGTCGAATTTCCAGACCTCGCCGTACGTCGCAGCCGTTTCCTGACACACCGCGTCGATGCCGGAACCGGCGACGAGAGCAACAGGGTTGGAGCCCGGAAACATGCTCTGGGCGGCGGTGACCAGTTCGAGTGCCGAATCGTCGGCTTTGCCATCCTTGTGAGCGACGTAAACGAAGACCTTCGCGTCCATTACCGGATCCCTCCCTTCGCCTTCAGAAGATCCACCAGCTTGCCGGCGAGCTCCTCGATGCTTCCCTCGAGCATTTCGGCGCTCGCGCCGAGCTGCGGAACGAAGTAGTCGATGCGCCTGACGTTGGCGCCAGCCGCGCCGACTGCTGCTGCGTCGAGGCCCAGGGCACCTGCGTCGAGAATCGGAATCTCGATCGAGGCGACTTTGCGGATGCCACGGATGCCCACGTAGCGAGGTTCGTTGATGCCTGTCTGGATGGAGAGGACGCACGGAGTCTCGATGTCGCTGATCTCCTGCGTGCCTCCCTCGATTTCTCGGCCGATGCGAAGAGACTTCCCGTCCTTCGTCTCGATCTTGTTGACGACGGAGGCGTAGGGCCAGTCCAGCAGCGCTGCCAGCATTCCACCCACCTGGCCCGCGCCGTCATCGGCAAGGGCTCCCGTGAGGATCAGGTCGTACTCTCCTTTTCGCGCGGCGGCCGCGAGAATCGTCGCGATCCCGAGGCCGTCGGAGCCGTCGAAGGCGGCATCCGTCAGGAGAAGTCCCTGGGCGGCACCCATGGCCATCTCGCGGCGCACCACCTCTTCGGCTTCACTATCGCCCATGGAGACGATGGTGACGTTTCCGCCTTCGCGCTCCACGATCTGGACGGCTTCTTCCACCGCGTAGTTGTCCCATTCGTTGACGGAGTAGACCAGGTCTTCGCGTTTGATATCCGCGCCTCCCGCTCCTACGACGATTTCGTTCTCAGCCGCGTCGGGGACGCGTTTGACACACACCAGGATTTCCATAGCGAGCTCCTCACAACGCGTCAGTGTTGAAGCTGACCGTCAACCAGCTCGACCAGGTCGAGCACTTCCATCCTGCCTTCGAGGCCAGCGACCTTGATGGCGTCTTCGATGTTGGTCAGGCAGTAGGGACAAGCAGTCACGATGACGTCTGCACCTGCCTCGCAGGCCTGTTGTACCCGCACGACGCCCATGCGCTGCTCCTCTTCCGGCTCGTAGAAGAGCATCAGGCCACCGCCGCCGCAGCAGAAGGATCGGTCGCGGCAGTTACCTTTCATTTCGACGCGCTTGAGTCCGGGAATGGCATCGATGGCCTGGCGCGGCGAATCGTAGGTGCCATTATGGCGGCCGAGGTAACAGGGGTCGTGATACGTGTACGTTTTGGACGCATCCGCCAGAGGGTTGAGCTTCAGCTTGCCGTTCTCAATGCACAGCGCAATCATTTCGCTGACGTGCTGCACCGGCGGCATGTCCTCGTAGTCGTTCCGCAGCGCATTCATCGCATGAGGATCGTTGACGACGATCCTGCGCGCTTCCGACGCGCGGATGGCCTCGCTGTTCTGTTCCTTCAGGCTCTGGAAGAGCATCTCCTCGCCGAAGCGCCGGACGTCGTGGCCGCTGTCCTTCTCGTCCTTGCCGATGACTACGAAGTCGACGTCGCCCTTGCTGAGGATCCGCGCCGTTGCCTGCGCGATCTTCTGCATGCGGTCGTCGTACGAGGTGATGCTGTCGACGAAATAGAGGGTCTCGGCGGTCTCGCCCTTCTCGACGAGCTTTACATTCACGCCTTCGCCGACGCCGGCGGTCCACTCGGCGCGCTTCTTCTCCAGCTTGCCCCACGGATTGCCGCGCTTCTCGAGGGCGCTCATCGGCTTCTGGAGCGACTGGGGCACCAGTCCGTCGTCGACCATGCCGCGCCGCAGGTCGACCATCTTGTCGATGTACTCGATGCCGACCGGGCACTCCTCCTCGCAGGCGCCGCAGGTGGTGCATGACCAGATCTCGTCTTCGCTGTAGATCCCGCCGATCAGGGGAACGGCATCCGCCTTCGCGTTGCCAAAGAGCGGGTAGTGCTCGAACGCGTAGTCGCGCGCCTTGATGCTGATGAAGCGCGGGGAGAGAGGCCTTCCCACAGCGTTGGCGGGGCAGCGGTCCGAGCAGCGGCCGCAGTCGACGCAGCTATAGAAGTCCAGCATGTGCTTCCAGGTGAAGTCTTCGAATTCCTTGACTCCGAAGGACTTCACGTCATCCAGTTGCGCATCCGAAATCCCATAGGCCACCGGCTTGATGTTGCCGGTCTGCAGCCGCATGAAGAAGACGTTGAAGAGGGACGTGATGACGTGGAAGTGTTTGCCGAACGGCAGAAAGCAGAGGAAGAAGAAGAAGGTCAGGTCATGGATCGCATACGCCGCCAGATTGATGCCGGCGAGCGTGGAGGTCTGCAAGCCGGAGAGCGTCCGCGCGAAGCCCCAGGTCAACGTAAGGACAGTGGCGGAAGTCACGCTTTCGCCCTGCGCGGCGAGGAGGCTTCCCTCGAACGCGCTCTCGGAGATCATTAATGTAGCGATGAGACCAAGGACGAACAGCGCCTCGGGTGTGTGGTCCTTGCCGTACTTCTCGGGGACGGCGTATCGCGCAGGTTTGAAGAAGGCGCGGCGCACGGCGAGGATCGCCACGGCCACGAAGACCGCGGTGGAGGCGAAGTCCTTGACAACGTTGTAGGCCGCACCAAGCGTGCCGCCGAAACCGGGCCAGACGAAGCCATCGACGACGCCGAGAATCACTAGCTGCATGGAGCGGGCGCCCAGGATGAGGAAGCCGAAGAAGACGACGATGTGAAGCACGCCGGCCAGCATGTAGCGCGGCTGCCGCCACTGCGCCAGCCAGATCTTCAGCACCAGCAGGATCCGTTCAGGAATGCGTTGCCAGCAAGGATGGGGCGCGGCACGAAGCAACGGCGCGAGCCGGCGCGCGATGATCCAGGCGAAACAAACCAGCCCCACCAGCGGGATCAGCGCGAACAGCACCTTCGCGGGCATTCCGGCCAGCATGGCGGTCGCGGGAGAAAAGGGCTCGTGGACCATGGAGTGCTACTTGCCCCCGAAAGAATCTTCCGTGATATCGACGACGACGCTGCTGCCGGAGAGAATTGCCTCCATCCTTCCAAGCGTCACCGGCAGCATGACCTGCGTATAGAACTCGGCGCTCTTGAGCTGCCCTTCGTAGAACGCCGCGTCCTTTTCCTTTCCGCCGTTGCCCAACGCCTGCGCGGCGATCCGCGCGCGCCACAGGAGCATCCATCCGACGATCACGTCGCCGCATACCTCGAGGAACGGCGAAGCA
>JADGNX010000051.1 GCA_017883265.1 Thermoanaerobaculia bacterium
GCTGCGTCCTACAATGAGGGCCTCAATGATTCTGACGGCGGTGAGGAGGCGGCATTGCACATCGCTTGATGCGCGAGCCCGGCGCTGGCTTCTGCTGCTCAGCGCCAGTCTCTGGGGTGTCGGCATGGCCATCGGCTCGTTGCCTCTCTGGCTCGGACATGCCTCATCCAGCCAGCTGCCGAGCCTCATGACTCGACTGGGCCGCGACGCGCACGGTCCATCTCGATTCTTCGTCGCACTGCTGATCGCGCCGATTGTGACAGTCGCTCTGGTCGACCGGATCGCCCGGCTTCTCGCCGACCGCGAGAGCCAGCCCTGGAGCGTGATCCTCGCAGCGATCGCCATGGCCACGGGTCTCTGGACCGCGCTTCTCGACGACAGCATGGCCTGGGTCATCGTTCCGTCGGCGCTGGTCCTGGCCTCATCGGTCGCGCTGCGACGGTACGAGCTTCGTTTCAGCCGTCGGGACTTCCTTCTGATTCCGTCAGCGCTGTCGCTCTTCTTTGCCCTCGCGGACATCAAGCCCGGTCAGCCGCTCGACCGATACGTACTGGTGGCCACGGCCATCGTCCTCGTCGAGCGTGGCGCCCTGGCCATCATCAAACCGCGGCGAATCCTCGAGCCGGCCCTCGATTTCGCAATCGCCCCCCTGGCCCTTCTCGCTCAGATCCAACTACTCGGATATCACCAGCGGCATTTCGGATGGCTGCCGCTCCTGATCGTGACGGGAACGCCTCTGATCCTGCGCGTGGTGATTCCGGACCGCCCCCGCGTACGGCGAAGGCTTCTGGCGATCGTGGCCTGTCTCGTCTATCCGCTGGTCAGTTACACCTTCCCGATGATCGCCACGCTCTCTTCGGCCGAAGGGCGACCACGCGTCAACTTCTTCGAAGACGGTCATGGACTGCTGCCGGCGTCGGAGCTTCTCCGAGGCCAGCTGCCGTACCGCGACATCATTCCACTGCACGGCCTGGTCGACGACTCGCTGATGGATTGGTCAACGTTTTCGCTCCGCGGCGCCACCGTCGGCTCGGCGCTCCAGGCTCGGGGAATCATCGGCGGTTTGAAGTCGGTCGGAATCTATGTGCTGACGGCAGCAGCGACGGGATCCCCCGAGACAGGAATCGCATCCTTCTTCTTTGCATCGCTCACAGCGATTGCCGGTCTCGGATTCACTCGCGTCGTCCCCGCCCTTTTCGCCCTGGCGCTGCTGGCCTCGTCGATCCGGCGGCGATCCATGCGGCGATTCGGAGCCGCGGCCGCAATAGCCGGGCTCGCGCTCCTGACCAGCCTCGATTTCGGCATCTACACGCTGGCAACCATCGTTGTGGCCATCGGCTGGTACGCGTGGCGGTCGAGGGCCGACGGAAGGCGCGCTCTGATCGCGGCGCTCATCGGAGTTGCTTCGATCGCCATTCCGGCGACGGTGGTTCTCGCCTCCCTTGGCATCGCCCGAGACGCCGTGCGCACCACGCTCTCCGAGATCCTACCTCTGGGATCGATCTACACCCTGGACATCTACGACGCGGCGCCCCCAGCGCTGCGAGCGCTTCGGTTCTTCCCCGATGTTCTGGCGGCCATCTTCGACCGCAGCGCCATCTTTCCGCTGCTCTGGCTGACGGTGCTCGTGGCGGCAGCCACCGCCCTCGGAGCGCGGCTTCGGCCGAGCCGGCGCTATGCGCCAATGGCCATCGTGGCTATCTGGATGCTCTTCGCCGGCCTTTCCTTCGCCGAACGCCACCATCTCTATTTTCAATATGCCGTCCCGACTTTGCTGATCGGGACGGCATCGCTCCTGCTGCGCCGCCGTGAGCAGGGGTGGCGGGCAGCCGGCGTCGTCGCAATCATGGCGCTGGTGCTGGTGGCGCCTATGACTCCGCGTCTTGCCGTCATGCTCATGTTGCGAACGACGCGCGGTCTCGTGAACCCCGGATGGGTCGAGATCTCCGGCGTGCCGCGAGCGCGTGGAGGTCTCTTTCGGCAGGAGGATGCGGCCGTGGTTGATGCAACTCGTTCCTATATCGAGCAGCATCTCGGTCCCGATCAGACCTTCTTCGACTTCACCAACCGCGGCATGCTCTATTTTCTCCTCGACCGGCCCTGTCCGATCCGGCAGAACACCGTAGCCCTCTACGAGACGGAGAAAGCGCAGTCGGAAGTGATCGCAAGGCTGGAGCGCAATCGCTCGATCGCGGCGGCCCTTGTTCCGCGCGCCCTCGACGACGCGACCGCCATTGATGGGGTTCCCAACGCAACCCGGGCGCCGCGCGTCTGGCGTTACCTCGAAGAGCATTTCACGCCTGATTTTGAGCGGGGAGAGGTGGTCTTCTGGAGGAGAAAGCAGTAGTCGCGCTCATTTGCTCGATGTCGTGTCTCCGGTCCTGAACGGACCATCGCCGGTGCCTGGCGGGGGGATATCACCCTGGCAGGAATGACAGGTCTCGAAGCAGCCGCTTGTCACCGACGCCAGCCCCGTTTAGCATTCCCGGCTGGATGACGACCACCGACACCCCTTCCCCGACCATCGCGAAATCGAGCCTGAGCGGTCGCTTCGCGGCGTTCGTCGCCGAGCGATTTCCCTTCGCCCTCGGCGCGGCCACCGCTGCGTTTCATCGCGCCGCCCGCGAGGGGGCGGAATGGACCGACGCTTCAGCGATTGAGCAGCTCAGAGACTCTCTGCGGGCCATGCTGACAGACTCGCTCGGACAGCACGCCACCCTCGGTACGATCCGGCGAGATGAGGTGCCCGAAACGACGCCGCGCGTGTCGATCGACCAGCGGCTCTCCGCTGCTGCGACGGAGCTCATCGAGGCCTGCGACGGCTTTCTGCGGCGCGAAGCGATTCTCGCCTCGCTGACGCGCGACGAGAAGCGCGCGATGCTCCGCGGCATGATCGTGACCCGCGCAACCGACAACAGGCTCAAGAGCTTCTTCAGCGGCGGCGAAGTGCGGTACGGCGCTACTTCGTTTCAGGGCAAGGGATTCCGCTCTCTGGGCCAGGAAGCCATCTACGCCGCACCGCTCCGACTGCGACACGGCGCCGCGTTTCGCGATGCTGACGGAAGCTGGAAGGGCGACGTCATCTCGCCGATGATCCGCGATCTCGGAGCCGCGCTCTCGATGCGCCCGGAGATGGAATCGGTTCGCATGGTCCTCAGCTCTCAGATGGGAAAGGCCGGCCCTCCGATGAACGGCAAGGACCTGCACGTCGGCGACTTTTCGTGGGGTATCCTCCCCCCCACCGCGCCCCTGGCGATGCCCGCTCTCACCATCGCCGGCCTGGCCATGTCCTTCTGGTATTCGGATCGCCTTGTTTCACTCACCGCCGACAAAGCTCAACGCCCTGCGGACAGCGCACCGCCCGGAATGCGCGTTGCCGTCTCCTTCATCGGCGAGGGAGGCTCGTCGCTCGGCGAGTGGCACGAAGCCATCAATCTCTGCGCAGCTCGCCGACTGCCTGCGGTCTTCTGTATCGAGAACAATCAGACCGCTCTCTCCACGCCGGTTGACGAACAGTCCGCGGTCCGGGTGTTCGCCGACAAGGCGTCAGGCTACGGCATCCCGGCGCTGACCGTCGACGGGACGGATCCCGAAGCGATCGCATCGGCCTTTACCTGGGCCGTCGAGCGCGCCCGGCGCGGCGACGGGCCTGCTCTCATCGAAGTGGTGGCCATGCGGATGTGCGGCCACGCGCATCACGACGACATGCTGTACCTCGGTAAGGAGCCATCCACATCGTGGGACTATCCGCAGCTGTCCGAGAGCGGCTACGCCGATCGTGCGACATGGGATTTCTGGTGCGTACGAGACCCGATCGCCTCCTACTCGTCGAAGCTGGAGGCCGCTGGAATCGTCGACCCGGGTGAGGTGTCGCGCTGGAAGGACGAGGCCGATCGTGCCGTCGATGCCGAGGCCCGGAAGGTGATCGACGCTCCGTGGCCGGAGGGGTCGGATGCCGGGAAGAATGTATTCGCGGATCAGCCGGCGCTGGCACGGGTCGAGGTTCTCGACGAAGCCATCCGCTCCGCGCCGGTCGGCGCAACTCTTCCGGAGATCGAGTCGGCCCCGCCGTTCGATCCGCGGGGTCGAACGTTTCTCGAGGCGGTGATGCTGGGAGTGGGCGATGCGCTTCGCAGCGATCCTCGGGTGTTCGTCTTCGGCGAGGACGTCGGTGGCAAGTACGGCAACGCCTTTCTTCTGCTCCGGCCGCTGATCAAGGAGTTCGGGCCTCGCATCATCAACTCCACCCTGGCAGAAGGGGCCGTCCTCGGCGTCTGTGTCGGCTCGGCGCTTGGCGGGCTACGGCCGATTGGCGAGATTCAGTTCAACGACTTCGTCGCGTCGGGCTTCAACATGCTGGTCAACAACGCCGCGAAGATCCGCTACCGATGGGGCGGTGACGTGCCGATGGTGCTGCGGATGCCGTGGGGCGGACTCCGTCACGCCGGTCCGTATCACAGCCAGAACACCGAAGCCTGGTTCTACCGCACACCGGGGCTTAAGATCGTGGCGCCGTCGACGCCGCACGACGCGCGGGCCCTCCTGGCCGCCGCAGTGGCCGATCGCGATCCGGTCCTCTACTACGAGCACATTGCGCTCTACCGCGATCCGAAGATCAAGCAGGTTCTACCCGATGAGGCCCCAGCAGCGATGCCCCTGGGCAAGGCGGCGCTGCGGCGAGCGGGCAGCGATCTGGCCATCATCTCCTACGGCGCATACGTTCACGTCGGGATGCGCGTGGCGGAGAAGCTGGCGGCCGATGGAATCGAGAGCTCGGTCCTCGATCTGCGAAGCCTCGTCCCTCTCGATCGCGACACGCTGCTGAGCGTGGCCCGCCACTGCAGCCGCGTTCTGATCATCGAGGAGGACACGCGAACCGGCTCGATCGGCGAGAGCCTGGCCGCGATCATTCAGGAGGAAGCGTTCGAATGGCTCGACGCTCCGGTTCGAATCATCGGAGCGCTCGACACCCCAGTCCCCTACTCGCCGCCGCTGGAGGAGTTCTTCCTCGCGAGCGAAGAGCAGATCGAGCGGGCGGCCAGGCTGCTGCTCGCGTATTAAGCCTGCTCATATTGGCTGCGCACCCACTCCGTATCGCTCTCCGAAAGGGCCTCCCCGATCCGCGCCGCAGCCTCGACCTGCTTTGGATTGCGCTGGCCGAGGAGGACGGTTGCCGTGCCGTTGCCGGTGAGAAGCGCTCCGACCAGGGCGTGCAGCACCGGCTCCTTCTCGTTTGAAAAGTGCTGGATCACCTTCCCGCGGGCACGCTTCATCCGCGCGATGACGTCGGGGTCTCGGAACGCGTCGATCGTGCTTCGGAAGTCGCCCTCGGGAAAATTCTGGGGCGTGTCGTACTTGCCGAGGAGGAGACCATGGCGGAGCGGCGAGAAGAAGGCCACTCCGCAATCGTGCGCATCGACCCAGGCCTCGAGGCCGCTCGACGCGTAGTCGTCGTCCACGACGTTCCGATACGGCTGCACCACGTCGGGCTCCACGCGATCGATGAACTTCACGATCTTCTTCGCATCCCAGTCCGACAGGCCGATGAAGCGGATCTTTCCCTCGTCCCGGAATCGACGGACCATTTCCAGCGCGCCGTCGAAATAGCGGTCATCGGGGCCGAAGTCGCAATGGTGCAGGTAGTAGAGATCGATGAAATCGACTTTCATGTTGGCGAGCGAACGGTCCATCTGCTCACGCATCCACTCGGGCTCGTAGTAGTGGTCGTAGGGACCGCTGACCCAACCCACTTTCGTAGCCAGGAAGATATCCCGGCGAGGAACCTCGCAGAGGGCCGAGCCGATGAGCGCCTCCGCATGTCCGCTTCCGTAGGCATCAGCGGTATCCCAATGCGTGATTCCCAGCTGGTGAGCCCGGGTGAGCGCTTCTCTGGCCAGTTTGTCATCGTGGCCGGACCAGCCGACCGAGGAGCCGTGATTCACGTTGGGGCCGCCATGTCCCCACGTGCCGAGAGAAACAGCGGGGACCCGGGCTTCAGTCTTTCCAAAGCGAATGGTGCGCATGAGATGCGGATGATATCGCCGGAAGCGCGTGTGGCACAGACGCTTCCGTCTGTGCTACACGCAGACTTCAGCTGTAGCACGAGTGTCCGTGCTACAGCAAAAACGTGATGATTTCGAGTCTTACCAGACCACGCAGCGCTTGTCCGCAGGCCGGACCATGGCGTCAGCGGCTTTGCAGCCGAAGGCCGTGGCGAACTCAGGCATATTCGACAGCGGTCCGTTGACCCGAAAGCGATCGAGAGGATGCGGATCAGTCGTAGCCTGCAGGCGCTCGGCCTCGGCCCGGCCGTTGCCGGCCCAGCCATGGGCGAAGCCGATGAAGAGGCGCTGCTCAGGCGTGAACCCATCGATGATCTCGCGCGGCTTTCCTTCGAGCGACTTCTCGTAAGCAGCCAGGGCGATCTTGAGACCGGCGAGGTCGGCGATGCTCTCACCGGAGACCAGCTTCCCATTCGTCTGAACGTCGCCGACCGTGAACGCGTCGAACTGCTGCTGGATGCATTCGGCCGACTTCTGGAAGTTCTTGAGGTCGTCCGGCGTCCACCAGTTGACCAGGTTGCCTTTGGCGTCGAACTTGGAGCCCTGATCGTCGAATCCGTGCGTCATCTCATGGCCGATGATCGAACCGGCTGCGCCGTAGTTATAGGCGTCATCGCGGTTGAGATCGAAGTAGGGCGGCTGCAGAATGCCGGCCGGAAAGACGATCTCGTTCATCGAGGGGTTGTAGTAGGCGTTGACGGTGGGAGGAGTCATTCCCCACTCGGTACGGTCGACCGGCTTGCCGATATGGGCGATGTCGAAGGCACGATCGAAAGCCCGGGCCCGCATCAGGTTCTGGGCGTAGGGACCACGATCGACCGAGAGGCCGGAGTAATCGCGCCACTTGTCGGGATAGCCGATCTTCTTGGTGAACGCCTCGAGCTTGCTGACGGCCTGCTTCTTGGTCGCGTCGTTCATCCACTCCAGACCACGGATGTCGGATCGGAGAGCGTCGCCCAGATTGGAGACGAGCTCGATCATCTTCCGCTTGGCCTCGGGGGGAAACGCTGTCTTCACGTACTCCTGGCCGAGAGCCTCGCCGAGCGCACGGTCGGTGGCGCTGATGCAGCGCTTCCACCGCGGCAGCTGCTCGTGTACGCCCTGCAGGGTGGTGCTGTAAAAGTCAAAGCTGGCGTTGACGAATTTCGGCGAGAGCGACGGCGCCATGGCGCTGATCGTCTGAAATCTCATATAGTCGCGCCAGGTGTCGAGCGGCACGGCCGTGAGGTCTTTGTCGACCTCCTTGAAGAAATCGGGCATCCCGACGTTGATGGCCGACCCCGCCGGAATCTTGAGAGCGGTGACGTAGGTGCTCCAGGCGAACGTCGGCGTCAGCGCGGAAGCCTCCTGCAGCGTCATCTTGTGATAAATCTGATCGGGATTCCGTCGCTGTACCCGGGTCAGCGAGGCTGCGGCGAGTTTCGTCTCCAGCCCCATGACAGCCTGTGCTTCCGAAGCTGCTTTTTCTGGCGCATCCCCTGACAGCTCGAAGATCTTCTGGACATAAGCCTGATACTTCTCCCGGATGTCTTTCGACTTGGCGTCATCCTTCAGGTAGTAGTCGCGGTCGGGAAGACCGAGCCCTCCCTGACGCGCTCCGGCGATGACCTGGTCGCTGTTCTTGAAATCCTGTTCGGCGCCGAAGCCGAACAACATCGGGAAGCCCATCGACTGGACGTGGGCGACCTCGGCCTGCAGGGCGGGAACGTCCTGAATCGCCGCGATTCGATCGAGCTCGGGCTGCAGAGGCTTCAGGCCCTGCGCCTCGATGGTCGCTTCGTCCATGCAGCTGGCGTAGTAATCGCCGATCTTTCTCTCGTTGCTTCCCGGCGCCGCGTCCTTGTTCGCAACCGCCTTGTCCAGAATCAGATGAAGCTGATCGCGATTTCGCTCCGAGACGATGTTGCCTACCCCCCAGCGAGAATACGCCGCCGGGATAGGGTTCTTCTTCGTCCACCCGCCATTGGCGTAAGCGTTGAAATCGGTGCAGGCCGAGATCGACGTGTCGAGATCGGTCTTGTCCCACGGAGTTGCCGTTCTCGAGGCCGCTGTACTCACCTTGGCCGTCTTCGGCGTGTCTTTCGGAGCGGCGACAAGCGCCGCTGTTGCTGAAATGAGGCTGATAGTCAGACCGGCGGTCATGACGAGCCGCTTAGCGCGCATAGAGATCCCCTTTTTTAGTGATTGCTGGACTGCGTGGAGATGCTAACAGCGGTGCCGAGCGGTCCGGTCAATTTTTTGTTTCAATGGTGGAAGAAATGCAGCCACGACTCTGGAACGCGGCTTTACAGCAGCCTCCGGATGTGGCCGGCGAGCGCAGCGCGCTCGACGGCCGAGCTGCCATCGGCCACCCGACCCTCGATCATGTTCATGACTGCCAGCCGGTCGAGCTCCCGCGATACCGGGTAGAGGTGAACATGAAGGTGCGGGACCTGGATCCCCAGCTTCATGAGGATCGCGCGAACGGCTCCGGTAGCCTCGAGAATGGCGCGCTCCATCCGCCAGAGCGACAGCATGAAATGAGCGGCCTCTTCACCCGTCAGCTCCGAGACATTCTCCAGATGGCCCTTCCAGACCAGCATGGCGTGCCCAGCCACAGCCCGGTCTTCATGCAGAACCGCGAATAGCCGCTCGTCCGCGAAGAGCACCATCCCGGCGCGCCCGGGATCGAGGGCCGCGTCACAAAGGAGACATGCGCTCACGACAGGTCCTCTACGCCAGCTTCATCCAACGCCACAGTTCGGGAATCGTCGGCCGCTTGCCGTACGAGAGGATTCCGATGCGGAAGATTTTCGCTGTAATCCAGAGCATCACTGCGATGGTCACGATCGACACGACGATGGATGTGGCGATCTGAGAGATCGGGGGGTCGGCCACGATGATGCGCATGAACATGGTGATGGGAGCGAAGAAGGGGGAGAGCGACAACGAAACGGCCAGGGTGGAGTCGGGATTCATGATGATGGCCCCTCCGAGAATCCAGGGCATCATCATCACCATCATGATCGGCGCGATCAGTTGCTGAGCCTCCTTGTCGGAATTACAGACGGAGCCACCGATGGCATAGACCGTCACGTACGTCATGTATGCCAGCACAAAGAAGACGAGGAAATAGACCAGGATCGAGGCGTGAAAGAACTGCATGATGTTGATGCCGGCCGCCGCCGCCATTCCGCCGCCGTACGCACCGAGCGCTGAGGCCATGATGACCCAGACTGCCAGCTGCGTGAGGCCGACCGCAGCCAGTCCGAGGATCTTTCCCGAGAGCAGTTGCATAGGAGTCATGGAGGAGACCAGGATCTCGACGATGCGCTCGGTCTTCTCCTGGATGATGCCGCGCATGATGTCGGTTCCGTAGATGAAGACCGGAATCACCAGAAGCGCCGCGAACACGAAGCCGATGAGGAAATTGAGCTCGCCACCTTTCTTCTGTTCGCCACTGGCGCTGAGCTGGACACCATCGACCTGAACGTCCTTCATCAGACGATCGATCGCTTCCGGATCGATGCCGTGGCTGATCAGACGGCGCCGCTCGATGCCATGATTGACCAGGCGCGCGACACGCTCCTGGGCGATGAGATCGGTCGACGAGCGACTGTAGTAGGTGAGCCGCGCCTTGTCGTTGTCGAAGCTGTCCGCCGGCACGGTCAGAATGCCGTCGAGCTTCTTCGCCTTGGGGGTGGAGGTGTCGGTCATCCGGTTGAAATACGTCTGCTCGACGGTCTTGAGATCCTTCGCGCCGCGGGCATCCACGTATTCGATCTGAACCGGACCGGAACCAATCGAAGAGCCGCGCTTTTTCTGGAGCGCGCCAACCTGAGAGGGGACATTCCGCTCGGACCGCTGTGGCGTGGGATTCATGACGGCGTCGCGAAGCTCGCCGGTTGCATCGACCACCGCCACCTTCTTCTCTCCGACGCCCTTCACCATCATGATAGTCGGCAGAAACATCAGCCCGGCCATGAGAAAAGGCCCCAGCAGAGTCATGATGATGAAAATCCTCCGCCGCACCGCCTGGATGTATTCGCGCTTGAAAACCGCTAGAAACTTGTTCACCGCATCACCTCCGCCGGCTGCACCGATTGCAGGCTGTCGGAGCCGACCTTGTCGATGAAGATCTCCTCGAGCGAGGGGGTGGCGACCTCGAATCGTCGGATCCGCAGGCGAGCAGCAGCCGCCTGCAGAATTGCCTGCGGATCCGCCCCTTCGGAAAGACTGAGCTCGGCCGATCGGTCCTGCACGTTGGCCTTCACCACATTCGGGAGCGCTGTGAGGAACGAACCGTCGCCTTCGAACTCCAGTTGCAGCGTGTTTTTGCCGAAGGAGCCGCGCACTTCGTCGAGAGAGCCCGACAGAACCACCTTCCCCTGATGGACCAGGACGATGTCGTCCGCCAGCCGCTCGGCCTCCCCCATCATGTGTGTGGAGAGAAGAATCGTCCGTCCCTCATCGCGCAACTCGCGCAGGAGATTGCGGACTACGACCATGTTCACCGGATCGAGGCCGGACTGCGGCTCGTCGAGAATGATCAACTCCGGATCATGGAGCAGCGTTCCGGCCAGCTGCACCTTCTGCTGGTTTCCCTTCGACAGCTCCTCGACTTTCGAGTCGCGCTTGTCCCACAGCTCGAAGCGCTCCAGCCACTGGCCTGCTTTGCGACGGACATCAGGACCAGTCCGTCCCTTGATCTCGGCCAGAAAGAGCAGGTGCTCGAGCACCTTCATCTGCTTGTACATGCCGCGCTCTTCCGGCAGATAGCCGACGCGGTCGCGGAATGCGTTGTTGTCGGAGCCCGAGCCACGCCACTCGATCCTGCCGGCGTCGGGAAGGAAGATCCCGGTGATCATCCGGATCGAGGTGGTCTTGCCGGCGCCGTTGCGGCCGAGGAGGCCTGTGATCGTTCCTCGCCGCACGTCGAACGAGACGCCGTCGACGGCGCGAACCGAGCCGAATGCCTTGACGATGTTCTGAACCGACAACACGCTGTTCGGCATGCGCTGTACGTCTCCTCAGAGTCAGATTGGGGGATGGACCGCGGCTATTGTAATCGAGCGATCGTCCCCGAGATGTCACCAGTCGGCGGTCGGCGCCTGGGCCGGATGCATGATCCGCGACGATTCAAAGGGAGGAGCCCGGTGCTGGTGAGTTGCGACGGGCTGCTGAGGGAAATCAGCGCGAGTTGGATCGCGTCGTCAGGCTTTGAGCGTCATGAGTGTCGTGTAGACCTCGTGCGCGCGCTTCAGGCAATTGTGAATCAGCTTCTCCGCGTAACGAGGTGTCGTGGAGAGCTGCTCGGCAGTCTCGGCAGCGGAGTATCCTTCGAAGTAGTGCAAACGAAGGGTCTCGCGGCACTTCTCCTGAAGATATCCGAGGGTTTGCTGGATGGTAAGACGATTGGCGAACGAGTCGGCCAATGCCTGAGACGACGGATCGCCCCGCTCGGCGACATCGTCAGGAAGCGGCTCGGTGCGCCCCTGCATGCGCCAATAATGACGGCTGGCGTTGCACGCCGCCGCGACCAGCCACGCCTTCACGTCCCGAACATTGGGCGCGGCAGACAGGTAGGAGAGGAAAACGTCCTGAATGAGACTCTCGGCGTCCCCATCGGGAACGCGAAACTTCTTGCACGCCACGTACAAGAGAAGCTTGTAGTGGGTGCGATAAATCTCCTCGGCATCGTCCGAACGGTCGATCAGCGCCGCAGCGCCAAACGCGGCGTTGGCCGCGCCGGAGTAGTCGGTACCTGGTTCCGCAACCGTCACTGGGGACTCTCCTGTTCCGATGCGGCAAGGCCATCGGCTTGGGTCGGCGTTGATCGAAATAATTGGAGCGTTTCCGAATTTACCACAAATCTACAGTTTATTGCGGTATACATTGCCAATCCCGAGAGTCCTGGACGTGGCGATACTTCCCCCTCCCCAACCCACATCCGAATATCGCCTGATTGACACACTAATACGTTCTGCGGCCACATGTTATTCTCACTTCACTAATTCTTCCGTTCGAGGCCTCATTAATGGATCATCAGAAGACGGCAGCCTTCGTCAACCGGCTCTGGGACGATCAGATCCTTCCGACCATGAAGGAGTACATCGCGATTCCCAACCAGTCGCCTCTTTATGACCCGGAATGGCGCGAAAACGGTCACACCGCTCGCGCCGTAGAGCTCGCTCGAGCATGGGTAGAGCGCCAGAAACTGGCCGGAGTCCGAATCGAAGTTCATCAGGAGGGTGACCGGACGCCGGTCATCTTTCTCGAAATCGACGGAACGGGCGATTCAACCGTGCTCATGTATGGCCACCTTGACAAACAGCCGCCGATGACCGGCTGGGAGCCGGGCCTCGGACCCTGGACGCCGGTCGTACGCGACGGCAAGCTGTATGGCCGTGGCGGTGCTGACGACGGCTATGCCATCTTCGCCAGCGTCGGAGCGATCCTCGCTTTGCAGCGGCAGTCGATCGAGCATTCGCGGATCGTCGTTCTGATCGAGTGCTGTGAAGAGAGCGGCTCGCCAGACCTCCCCTTCTACATCGAGGCTCTCTCAGACCGGATCGGCACGCCGAAGCTGGTCATCTGTCTCGACAGTGGTTGCGGAAACTACGATCAGCTATGGATCACGACGTCTTTACGGGGATCGATCGTCGGAAATCTGACGGTCCAGGTGCTGACCGAGGGAGTTCACTCCGGCGATGCCGGCGGGATCGTCCCTTCCAGCTTTCGAATCATGCGCCTCCTTCTCGATCGTCTCGAGGACGCCTCGACCGGACGGATCATCCCCGAGTGGCTCTCGGCCGAGGTCCCCGAGGCACGAATGGCCGAAGTGCGGACGACGGCAGCCATCCTTGGAAACGAAGTCTTTGACAAGTTTCCGTTCGTCGAAGGGATGCAACCCGCAGCCACAGAGCCGGGGGAGCTCCTCCTCAACAGGACATGGCGCCCATCGCTCTCCATCACCGGCCAGGCCGGATTGCCGGACCTCGTCCAGGGAGGCAACGTTCTCCGCCCCGCCACCTCGCTCAAACTCTCTCTCCGTCTTCCGCCGACGCTCGATGCCACCGGCATCGATCAGAAGCTGACAGAGCTCTTTCAACGCGACGTGCCGTATGGCGCGCGCGTTACGTTCGAGCCGGAAAAGGGTGGAAGCGGCTGGCAGGCGCCGCCCATGGCAGCCTGGCTCGATCGATCCATCGACAGCGCATCGCGAGCCTTCTTCGGCCGGGAGCCCGCGAGCTTCGGCGAGGGAGGCTCGATTCCCTTCATGGGGATGCTTGGCGAACGCTACCCCAAGGCTCAATTCGTCATTACCGGAGTGCTCGGGCCTCGCAGCAACGCTCACGGCCCGAACGAGTTCCTGCACATACGAACTGGAAAGAACCTGACGGCGTCGATCGCGCACGTGCTGGCGGACGAACGCAAGAGCGATTCGTAACGACCGGGAAGACAGAGGAGGCCTCATGGCGCGGCTCTACGGCGGAATCGATCTCGGCGGAACGAGTATGAAGGTTGTGGTGGCTACGGCCAAAGGCGAAGTAGCCGGAAGCGCCGGAGGTCCCACGACGCCGGGCGCGTCCGCCGCGGCGACGATTGAGAGCATCGCGCAGCATCTCGAGACGGCCGCTTCATTGGCCTCCGTCCACCCCGACAAGCTGAAGGGAATCGGCATCGGCGCTCCAGGCGCCGTCGATCCGAAGCGAGGCATCGTGGTCACCGCGCCCAATCTCGGATGGAAGAATGTGCGGCTGGGTGCCGCCCTCGGAAAGCGCCTTGGCAGCCCGGTCGTGGTCGGCAATGATGTCCAGGTAGCCATCGTCGGCGAGCATGCCTTCGGCGCCGCTAAAGGCTGCAGCAGAGTGGTCGGTGTGTGGGTGGGAACCGGAATCGGCGGCGGACTGATCATCGACGGCCGCCTCGATCGCGGCGCTCGCGGCGCGGCAGGAGAGATCGGCCATGTGCTGCTCAAAGAGGATGGCCCACTGTGCGGATGCGGACGCCATGGATGCGCCGAGGCACTGGCCAGCCGCACGGCGATGGAGCGCGACGTCCGGGAAGCCGCGCGCAACGTGAAAACGTCCGTTCTGAAAATCATGAAAGAGCGAGAGAAGACCCGCATGACCAGCAGCGTCATGGCCAGAGCCCTCAAAGCGAACGATCCGGTCATGAAGCGGGTTCTGGCAAACGCGCAGCATTATCTCGGACTGCTGGTAGGGAACCTGGTGAACGTCCTCGACCCCGAGATGGTCGTGATCGGCGGCGGGGTCGCGCAGCGTCTCGGCGAGCCATTCGTCCAGCCCATCCGCGAAGTCGCACGATCGCGCTTCCTCCGCCCCGATCCCGATGGCAAGGTCAGGATCGAGCCCTCCATCCTCGGCGATTTCTCCGGCGCCCTGGGCGCCTGCGCCCTAGCGAAACGCGAGCTCCGGTAAGGCCACGCGATCAGGCTCCGCGGGCAACGATCGAGCGACGACGTCGTACGGCCCATTCACGCCAATGAGGTGGACATCGATGACGATTCCCGCCAGCCGAACGCCGCGACGACGACGGTCGTGGCCTGCACAACGAGAACGAGCGCGACGCATGCCGTCCAGCCGCCGAAGCGCCAGAAGAATCCCGGCAGTACGCCGCTGAGGCTGCCGCCCGCGTAGTAGCAGGCCACGTAAAGACCTGCCGCTGATGCGCGGCCGCCCGGCGGTGAGGCTACCTGGATGTAGCTCGTCGCTGCCGACTGGCAGACGAACACCCCTGACGAACAGAGCACGAGCCCCGCCAGAATCAGCGGCATCGAGTGGAGTAGCGTCATCGACACACCGATCATCGACGCGATGATTGCGGCGATCAGCACGGGGCGCGAGCCGACGCGGCCGATGCCGATACCGGCAAGTGGTGTGACAACGAGGCCGGCGAGATAGACGACAAACAGCGAACTGAGTTGGGCCGGCGTCAGCAGGTAGGGCGCCGCGGCGAGGTGGAAGGTGATGTAGGTGAAGATGGCCACGAGCGAGAAGAGCACGTTGAAGCCGACCGCGTATGTTGCCACGAGCCGCGGATTGCGCAGGTGGCGCAACACGCCGCCCTCGGTATGCGCGGGCGCCAGCGCCGGCTTACGATCGCGCGGGAGCCAGCGCGCGATGACGACGCCGAAGAGGAGATCGCAACCGCCGATGATGACAAATCCGTGGCGCCAGTTCGGCGCGATCGTGGCAATGACGCGATGCGTGGCCGCGTAGCCGATGACGACGCGCCCGAGGAAGCCGCCGAGGACCGTGGCGCTGACGTAGAGCGACATCGCCGAGGCGACCTTGCCGGGCGGCCATTCCTCGGCGATATAGGCGATGGCCACCCCGAAGATGCCCGGCATCACGAGACCCTGGAGAAAGCGCCAGAAAATCAGCATCGGCAGCGTTGTGGCCGTGGACGCCAGAAGCGTGGGGATGGCCAGCAGCAGCGTCGCGACCACGATGACCCGCTTGCGGCCCGCGCGCTCGGCAACGAGGCCACAGAAGGGCGCGGAGAGAGCAACGCCGATCGTGGCCGCGCTCACCGTCATTCCCACCGCCACCTTCGAGGCCGCGAAGATCCTGGCCAGCATAGGCAGCAAAGGCTGCGTCGCATAGAGGTTGAGGAACGCGGCGATGCCGGCCAGCATGATGGCGATCGTGCCCGCGGCCGAAATGGTCGCAGCGTGCGCACCGAACGCCTCCATGTCGCCCTGCGCACTGGCGCCGCTCGCCACGACCGCGTCCGCGGTGTCCCGGACCACGA
>JADGNX010000260.1 GCA_017883265.1 Thermoanaerobaculia bacterium
TCATCTGGCCGAAGGCGAGGGGGTATCCAGCGAAGGCCACGAACTCGGAATCGTCGATGTGAACCTCTCGGACCAGCTCGAGAAATGCCACTCCAGGAGAGTCGGCGCTATTCTTCGAGGTGAGGATGTCTCCGCGCAGGATCGATCGGAGGTCGGACGGGATGTCGAGCCTTCGTAGCGCAGGGCGTGCCAGCGTCCGGAAGATCGCCACGATCGGCCTCCAGACGCCCCTTCCCCGGAAGCGTGCGTCGGTGATTCCCTTCCCTTCCTCGAAACTCACTCCTTCGATCGAGACTGCGGGTCGCAGACCGCTCCCGGCCACGACCAGTTCGCCACCGGCGACGGCGACAACCATCCGCCGTATGTGTCCTCCCTCCGCCTCGGCCAGGAGTGTCGCGCTCGGCGATCCGGTGGCCACCACCGACCACCCCGGGGCGATGGCGACGCTTCCCGGCTGCAGATCGACACGGACGTGCACCGTGCCGCGGTCGATGAGTCCCGCGATCTGATCGAGGAGCGCTCCCGGATCTGTGGCCGGAGGTTCCTGCGCCCTTGCCGCGTTGGCGACAAACACCAGGATCAGGACCGTCCTGCGAACGAGTGTTCGTGCGACGGGCGTCACCTCATTCGGTGCAGCAGATTTCGTTCCACCTCAGTGACTGGCGGCAGGCCGCAGACCGAACTGAAATCACATACTCTTTCAAGGCGGGAACTCCGTCACGCTCTCGCCAGTGGCTTGACTGTGCCGGGGCGCCGGTGCGGGCAGCGGTCCAGACGCGGCACGGCCTCGGCCTCCACCCAGGCCCAGCCGGAGCCGCCGCATTTGTCGCAGCCCCACGACTTTCGATGGAACACGCGCGGTGCCGGTAACACGTCGAAGTGACCCTCGGCGGGCGTCATTCTTCCGGCACCGGCGTGCCGCGGTACTTCCACGAAATCGGCGGCGCCCTCGTTGTTCGGGCAATCGGGCCATGGGCACGGCAGCTGACGGTGCTCGTGACGATGCTCTGCACAGGTCTTCATCATTCCACTCTCATGTTACCGCTGACGCCAGCAGCGGGGCCTCAGCCTTTTTACTAGCCGTTGCGCGTCAGCATGCTGGAAGTCGGCTGGAACCTCGCGGCCGTTGAATCGCGCGGTCGGCAGCAATCAGGAGTCGAGCCTCCACATAGCAACGTTGCGATACGTTCCCATGAGAATCCACCGGCCGGGCAGCTTTTTCGCCAGGCTGTGAAACTCCGGCTCGCCGTCAGAGAGGACGGCATACCACTTCAGGCCGTGACGGGCAGCGTGCGCCCGCAGTAATTGAAAGGTATCGTTGTCGAGCTGACCGGCACGCGCCGAAAAGCGACCGGAATAGTAGAAGAAGGCACCACTGAGCGAGTCGGAAACGACGATCGCATCTCGCGGCAGCCGCCGCTCCGCCCAATGCACGGCCTCGGGGTATATGGACTCCACGCTGGCCATATCGAATATCTGACGGCGGTAGAGTTGATATGCCGGCCAGCCGATCAGGATCGCGATGCCGAGGGCACTGGCAAGGGTCCGTGTCCATTGCCGGGAGTTAGCCGCCGCGTGGAGGGTCTGCGCCAGCAGCAGCGTGCCGACGATCAGCGCGGGCGTCCCGGGGAGCAGAAACCGGAGGCTCCACCAGTCGTCGAATGGACCCCAGAGGCAGTAGAAACCGAGAAAGACGCCGAACCAGACGGGCAGGAGGACGCGGTGCCACATCGGCACGCGCCTGTCGAACGCCACAAACAGTCCGATGGGAAAGACGAGTGGGCCGCAGAGGAGCGGTAGCCAGCTGGAAAAAATGCGCAGGCAGGCCACGAAGTGCGCGAGCGATATGACATCGCCGGCAGTGCCATACGCGGTCTTCAGGACGCTGCCGTAAACGTGATGCTGGTAGAGCATGAGGGCCACGGCGAATGGAAAGGAGCCGGCGACGGCGCGCACGATCAGCTTTGGCCGCAGACGCAAGGCCAGCACGAGCGGCACTCCCAGCAGGATCCCGGTGGGCCGAACCCAGACGCCGATCGCGAAGGCCACGCCTGCAGCCAGGGCCATCGATGGCTTCTGCACTGCTCTGAGCGCGCACCAGATAGCAACGAGTGACCAGAAGGTCGCAACGACATCGCTCGCCGGTTGAAGCGCATGCCAGACGAGCTGTGGCAATAGCGCGAGGGTCGCTGCTCCAGCCGTGCTCAGGATTCGGGACAGCCCGAATTCACGTCCGACATGGAACATCATGACCGCGCAGAGAAGGGCCGCGATCGGACTGACAAAATACGGAGCGCGTTCCCAGCCACCGACGGAGGCGGCGGCCGCGAGATGCAGCGGCAGACCGGGCGGATATCCCGGGGCCATCGTTCCCGTCCCTGGAATCCCCCAGGTGAATCCGAGCGGCGTGAATACGCTGATCAGGGTGGTCGTGGGAGTCAGGCCGAACATCCGTATCGGCTCGATGACGCATCGCGTCTGGCCGGACGCGAGAAGCCTGGCCAGGTTCATATAGCCGGAGGTGTCGGATCCGCCGGCAGCGTAGGAAAGATGGGTGAGGAGCAACAGCGCATAGGCGGCTACGGCCACTATGAGGACGAGTGGCGCGACAACCCTGTTCCGATGGAACGGCAGAGAAACGTTGAGCTCTGCCGGCGTCGAAGAGTCCGTTGCTCCCATCACCACGGAGAACAATCATCGCATCGATTGCCTGGCGATTCGACTGAAGGAGCGGCCCGTTCATAGGGGGTCCGGTGACTTGCTGCCCCAACCGGAGGTGATGCAAGTCGGACCGTGCACATGAGTCAGGGCCGGAAGAAAACGGTAACACCACGGCCGCCGCGATGGCGGAATGTCGTGGCTTCAGAAAGACCGTTCCCGGCGCAAGCGGCCTTCAGCAGGTCATCGGCGTCGTCCGAGTACACCGCCAGAGCAGAAAGGGTGGGGCCCATTCGCCGGATCAGGCCCGGGTCGGGCGGCAGTCCGACGTCCGTGATCGCTACTGCATTCCCGAGGAAGAGGCGGCCGCCGTATGCCCACGCTTGCGAAAGCGCAACTGTGGACGGCTGGCGTGACGCAATCCAGAGGGCGGCGTCCACAGCGCTCGTCGAGCGTCTGGCAACCTCGCCGACGCGCGTCAGTCCGAGCGGGACAGCCAGTACCAGCAGCAGAGCGGCAAGGCGACGTTGGTTTGCCTGCCTCCACCAGATCACGAACCCGTGTGCGGCGATGAGCAGAACGAACGGCACAACGACCTGAAGATATCTGAGCTCCTTGTGAAAAATCGCGCTGAGGGTCAGGACCGGCAGGGCGATGAAGGCGACCGCGCGCCGGAGCTCGGTGGAGCGAACGGCGATGATGAAGCCCGGCAGAAGACTCAGGGGTAACCAGTGCGGAAGGTTCGAGAGATACCACCAGGCAGGTTGTACCGCGACGGCCGACGAGGCATCTCCACGAACAAACGTCAGTTCCGCAAACTCGATGAGGCTGCCAAACCAACGGCCCCATGTGACACGATCATAGAGGCCGACGGTGACGGCAATGCCAATCAGGAAACCGCCTGCCAGAGCAGGAAGCGTTCGATGCTGTGCCGATCGATCCTGGCGGCGCTGCAACAAGAGAAGAGAAATGAAGTAGATGGCCTCACTGTAGCGCGCCGTCACGGCGAGCGCCGCCAGCAGTCCGGCCAGAAAAGCGCGCTTCGCACTGTTGCCGTCCGTGAGGATCGTTGCCGCGGTAAGGATGCACGTCACAGCAACAGTGCGTGGATACAGGGAACTGCCGTAGACGAGCGGCATCCAGTTCATCGCGTATAGACCGGACGCGATGATCGCAGCGGAGTCGCCGTACCAGCGACGACCGAGCACAAATACGAGGAGAATGTTCACACCGGATAGGACGATGAACGGATATCGCGCAATCTCAGCAAGCGTCAGTGAGTCGACAATTCCGATCGCGTGGCTCAGGTACACGAGCGGTGCGACCAGAACGTCCGGAATCAGAAGACTCCTGACATTCCACGGCGAGTGAACGAGCCCCATGGCCCGACGGAAGGCTTCTTCTGCGATCTCCAGGTCATCACCGGTCTGGAACCCGTAGTAACGATGTGCCAGCCAGGCACGAACAAGAGAAGAGGCCATCGCCACTGCAGCAACGATGCGCAGGGGATGCTCGCTCCGAATTGCTGAGATCCTGTTGATGATCCGTAGCATCACGAGCGTCTGCAGCTACTAAACCAGAGCGGCGCCTGCATCACGGCGGCTGGAGTCGGACTCGCCGAGTACGGCCGCGGTCGGGCCGGAGGCGACGACCGTGCCGCGGTCGAGGACGATCGTGGTGTCCGCGATCTGGAGCAACTCGTCGGAGTCGTGCGTGACGTACAACATCGGCACGCGCAGATCGTCGCGAATGCGCTGAAGAAGCGCGGTGATGCGGCGATGAAGCGGCCGGTCCAGTCCGGCCAGCGGCTCATCGAGCAGCAGGAGGCGCGGAGACGAGACCAGGGCCCGGGCCAGAGCGACGCGCTTCTGCTCGCCGCCGGAGAGCGACGTCACGCCGCGCTCCAGAAGATGTCCGATCTCCAGCACCTGGACGATTCGCTCGATGTCGTTGCCGGATGCGCCGTATCGGATGTTTGCTCCGGCAGTCATGTGCGGAAAGAGGGCGTTGGCCTGCGGAACGTAACCGATATGGCGTCGACGCGGTGGAACACGAAGGCGGCAGGGAACGTCGTCGACGATCACACCGTCGATGGTGATTCTCCCGCCGAGCAGCGGACGAAGGCCGGCGATCGCTTCGAGAAGAGAAGTCTTCCCGGCCGCTGACGGACCGAAGATCCCGGTGACGGAAGACTCCATCTCGGCGCTCAATCGGAGCTCGAAATGCGCCAGAGTCACGCGAACGTCATCGAGGATCACTCTCATCGGGAGAGGGCCCGATTGCGCAGCAGAGCTTCGCTGGTCCAGACGGTGATGAAGGCGATGGCGATGGCGATGACCAGCAGGCGATATGCGTCGGCGTCCTTGCCGAGCTCCACGCGGTCGTAGATGGCCAGGGCCAGAGTGGTTGTTCGTCCCGGAATGTCGCCGGCCACGAGGATGGTCGCACCGAACTCGCCGATGGCTCGAGCGAACGCCAGGACGATTCCGCCGACGATACCCCGCCTGGCCAAAGGAATCGTGATCGTGGCGAAGACGCGCGCGTCGCTGGCACCGAGGGTCCGGGCGATCTCTTCGAAGCGAACGTTCACCTCCTCGAAGGCCACCCGGCAGCCGCGTACGAGCAGCGGAAACGACATCACCATCATGGCCACAATCACTGCACGCCAGGTGAAGACGACCTCGATTCCGGCCCGTTGCAGGATGTTGCCGATGACGCCTCGACGGCCGAGGATTTTC
>JADGNX010000052.1 GCA_017883265.1 Thermoanaerobaculia bacterium
AACGAGGAGAGAAAGATGAGGAAGATCGGCGCGGCGTTACTCACGCCGAACCAGATGACGGCCAGCGGCATCCAGGCCAGGGGCGAGATTGGACGCAACATCTGAATGACCGGATTGACGGCCAGAGCGAGCGTCTCATTCGATCCCAGAAGAATCCCGAGAGGCAATCCTGCCAGAATCGCCAGGAGGTAACCGGCCGAGACGCGAATGAGCGAGTCGGCGATGTAGCGCCAGAGGATGGCGCGCTCCGCGAGTTGAGCAAGACCGCGGACCACATCGGCCGGCGCCGGAAAGATCTTCGTCCCGCTGGCCGCGATGCCGGCCTGCCAGAGCAGCAGAGCTCCGGCGGCGACCAGGAGCGGCGGGAGGAATCGATCGAGCTTCATGCGCCGCCCTCAGACCTTGTGAGCAAGCCCGATCTCCTCGAAGATTCTGTCGCGCACCTCGATGTAGCCTCTCGAGCTCAGATCCCGCGGATGCTCGAGATCGACCTCCACGATGCGCTGAATGGTCGACGGCCGGGCCGACATGATGACGATTCGGTCGGCCAGCTGTACTGACTCGTCGATGTCGTGAGTGACAAAGAGAATGGTCTTCCGCTCGGCCTGCCAGATCCGTAGCAGCTCGCCGCGCATCTGCAGGCGGGTGATGGAGTCGAGCGCACCGAAAGGCTCGTCGAGATAGAGGACGTCCGGATTGACCGCCAGGGCCCGCGCTACTTCCAGCCGCTGCTTCATGCCGCCGGAGAGGGCGTGCGGATAGGTGCGCTCGAAACCACCCAGTCCGACCAGCGCGACGTAATGCTCGACGCGCTGACGCCGTTCGCCGTCCGGCAGATGATGCAATCCGAACGCGATATTTCCCTCGACCGTCAGCCACGGAAAAACGCCTCGTTCCTGAAAGACGAAGATCCTGCGGCGATCGGGCTCTGTCACTCGAACGCCGTCGATCGTCACCGTGCCGGCCGTCGGTCGGACGAATCCACCGACGATGTTGAGGAGCGTCGATTTGCCGCATCCGGAAGGACCGAGGATGCAGACCAGCTCCCCTTCTCTCACGTCGAGGTCCAGATCCTGGAGAACATCAACGGTCCCGGCCTCGGCAGGGAAGCGCATGCTCAGGCCACGGATGCTGACTTTGACTCCCGCAGCGGCAGGCATGGTCGAGCTCACGGCAGCACTCACGCCCCGTAGCCCCGGCGGCGCATCTCGATCCGCTCCAAACGGCGCACGCCGGAGTCGAGCAGGAGGCCGATGAGCCCGATCATCAGCATCCCGGCGATGACCAGATCGTACCGATTGCCGGCGTTGCGGGCGTCGACGATGAGAAAGCCGAGACCGGAGTTGACCGCAATCATCTCCGCCGCTACCACCACCAGCCAGGCGATGCCGAGAGTGATCCTCATGGCCACCAGAAGCTGAGGCATCGCGGCCGGAAGGATGACGCGGCGAACCAGTGCCAGCCGGCCGAGCCCGAAGTTGCGTCCGGCACGGAGGTTCGTCTCATCGAGATTGTGTACGGCGTGCATGGAAGCAACGGCCAGAGGGAGAAAGGAAGCGAGAAAGATCAGGAAGATGGCCGAAAGATCGCCGACGCCGAACCAGAGAATGGCGATCGGAATCCAGCCCAGCGGCGAGATCGGACGAAGAAGCTGGATGAAAGGATTGAAGGCTCGCTCTGCCCATGTGGAAAGCCCGAGAGCGATACCGATCGGAACGGCAGTGACGAGCGCCATGCTGTACCCCCAGGTGACGCGGAAGAGAGACGCCACCACGTAGCGGAGCAGCAGTCCCTTGACGGCGAGCTCGCCCACCGCGCGCACGACCGGCAACGGCCCGGGAAGGAGCGAGGGGGCCGCGGCCGCAGCAGCGAGCTGCCAGGCGGCCAGGAGAACGGCAACGCCGGATGAGGCGATCAGAACCCTGCGCAGCAAGCGCGGGAAAGGGTATCACCCCCGCGCGAATACGCGGCCAAAAGCGAAATGGCTCGATTCTCATGAAGCCGTTCGCGATCCGAGCAGAGCGGTACGCAAAATCTCCCGCGCCAGCGCGCCCCCGGATGCAGGAAACTCATTGTTCCTGCGTAGAACGAAAAAACGCAGATGATTTCTGCTTCGAAGCTGGAAATCTGCTTCCAGATTCAAGCAGCAGGCTGAAACGGCACCTCGCTTGCTTGCGCCTCAGACAAGCGTACATTCGTTCTGCGCTCCATCGTGCCCGAAGGCCTTCCACTGATCGATAGCGACGAGAGAAATCGGCGCAAGAGCGACGCGCTGGAGGAGCGTAAGGTCACGATCCTGGCCGTCGACGACGACGGTTCTTATCTGCGCTATCTCGAGCTCATCCTCACCCGCGCCGGATACGGAGTGGTGACAGCCCCCAGTGCCGCGGTTGCGCTCGAAATCCTCCGGCTGGAGAAAATCGACCTCCTCCTGGTCGATCTCCAGATGCCGGAAATGAATGGCATCGAGATGGTCCAGCAGGTCCGCGAGGACAAAGCGTTACGCAACCTCTATACGATCATGCTGACCGCCAGCGGCCACTTGCAGACAAAGCTCCGGGCCCTCGACAGCGGCCTGGATGACTACCTGCCCAAGCAGTCGAGCGAGACGGAGATCCTGGCCACCCTTCGCAGCGCCGCGCGCCGGCTCGATCTCGAGCGCCGCCTGCAGTTGGAAAACGAAGAGTTACAGACGCTGGCCCTCACGGATGAGTTGACCGGGATCGCCAACCGCCGCTCGCTGTTCCGCGCCGCCGAGACGATGCTGGCCAGCGGCCTCCCCCTGGCAGTCATTCTCTTCGACCTCAATGAGTTCAAGCAGGTGAACGATCAATACGGTCACGTGGCGGGGGACCAGATCCTGAAAGACGTAGGAGAAGTCTGCCGGAACAATACCCGGCTGGGAGACCTGGTCGGCCGCTACGGCGGCGACGAGTTCCTCATGCTGATCCGCGATGCCACCGCCAACGAAGCACGCTTGATCGCCAACCGTCTGGAAGGCGAAATTTGTCAGTTGCGCTGGACAATTCATGGCACCACGTTCGGCATCTCGGCCTGTTTCGGCATCGCCGGGACGGACGACGGAGTCCACGACACCTTCGAGGACATCCTCAACCGCTGCGACGAGGCGATGTACCGTTTCAAGCAGGCCGGACGCTGTTAGATTCTTGAACTCTGCAGGTGAGTCGCATTTCGAAACCAGAAACCAGAAACCAGAAACCAGAACGGCCTTCTTCTGGTTTCTGGTTTCTGGTTTCACATCTCGGCGGTCTGAGGCGAAGCCTCGTTAGAGTTGGGGTGGCCCAGGATGATGCTCATCGCACTCATACGCCCGGTTCCGCGGTCCATCGGCAACTGCGAGCTGACGCATCTCGACCGGCAACCGATCGACATCGCGCGGGCCACGGCACAGCACGACTCTTATCGCAACGCGCTCGAGTCCCTCGGATGTTCGCTCGAAGTCCTTCCGGCACTCGATGAAATGCCCGATTCGGTGTTCGTCGAGGATACGGCCATCGTGCTCGATGAGATCGCCATCATCACACGACCAGGAGCCCTCTCGCGCCGCGCGGAGACAGCCACCATCGCCGATGCGCTGGCACTCCGGCGCCGGATCGTCGCCATCGAGGCTCCTGGAACGCTCGACGGAGGCGATGTGCTGGTCGCAGGACGGCAGATCTTCGCCGGCATCTCGGGACGGAGCAACGCCGCCGGCGTGGCCCAGCTTCGGGACGCCGTCGCCCCATTCGGTTATCGCATCGAGCCGGCTCCAGTCTCCGGCTGTCTTCATCTCAAGTCTGCAGCCACGCGAGTCGGGCCCGACACCGTCCTGCTCAACCCGGAGTGGGTCGAAAGGAGCGTTTTCGGGAAGCTCGAGACGATCGTCATCGACCGGAGCGAGCCGTTCGCAGCCAACGCCCTGCTCGTCGACTCGACGGTCCTCTACCCCGCGGCTTTTCCCGAAACCGCCCGGCGGATGGAGTCACGAGGCATCGCGTTGAAAGCCATCGACGCCAGCGAGCTGGCCAAGGCCGAGGGCGGCCTGACCTGTTGCAGCATTCTCTTCAGGGGCTGACCTTCGTCCTACTTGTCACCTGCATGAAGATGGATTGTGGACGAGGCGCACTCGCTCATGGCCGCGTCGAGCTGCGCGGCCGGAGTGGACTTGCGGAGCACGTGCAGTCGCTCAGCGCTGATTTTCTGCACTACGGTCTGCCGATCGCCACTGGTCAACATGATGACGTTCTCCAGCGCCTCGCCCTGTTCCTGTCTCAGGAACTGGACGACCCCGTAGCCGCTGAAGCCGGGAAGATCGGCGTCGATGACGATGGCCGCGTAGTCATGTTTCTCGAGCTTCTCGATAGCCTCCCATCCGTCCGTAACCCGTTCGGCTGTCAGGTAGCTTCTCATTCCTGACAGCTCGACGGCCTGCGCCACGTTCGCGTCGTTCCCCACGATGAGGACCTTCTCTTCCCGCTTTCTCATGCACCGAATCTAGGCCCCTGGAGCATGCCGGAGCAAGCTCAGCTGTGAGGGTCCCGGCGCCGAGATCGCATGACTCTGATAGGTGCCCGCTCTCGGGCACCCGCGCGCTGAACCTGGCCCGCCCGCCCCCCGGCGGCCGAAGCGGACCGCCGCTCCACTAGCGGCTCGCTTCGCTCGCCCTGAGCCACGCGTTCGACCGACGATCGGCCCGCTTACCCTACTTCGGCGTCCAGACATCGCAAGATCGCCGCCGCCGATCTCTCGACATCGGCTTCGGTCGTCGACCAGTTCGAGACCGAGATCCTCATCGCGGCCATGCCGTGCCATGTCGTTCCTCCCAGCCAGCAGGTCCCCTCCTGCTGAACACGGCGGATCACGCTCCGCGTCAACTCGTCCGCATCCCGCCCCGTTGCCTCGAAGCGAACCAGGACCTGGTTGAGCACCACGTACGAGAGAATTCGGACCCGGCCGTCGGGTTCCAGGAGTCGCGCAAAGCGCTCCGCGTGCGAGCAGCACCGATCGATGAGGTCGGCCACACCGCGCCGCCCCAGAAAACGAATGGCGGCATAGATCGGAAAGCCGCGGGCACGGCGCGAGAACTCCGGAACCCAGTCGATAGCGTCGCGCTCCGCTCCCGCTGTCTGCTCCAGATAGGCGGCCGAGAGAGTCATCGCCGCCCGATGAGCCGCCGAGTCGGCGACGATGGCGATGCCGCTGTCGTACGGCACGTTCAACCACTTGTGGGCGTCGGTGGCCCAGGAGTCTGCCAGCTCGACGCCCTTGAGGAGGCTGCGCCGTCGCGGCGAGGCCGCGGCCCAGAGACCGAATGCTCCATCGACATGCAGCCACGCACCGCGCTCGTGGGCGATCTCGGCGAGCTCGCCCACCGGATCGAACGCCCCGGTATTCACGTTGCCGACCTGGCAGCAGATGATCGCCGGCCCGTCGAGGGATCGAAGCGTTCGAGCCAGCTCGGCGGAAATCATCCTCCCCTGGTCATCCGTCGGCGTGGCCACGAAGGTCTTCGTGCCGAAGCCGAGCATCCGCAGCGACGAATGAACCGTGATGTGGGCCTCTGACCCCACGATGATGTTCACCCGTGGCGCCCCCGCCAGACCGAGCTCCTCGACGTTCCACCCTGCCCGTCGAAGAACGGCGTGGCGAGCTGCTGCCAGCGCCGTGAAATCCGCCATCTGACATCCTGTGACGAAGCCGACGCTGGCGCGTGGGGGCAGACCGAGAAGATCGAGCAGCCAGCGCGCCGCCACCTCTTCGACGACCGAGGATGCGGGGGATGTCACATAGATCCCTCCGTTCTGATCCCAGGCGCTGACCAGCCAGTCGGCGGCCACAGCGATCGGAAGACTTCCGCCGATCACGAAGCCGAAGTAGCGCGGCCCGGCGCTCCCGGTCAGCCCTCCTTCCGCGGAGGCCGCGAGGGAATCGAGAACGTCGAGAGCTCCTTCCCCCCCGTCCGTCAGGGGAACGTCGAACGACTGGCGGAGGGTCTCGATCGATGCTGAGGGCTTGAGGCTGCGCTCGCCGAGATCGCCGAGAAATCGGTTCGCGATCGTCGCCGCGCGGTTGAGCACTTCGTTGTTCTTCGACATGGCGGCAGAGAGTACACGCAGGTCGTCGCGTCGTGCATCCCCGAGTTGCAAACTCTTCATCACGCCGGACGGAGAGCGATTTCAGCCCTCTGCCTTCTGCCTTCAGTCCCTTCTGCCTTCGGCCTTCTGCCTTCAGCTTTCCAGCTCAGGAGTTGCCGCCGAGACGGCTGACGATGGCCAGGAAATCATCGCTGGCCGATGTGGCTTCGACCGCCGCCGGCGCGGCGGGATCTGCAGAAGCCTCGGGAAACGGGTCGCTCGGCGCCGGAGAAGATGTGGTGCCAGGGGATCCGCCCATCAGAAGGCTTCGAGCATCCTCCGCGAACTGCAGAACCTCGGAACGCGCTCGCCGCTCGTCATCGCTCTGCCGCGCCGATTCCAGTTGCTGGGTGATCCGCAGCTCCTCGGTCTCGGCCTGCTCCCGGCGCGCATTCTGTTCGAAGTCGCGCGCACGCAGCGCGGCCAGCTCACTCTCCTGCTCCCCGAGCTTCAAGCCCAACTGCTGCCGCTCGCGCTCCGCCTCCGAGCCGAGCGCATCGAACCGGTCTTCCCATTCCTGCTGGGCGTGCAGCAACCCCTGTCGAAACGCTTCGTCGCGCTGGGATGCCTTCTGTTCGGCGGCGACGCTCTCCTCTTCCAATCGACGCTTGAACGCCTGGGCGTCGGCTGCCGCGGAGCGGAACGCCTCGGTCAGCCCAGCCTCGGACTTGCGCAGGCGGTCGAGCTGAGACTGAAGGTCTGCTATCTGCCCCGCGGCCTCCCTCCGCAACTCCGCCTCGCGCTCGGCGAAGGCGTCCCCCCATGCCGAATTGATCTGCTCTGCTTGACGAAGTTTTTTCTCCAGCGCGTCTCCGCCGGACTGCGATTCCGCAGAGGCTGGCGCCGGCGCCGCCGAAGCAGCGAGCCGTCCGATCTCGGTCTCGCGCCGCTCCGCCTCGGCGATCAGAGCACGCCGCATCTCCTCGGCGGCGGCCAGCTTCTGCTGGAACGCCCGCAGGTCGGTGGACAACGAGCGCACCTCGGCCCGCGCCCCTTCCCGGCTCATGATCGCTTCGCCCAGATCGGCCTCGTAGTCATCCGTCACGTTCGCCACGATCTTTTGAAGCTTGTCTCCCCACGACGTCTCGGCTTCTTCATACCGGCGCTTTTCTTCGGTCGCCTCCGCCTCCAGCTTCTGGTAAGCCTCGCTGCGGACTTCGAGCTCGACGCGCAACCGGGCCACTTCCCGCTCCGCCGCCGCGCGGATCGTCGTCTCGCGCTGGACAATGGCGTCGAGAACCTGTTCGCCGCGCCGCTTCCACTCCTGCTCGACGCCATCTCGCGCCACTTCCGCAGCACGCAGGGACGCCTCCAGCCGGGCGATCTGATTCACGGCGAGCCGGAGCTCGGCCTTCGCCGTTTCCCGCTCCAGCATGGCCTCGCCGAGGTCATTCTCGTGATCGGTGGTCATCCCTCCGACGATGCGCTGAAGCTGGTCTTCCCACCCCTTCTCGGCCTCCGCAAATGCCTGACGCTGTTCCTCCAGAGCCGCGCGCAACTCGCTTGATGCCCTTTCGGCCTCGGCGAGCTCCTTACTGGCTCGCGCCAGCTCCGTCTCCAAGGTCTCGACGCGTGCTGCAGCCGATGAGGCCGAGGCCGCCACCGCCGCAGTCATCGTTTCGCGCAAACGCGCCCCCTCATCGAGTGCCGATTTCGCGGCGTGAGCAGCAGCCAGCTCCTCGCGGAGGCCAGCGATCTGTCCGGCAGCCGACTCGAGGAGAGCCTCCCTCTCCGTCAGTCGCGAGTCGCGCTCGCCGATCTCGCGTTGCCGTTCGGCGGCCAGGGAACCCGACACGTCCAGTTTCGCTTTCCACTCCCGCTCCGACTGCTCTCGGATCAGACGCTGCTCTTCGATCGATCGAGCCGACTCTTCTGCGGCCGTTTGCCGCGCTGCTTCGATCTGCCCGCCCAGTCGTTGCGCTTCCGCCTGCCAATGCTCGGATTCTTCCTTGTGGCCGGTCAGCTCCACGTTGGCGCGCGCGGCATTGTCGAGCGCGTCACGCAGTTCCTTCCGCTCCCGCTCGAAGTCGGCGAGAAGGCTCGCCTCGTGGTCGCGAACGCGTTCCTCGGAGAGCAGCCGCTGCTCCTCCAGGGAGTCGCTTCGAGAACGCGCATCTTCGAGCTCGTGGTTGAGACGCGCGACCTCGAGGCCAAGGGCCTCCGCCTCCGGCGATGCGGCGCTCCCCCGCTCGAGCCGGGCGCGAAGACCGATGACCTCATCTGCGTAGTGGGTGGCGTCTGCCTGGAGGCGCGCGGATTCTCTTCCGGCTGCGCCGAGAGCGGTGGCCAGCCGGCGATTCTCGGTCCTCAATTGTTCGGCACCGGCGCGGGATTCTGTCAGAGCGGCGAGCGTTTCCGCAGCTGCGGCGAGCTCGTTCGCTGCCATGGCCGCGCGGGTTTGTGCGGTGTCGCGTTCGCTCCTCGCCGATTCGACGGCGAGGGTGAGCGCCTCATTCTTCAATCGAAGCTGCTCTGCCTCTGATCTGGCGGCGGAGAGCTCCGCGATCGCGGCGGCAGATGTTCGCTCCGCCTCCGCGCTGGTGCGTTGGGCTTCCTCATGTGCGCTTTCGGCAGCGGCTCGCGCCTGGTCCAGCAGGCGGCTGACGTTCCCATGCTCGATGTGCAGCTGCTCGGCTTCCGTCCTCGCCGTTGAGAGCTCGGAAAGCTCGGCGGTCGCACGAGCGAGCTCCGCGCCGGTCCGTCTTGCTTCCTCACGCGCGGCATTGGCTTCGGCTCGCGCCTCGTCCAGCAGCTGGACGGCGTTGGCGTGAGCGCCATCCAGCCGTTCGACCTCCGATTGGAGCGGAGCGAGACTCTGCTCCTCTTCAGTGAGCCGTTTTCTGATGCTCTCCGCGTGCTCCGCTTCGCCGCGCGCGATCTGCAGAAGCCGGCCGAGACCGGCGTTTTCTGCGCGAAGGTCGTCCGCTTCAGATTTCAGGGTGCCGAGCTCGGCAAGCGTCTCGGAGGCAATCGCGAGCTGGCGGGCGACGTCGGTGCGCTCGACGCTGATCCGATCGACTATGGCGTGAGTCTCTTCGAGCGATCTGGTGACCTGCTCGTGTTTGAGCCGGAACTGTTCGAGCTCCGACTTGACGAGCGACAGCTCGGTCAAAGCCGCCGTGGCACGTGCCACATCGTCCGAGGATCGCGAGTACTCCTGCCGCAAGCGATCGATCTCCAGGGCGGCTTCTTCGAGATCCCTGACCAGACGATCGCGCTCCGTGGCGAAAACGCCGGCCGCCGTCCGCGCTGCGGCCAGCTCGAGGCCGGAATGCTCCGCAGATCGTTCCAGCTCCGCGATCGTCGAACGCGCCGCTGCAGTCCGATGCCGCTCCTTCTCCAGCTCTTCGTGGGCCGCGCTCGCGGCGGCGGAGGCACTGGTGTGCTGGCCGCTCAGGGCCTCGATTCGCCCCTGCGCCTCCTCTCTGATTTCCGCCGTCGTTCGCTGCCAGCGATCGCGCTCGACGGCGGCGAGCGCGAGATCGTGGGCCAGCGAGTCGATCTTTCCCGCCGCCTGCCGGAGTTGCTCCTTCTCCTGCTCGAGGGCGTCACGGAGTCGGGTCTCCTCGGCGCCGTGCCTGGCCTCACCCTCGAGCATCGCGGCGCCCCGAGCCTCAGCCAGCGCCTGGGCCTCCTCGGCAGCACGGCGCGCCAGGGTGAGCTGACCCTCGAACCGCTGCAGAGAGCCGGTGGCTGCTGCGAGAGCCTGCGTCGCCTCGCGAGCCTCGTCCGTCGCCCGGGCGCGCTCCACCTTCAACTTCGACGACTCCTCCTGATGCCTCAGCTGCGCCGCCTGCATACTCGACTGCAGCGCGTCGCGATCGGAAGCGGCGCGCGCCAGCTCTTCACGGAGCCGCACGGCGTCACGCACCGCATCTCGCACGGCGTCACGAATTCCTGTGGCTCCAGGGTCCGCAGCCGATTTCGATTCGGGCGGCTCCTCGCCGCGGTCGAGTTCTCGCGCGAGTGGCGAACGCGCAGGATCGCGTTCCCGGGCATCCGTCACCCACGCCGGAGCAATGGGTCCGAGGTCTGGCTTCTCGTCGATTTGAGGCCTGGTAGCCATCCGACGTGCCAGGGTGACGAGGCCGATGGCGGCGAGCGCGGAAAGCGCCGGCAGCGCCAGGCGTGCTGCCGTGGTCTGGGCCGTGGAGAACCACAACTCAAACGCGGCCAGGGCGACCAGGCCCGTAACCAGAGCAGTCAGCCAACCCTCGAACCAGGCAACCACGCCGGCGGCTGCGGCGTAAACGTAGAGCGGATCGTAGCCGGACAGCGACCCCGCCAGGACGCCGTTGATGCCGAGAGCCAGCATCATGATGGCGGCTCCGCGGCCGAGCGACAGCAAACCGCCGCGCCGGCTCCGACGGGAGGAGTCGTCGCCAAGCGTGCGGGACGGTGGTCTGGTCATGAGGTTGTGGCGGGTCCATTCTAATTCACGGCGTCAATAAGCTGTCAGCGCGAGCAACCAGCGTGCGAAGAAAGTCGACGTTGGCCGCCCGCCCCGGCGGTAGGACAGACACTTCGGTCTGTCCGCCTTCTGTCTGTGCGCCTCATCTCTCGGCCTCTAGCAGCGACGCGCACAGACAGAAGTGTCTGTGCTACATAGCCAAAACCCTTCGTGTCGCCAAACCCCTTGACAAATCATTTCTATTGTACTAAATTAGTAGTACAAAGGTACAGGCGATGACCCTTCCGATCACGATCGACACGCACGACCCGACGCCGATTTACGCGCAACTCGATCGGGCCATCCGCTTCGGCATCGCCAGCGGACACATCGCGGCCGGAGATCAATTGCCGACGGTTCGGCAGCTGGCGGTCGACCTGAGCGTCAATGCCAATACCGTGGCCAAGGTCTACCTCGCGCTGGAGCGGGACGGAGTCGTGGCCACAAAGCGCGGAGTCGGCACATTCGTGCTCGAGCCGCGGAAGGAAGCACTTCATGTGAGCCAGCGCAAAGAGCATCTCAAGACACTGACGGCGAAGTTTCTGCGCGAGGCGGCCGCTCTCGGGTTCTCGCCCGCCGTAGTCCTCGAATACCTCCGCCACCGCATCGAAAAAGGAGATTGACCATGCTCGTCCCTATCGTCCCCAACAGCCGTCGCGGCCAGCGCGACCTTCCGCGCACCAACGTGGTGGCCATCGCCCTGGTGCTGCTTCTCGTCGCCACCGGCATCGGCATCACCGCGCTGACAGGTCATCCCGCCTTCGTCCTGGTCGCCGCGCTCCTCTGCCCGATCGTGGTGCAATCGCCCAAGATCGCCAAGCAGTGGGAGAAGGCGGTCATCCTCCGGCTGGGCAAGTACGTCGGACTCCGCGGGCCGGGACTCTTCTGGGTCATCCCGTTCGTCGACACCGTCTCGAACTGGATCGATCAGCGCATCCTGACGACGAGCTTCGCCGCGGAGCAGACCCTCACGGTCGACACCGTTCCGGTCAACGTCGATGCCGTCCTCTTCTGGCTGGTTTACGACCCTGAGAAGGCGGCGCTGGAGGTTCAGGATTACGCCGCGGCTGTCAGTTGGGCCGCGCAGACCGCGCTGCGCGACATCATCGGACGGACCTCGCTCGGCGACCTTCTGCGCGGACGTGAAAAGATCGAAGAGGAGTTGCAGGCGCTCATCGACCAGCGCTCCAACCCGTGGGGAGTCACGGTGCAGTCGGTAGAGATGCGCGACATCGTGATCCCCGACTCGCTGCAGGATGCCATGTCGCGCGAAGCGCAGGCCTCACGCGAGAAATCAGCGCGCATCATCCTCGGCCAGGCCGAGGTCGAGATCGCCAAGCTCTTCGCGGACGCGTCGGTCTCGTACCACGACAACCCGACCGCGCTGCACCTTCGCGCCATGAACATGCTCTACGAAGGGCTCAAGGAAAAGGGAGCGATGATGATCGTACCGAGCAGCGCCGTCGAATCGATGGGCATGGGCGGCCTGCTCGGCACCGCAGCCATGGCTCAGCGCCAGCTGACCCAGTCGATTCCGCCGCCGGCAGTCGAGCCAATCACGTAGCCCACGTGGACTTCGTCAGCTTTAGTGGAGAGGCGCCCGCCCTCGGGCGCCTGGCGCAGACGAGATCGCGTTGCGTCGAAACCCGGCGGCCGAGGCGGCCGCCGCTCCACAGGCAAAGCGCCCGTCGCACTACGCCACCGCGGCCGGCGCTTCGGTCTGTTCCGGCTTTCGCCTCATGTCGAGGAAGAGGAGGGCGATGCCGATGCAGATGGCCGAGTCGGCCACGTTGAACGAGGGCCACTCGTGCTCGCGACCGCCGATGGTGAGGTAGAAGCGGAGGAAGTCGACGACGTAGCCGAAGCGGAATCGATCCACCAGGTTTCCGATGGCGCCGCCGAGGATGAGATGAAGGCCAACCTGCAACATGCGATCGGTGACCGCTGAGCGAACGGCGTAGACGACCACGACGCAGAAGACACCGAGAGCACCGACGTTCAGGAGCAGCGGAACGATCCGGCTGCTGGCGTTTGCGCCGATGCCAAAGGCCGCGCCGGTATTGCGGACGTGCACGATCTGAAAAAAATCGGGAATGACGGTGATGGCATCGTGCATCTCGACGTAGCGGCTGACCAGGGCCTTGGTGATCAGGTCGGCGATGATGACGAGGGCGGAGAGCGCCAGGTAATGAGCACGTTTCAACGTCAGCCCCTCAATGCGCCGCAGCCAGCTCGCTCTTCGACTCGATCAACCGATCGAGCTCCGTGCGCAGCTGGCCGAGAATCTCGTCGTACGTAAAGTGCCCAAGCGACTCCGGGCCTCGCTTCAGATTGACGAAGCTGGGAGCGCACCACATGCCGAGATCGGCGTCGTCGGTCTCGCCCGGCCCGTTGACCCGGCATCCCATGACGGCGATGGTGATGTCGTACTGCTTCGCGTATTCGGTCATGGACTTGACGTTGTGTGCCAGATCGATGAAGGCCTCGTTCTCCACGCGCGAACAGGAAGGACAGCTGATGATGTTCAGCCCCTTGTGCTCGAAGCGGGGAACGGAACGGAAGCGGCCGCTTCGGATGTCGTCGAGGATGCCGCGGCCGACGGTGATCTCGTCCCCTTTCCGCTCGAATGGAAGGGTCAGAGAGACACGGATGGTGTCGCCGATGCCGCGTGAGATGAGCTGCTCGAATGCGATGCGGGTCTTGATGATCCCATCCGGCGGCAGTCCCGCCTCGGTCACGCCGAGATGCAGCGGGACATCCGGACGGGCTTCCGCGAATCGGATGTTAGCGTCGATGACCTTGTTGGGATCGGAGTCCTTCAGCGAAACGCAATACTGATCGAAGCCGAGGTCGTCGAGGATGCGGCAGTGGTCGAGAGCCGACTCCAGCATCGGGGTAATCGAGTCGTCCTTCGGGTACTTGTCCAGCTTGGCAGGGTCGACCGAGCCGCAGTTCACGCCGATGCGCATGGCGCAGCCGTGATCGCGGGCCACGTCGACGAGATAACGCACTTTCTCTTCGACAGGGCGATTGGGTTCCAGATGGTAGAGATGACCGGGGTTGTAGCGAAGCTTCTGGACGAAGGGAGCCACCTTCTCCGCGAGCTTGAAGTTCTCCTGCAGATCGACCACCAGGTTCGCCCCGGTGTGCTTGCGAACCTCGGCCAGAGCTTCGACGTCCTTCGGATTGTCGATGGCGATCCGGATGATGTCGGCCCCGGCCTCGTCGAGCAACTCGACCTGGCGGATCGTGGCCGCGATATCCTGCGTCCGCGTTGCCGTCATGGACTGAACGGCGATCGGATTCTGCCCGCCGATTTCGATACTACCGATGCGAATGGATCTGGTCGTTCTCTCCAAAGAAACCCCCGCCTGCCGTTAACGCTTTCATGGACTAAAGATTCCGACTCTCGGCTGCGCCGGGCGCCCGAGAGCGGGCCACCTCCACTGAGGAGGCTAACGCTAACCAAACCAGCTTCAAAGTGGAGCGGCGGCCGCCTCGGCCGCCGGGGCGGGCGGCTGGCCCCGGCCACAGGCCACGCTTTCGTCTGAGCCAGGCGCCCGAGAGCGGGCGCCTCTCCACTAAAACCTCAACGTGGAGCGGCGGCCTCCCCGCGCCCGCGCCCGAGAGCGGGCGCCCCTCCACTGAGGCTACGCAGTTCCGGCATTGCCAGAGCGATCGCCAGGAAGGCCAGCGAGAGAGTGACCTGGTTCACGATGCGCTCCCACGACCAGTGGACGTGCCACGTCACGTCGTGCGGCGTGACGACGTAGGCGGCCAGAAAAAACCCGATCTGCACCACGATGGCCGTCAGGAGGAACCGCTCGCTGCGGACGGCGCGCGGCAGGTTGAGCAGTATGGCCAGAGCGATGCCGCTCCAGAAGAAGGGTTTGCCGAGCGTGTATTTGCCGATGGCCGCGAACATCGGGCCGAGGTTGTGGATATGCTGGACGATACGCTCGCTCACCGGGCCGGTGGTGAGATCGGTGTGCAGGTGGTGAGCCGATCGAAGGACGATCCACGACCCGGCGATGAGCGCAGCCGGCCAGAGCCGAGCCAGATTGCGCCATGGAGCCGACACTGCCACCGCCACCGCGGCAGCCACGATGAGCGCCACTCCCTCGTTCTTGTAGAGGCCGGCCAGTCCGAGAAGAACTGAGCCGCAGAAGAGATCGAGCGGCCGATCCCGCTGCAGCCCACGCCGGATGAAGAGAAGCCCGCCGGTGCCGCAGGCGACCACAGGCCCTTCCGCCAGGCCGAGCCACGGCGAGAAGGCGGACGACATGAGCGCCAACGTGGCGATCGAAGCGAGAGCTCTTCCCCCCTCTTCGATGAGAAACGAGCGTGCCACAAGGAGCGCCGCCGCGCCATACGCCACGAAGAGGAGGCCGAGCCAGCGGTCGTCCCAGGCGCCGCGGATCAGCGTCTGGACGTCGAAGATCAGCGGCAGGAGAATCGGATAGTCGACATGCGCAAACTCATTGAAGGGATTCTCGAGGAACCTCCAGTCGATCCCGCCAGCCACCCAGAACTCCCGAGCCTTGACCCCCCAGATGGTGATGAAATCTGCTTCGACGGTCGGTGCGCGGGTGGCGAACAGCGCGTAGCCTGCGACGAGCAGCGCGCTTAACGAATCAGCGACGCCTGCGACGATCGTCGTCCGTTCGGGTGAAGGCATCAAAGGAGCGATCGCCATCGGTCGCCGTCGTATCCAGACCCAGCCGATGCCGCCAATCAAGGCCGCCGCCAGGAGAAACGATCCGAGCGACCAGTGCACTCCGACCAGGGAGAGGAGGAGGAGCGAGACTCCGCATGCGGCGCTCCCGAGGAGAAAGGCCAGGCCGCTTCGCAGCGACCACGACGCCTCGGGATCGAGACGCATCGCCAGCGGCCAGCCGACGGTGAGACCGCGGAGGATCGTCAAGGCTCCTGCGGTCATTTCGATCGCCTCAAGAGCATTCCTCCCGTCGTCTGCCAGACCCTGGCGAAGCCGGCGACCGCCGGAACGCCGCCCCAGCAGACGACGTAATCGGCACGTGCCAGGTTCGCTCCATCGAACGTGTCCTGGCCGAGTCGCAGGAGCGGAATTACCTGCTTTCCCGGCAGGAGATAACTCGCGCGGGAGTAGGCATAACCGTAGCCTCCCTCCCAGGCGCTGTAGGGAACGAGGATGGCGATCGAAGCGCCAGGCGGAG
>JADGNX010000261.1 GCA_017883265.1 Thermoanaerobaculia bacterium
AGTCGCATTTCCAAACCAGAAACCAGAAACCAGAAACCAGAAAAAGGCCGTTCTGGTTTCTGGTTTCTGGTTTCTGGTTTGTACAATCTCGTCGGTCTGTGTCTGTGCTACCTCCGCCGCGACCTCAGTTGGCGCGTCTCCTGACCACGAGCTCTATCCCTTCACGCTGCCGACCATCAGCCCTTCGATGTAGTAACGCTGCAGGACTATGAAGAGAATGAGGACCGGGATCACGGTGAGGACGGAGCTGGCCATCATCAGCTCGATGTCCTGCACGTGCTCGCCGACGAGGTTGGCGATGGAGACCGGCAAGGTGTACTTGCGGCTGTCGGTCAGGACGATGAGCGGCCACATGAAGTCGTTCCAGCTGCTCATGAAGGTGAAGATGGCCAGAGTGACCAGAATCGGACGGGCCAGCGGCATGACGATGGCCCAGTAGATGCGGAACTCCCCGGCGCCGTCGATTCGCGCAGCTTCCAGGAGCTCCTGCGGGATGGAGAGCATGAACTGGCGGATCATGAAGATCCCGAAGACGCTGGCGATGGTCGGGATGATGACGCCCCAGTAGCTGTTGACCAGCCCCATCGACTTGAGCATCAGAAAAAGCGGCAGCATTCCGACCTGGGCCGGGATGACCAGTGCGGCCAGCAGCAGACCAAAGAGACGATCCCGCCCTCCGAAACGGAGTTTGGCAAAGGCGTAGCCGGCCATCGAGTTGAAGAACAGCGACAGAAGGGTTGCGGTGACGGCGATGATCGAGCTGCTGAGAAACGATCGGCCCAGATTGAGCCGCGTGAAGAGCTCTCCGTAGTGCGAGAACGTGACATGGCTGGGGAAGAGACGAGGAGGAAACGTGGTGGCCTCACCCGTCGGCATGAGTGAGGCCGAAAGCATCCAGAGCAGTGGAAAGACGGTCACCGCCGCGCCGGCCACAAGCGCGGCGTAGAGCAGCAGCTGGCTGACGATGCGTTTCACACGCTCCTCTTTCGCTGCAGGTACATCTGCAGTGCGGTGGCCGCGGCAATGACGATAAAGAGAACGAAAGCTACCGCCGCGGCATAGCCCATGTTCCACCAGCGGAAACCCTGCTCGTACATCAGCATGACCACCGAGCGAGTGCTGTTCACTGGACCGCCGCGGGTCATGACATAAGGCTCGGCGAAGAGCTGCAGATAGCCGATGGCCGTGACGATTCCGACGAACAGAAAGGTCGGTGCCAGCATCGGCAGCGTGACGTGCCGGAACTGACCGAGAGGACCGGCGCCGTCGATGGTGGCGGCTTCGTAGAGCTCCTCCGGGATGCTCTGGAGACCGGCCACGAAGATGATCATGTCGTATCCGAAGTTCTTCCACACCGCCAGCAGGATGATGGCCGGCATGGCCCAACGCGGATCACCGAGCCAGTCGATGGGAGCAATCCCCACGAAGCCCAGTACGCGGTTGAGAAAGCCGAAGCGGGGGTGGTAGAGGTAGCGCCAGACGATGGCCACAGCGACCAGCGTGGTCACGACCGGGGCGAAGTAAATGGTGCGGAAGACGCTCTTGAAGCGCGCCAGTTTCGCATTGACCAGCAGTGCGGCAGCCAGAGAGACGAGAACGGTCAGCGGGCCGCCGAACAGCGCGAAATAGAGGGTGTTCAGAAGCGCCTTCCAGAAGTCGGCGCTGCGCAGAAGGCCGGCGTAATTGGCCAGTGCCACGAAGCGGATGTTGTGAATATCGCCGAGCGCGTAGAGATCGAAGTCGGTCAGGCTCAGCGCGAGAGCAGCCACGACGGGAACGAGAAAGAAGAGTGCGATCAGGATCAGCGCAGGCGCCAGAAAGAATGCCGCGGCCCGAGATTCGGCTCTCATTGCACCGCCTCGGCGAGTCGATGATCCACCAGCGGTTTGTCATCCCGAGCGAGAGCGAGGGATCTGGAGGCGCGGGCGGCGCAATGCTCGTGGCCATTGAGCTCTTCAAAGCTTAAAGCCGCGGAGCGGCGATATCTAAGTAGCCCAGCGCGTGAGCGCTGGGATTGCGGGTCGATCGTCTCAAAGGTCTGAGCCGCGGAGCGGCGACATTCTTCTTTCGGCGCGAAGGAAATGTCGCCGCTCCGCGGCTTGACACCTGTCAAGATCGAATCGGTCCCAGCGCTCACGCGCTGGGCTACGGAGATGCCGCCGCTCCGCGGCTTCACATCGACGATGCGATGCCCGATTGCGCTGGAGTCAAAAGACGGCACAGACAGAAGTGTCTGTGCCACATAGGCTCCCGACGACACCGATTTGGCGACTGGCTTCGTCTTCGCCGACTCACGGTCGAGCATCCATCGGCGCTTGGCCAGGATCTGGTTGGCCCGTGCATCCAGGTCAGCCAGAGCGGCCGCTTCGGTCGACTTTCCGCGGATCGTCGCCTCCCCATGCTCGTAGATCGAGGTCGCGATCTGTTCCCACTCCGGCACGGGCGGCAGCGGAATGACGTGCTCGAGCTGTTCGCGGAACGCCGGAAACTGTTTGTCCTCCGCCAGCGCCTTGACCGACCACGCGGAGCGTCGCGCTGGCAGGTCGGTGGCCAACTCGTAGAATCGGATCTGCTGCGCCGGTTCGGAGAGAAACTCGATCAGCTTCCACGAGGCAGCGGCGTGCTGCGAACCGTGAAAGATCACCAGGCTCGAGCCGCCGGCCAGCGATACTCCCGGTTTGCCCGCCCTCATCGCCGGGATCGGCGCCGTCGACCAGCGGCCCTCCATGGAGGGAGGCAGGCGGCGGCGGAACTCGGCGACATTCCAGGGGCCGGTGATGTACATGGCGAAGTCGCCCTGTGCGAACTGCTGGTAGAGGTTCGACACCTGGCTGTTGCTTACCGCGGGCGCGTAACCCTCCCGGAACATGCCGATATAGAAGTCGAAGGCGCGGACGAAATCAGGCTGCCGGAAAGCGCCGTAGCGGCCACCATCGGCGAGCAGCGGCGAGCCGGAGCCGAGGGCCAGAACCACCGGCTCCTCCCACTCATTGGTCGGTAGAAGAATGGCGTATCGGGCGCGGCCGCTCGCTTTGATCCGTCGCATCGCCTCCGACCATTCGCTCCATGTGCGCGGCGGCTGTTTGAAGCCGACCGCAGCGAGCATGTCGGTGCGATAGAAGAGTACGCGCGTATCGACGTACCACGGCACGCCATACGTCCGCCCGCGGACCTCGTTCGTGGCCCAGATTCCCGGGAAGTAATCCGCCTTCGTCACCGACGGCGATTTCGCGGCGCGATCGGTCAGATCCTCGAGCGCCCCAACCTCTGAGAACTCCGGAATCCAGGTGTTCCCCATCTGAGCGACGTCGGGAGTGGCGTCACCGACAAACGCGGTCAGCAGTTTCTCGTGCGCCGCTGTCCAGGGAATCTGCTGCACGACCACATGCACCGCGGGGTTGCGCCGCTCGAATTCCGGGATCATGTCGGCGACGACTTCGCCTTCGCGTCCCAGCCCCCAGAATTCGACCTGTTCGCGACGATCGCCACGCGTGGTGCAGGAGAGAGTCAACATCAGGAGCAGGACCGGGATGCGCGATGCGACCGGCAGGAGCCAGCGCCAGCAGAGCGCCACCCGCCCGCCCCGGCGGCCGAAGCGGCCGCCGCTCCATTGGGCGGCCCGAACCAGCAGTCGCTCGGCAGACCAGAGGGCCCATCGCGGAGGCATTCCGCGATCGCAAATCGCCCTCACTTCACCCCATCCAGCCAACCGCCGGTGAAGCCTGCGCGCTGAAGACCGCGGACGATGTACGGATTCTTCCGCATGAGATTCCAGATGAGACCGCTGCGGTAGTTCTCGATCATTCCGACGATCGGGCCCTCGTCGATACCGAGGTAGTCGACGTCGACCCAGCCGCGCTGGGGATCAACCACGCCGAACTTGGCCACAGGGACGGTGAGAGTCGGATTGAACGCATCGAGAAAGCCGTATGTCGAGTAGAGGCGCTCATCACCACGGCGGCGCATGGCCTCGATGGCCGGAGCCACGACCTCGGGAGCGAAAGGCATCGACGATGCCGCGGCCGTCGGAGCGATCGTGCCATCGTCGCGCGTCTCCACTGCCGAAGCTCCACGCGCCGCGTAAGTCAGGAAGTGCCGAACCTTGCCGTCGATCGTCACCGGCCCATCCAGCGGACCGTCGCATGCGCTCAGTCCCCAGATGTTCTCGCCGTAGTCCTTCCAACCGCCCGGATTGGCGATGGCATAGGCGCGCTGGGCGAGCGTGGCCCGGCGCGAATTCTCGAAGTAGTCGATGCCGTGCCCGCGAAGATAGGGATCGCTGATTCCCCGCGGATCGATCCAGAGCTGCGAGTACTGGTAGCCGAAGAGCGGAACGAACTGTACATAGTCCTGGCCGTAGAAGGTTCCCCATTGATACGTGCTGGTGTACGCGCTCCACGCGGACGCCTCGATGGGGTGCGTCGGAGATCCGAGCGCCAGCACATAGAGGATCATGGCCTCGTTGTAGCCGCTCCAGTCATAGGTGCTGAAGCCCTGTTCGGGAGTCCAGCCCATGCTGACCTTCGGCGGGCGCTGTACGGCCCAGACCCAGTCGACGCGCCGGTACATGACATCTGCCAGATCGCGGATCGTCTTCTCATCCGGATCGTCGCGATCGAAATAGCCCTCGCAGACGAGAGCGCCGGCAACCAGAAGCGTCGTATCGATGGTCGACAGCTCGACGTCCTTGAATCGGGCGCCGGAGTCCATGTCGAGGAAGTGGTAGTAGAAGCCGTGCTGCTGCACGATTCCCGAGCCGGCTGGGGCATCGGCAGCGTCGGCGAAGAAGTGAAGCGTCGTCAGGACTCGAGCCCTGGCCGCCTCGCGCGTCACCCACCCACGCTCGACTGCGATCGGGTACGCAGTCAGCGCGAATCCGACGGCGGCGATACTGCTGAAAGACTTCGTCGGCCAACGATCCGGGACCAGGCCGTTCTTCGGGTTGGTCGTCTCCCAGAAGAAATTGAAACTTCGATGCTGGAGATCGTCCACAGCCGGCGATATCGGTCCATGTACGGCGGCGCGCGGCCGACCGGCCATCGCCGATAGAGGAGGCGGCGCGGAACAGCACACCACCACCAGCGCCGACAGAAGCACAGCTACCGCTCCAGATCGAATCCTCATTGCCGCCGCCTCCGCACCAACTGCTCATATTCTATGCTCCCGTTCCATTGCGCCGTCTCCAGGTGATAGGGGCACCTGCCGCTCCACTCAGGCGTCCTCTCCACAAAAAAAGGGCGACCGGTGGGTCGCCCTTTCCTGAAGCGTTGCAATGCGTCAGATCAGAATCCGACGCGGAGTCCTGCCTGCAGGCGCCTTCCGAGATTGATGACGCATCCCGGCTGGCCCAGACTGGCATTGCCATCCGGTCCG
>JADGNX010000053.1 GCA_017883265.1 Thermoanaerobaculia bacterium
GCCGGAATCGATCGGCCCCGTACCGTTCGAGCCCTATATCCCCGCCGAAGCGAACATGCGGGAGCTTACAGTCCTGCCGGTCATCGTCGGAACACTCCTGGGCATGGTCTTCGGCGCCTCCTCGCTCTACCTCGTGCTGAAAGTCGGCCTCACCGTCAGCGCGTCCATCCCGGTCGCCGTCATCTCGATCACCCTCTTCCGCTTTCTCTCCAAATTCGGGATGCGCGACGCCACTATCCTCGAGAACAATATCGTTCAGACCGCGGGCTCAGCGGGTGAGTCGATCGCCTTCGGCGTCGGCGTGACGATGCCGGCCATCATGATTCTCGGCTTCGACCTCGAAGTCACCCGAGTGATGCTCGTGGCTATCCTCGGCGGCCTGCTCGGAATCTTCATGATGATTCCGCTCCGGCGCGCTCTGATCGTCCAACAGCACGGTCTGCTCAAGTATCCCGAGGGGACTGCCTGCGCCGAGGTTCTAAAGGCCGGCGCTTCGGATGAGTCGAGGGCCAGCGCGTCCGAAGCAGCGAAACGGGAGGAAGCGGCGCTCGGAGGTGCCACGACCAGCGCTAAGACGATCTTCACCGGCTTTGGGATCGGACTGGTTTACAAAGCCCTCAATGTCGCCTTCCGCGGCTGGAAAGACACGCCGGAGAAGGTCTTCGGTGCTCCCTTTGCCGCCGGTTCGATCTCCGCCGAGATCTCACCCGAGCTCCTCGGGGTCGGTTACATCATCGGACCGCGCATCGCTTCGATCATGTGCGCCGGCGGCGTTCTGGCCTACCTCGTCCTGATTCCGGCCATCAAGTTCTTCGGCTCAGGACTGGCCCTTCCACTCGCGCCAGAAACCTCCAAGCTGATCCGCGACATGAGTCCCGGACAGATACGCAATGCCTACATTCTCTATATCGGTGCCGGCGCCGTAGCCGCCGGAGGCATCATCAGTCTTCTGCGCTCGCTGCCGACGATCTGGCACGGCATGAAGGAAGGTCTAAGAGACTTTCGAGGGGGCGCTGTAGCACGGGCAGGGATGCTCCGGACCGACCGCGACCTTTCCATGAAGGTCGTCCTCATCGGAAGCCTGGCCCTGGTGGCAGCGATCTGGGCCATTCCGACTCTCCATATGAACATCGTTGGCGCCATCCTCATCGTGGTGCTCGGGTTTCTTTTCGTGACGGTCTCCTCCCGGCTGACGGGCGAGATCGGTTCATCGTCGAATCCCATCTCCGGAATGACGGTGGCTACGCTCCTGCTGACCTGCCTCGTCTTCCTGGCCATCGGCTGGACGGGACCGGGCTACTACGTTACGGCTCTCTCGGTCGGGGCCATCGTCTGCATCGCCTCTTCCAATGGTGGAACGACATCGCAGGACCTCAAGACCGGTTTCCTCGTCGGATCAACGCCAAGGAATCAGCAGATCGCCATTCTCATCGGCGCACTCGCTTCCGCTCTCGTCCTGGGACCGATTCTTCTCAAACTGAACGACGCGGCGACCATTTACGTGCCGCGCGTGAGCGTCGAGCCGTCGACCGACCCGGCCGGCAGGACCACGATGAAGCAGATGGAGAACTGGCCATCCACGCTCCACGTCGATCCGGCCACGCTTCAGAACAAAGAGGTCTTCCAGGGCAAGGAATACTTCGTCTGGCACCAGATCGCCACTGAGGGCACGGCAGCGACGCGCTACCTCGTCGACTCGAACGGGAGCCCCGTCTATCAGGTCGACCCCGGAATCAACGGTGTGCACCACTTCACTCCTGACGGCAAGGAAGAGGTCAAGAAGTTCGACGCGCCGAAAGCGACGCTGATGTCGTACATCATCAAAGGAATCCTCAACAGGAAGCTCCCGTGGGGACTCGTTCTTCTCGGCGTGATGATCTCCCTGGTCCTCGAGATGTCCGGGATTCCGTCGCTGGCGTTCGCCGTCGGCGTTTATCTGCCGCTTTCATCGTCCAGTCCGATCTTCATCGGCGGCGCCGTTCGCTGGATGGCTGATCTCTACATCCGGAAGAAGTACCGCGGCATGGAGATGACGGAGGATCAACTGGTTGCCGAAGGAGACAAGAGTCCTGGCGTTCTGATGGCTTCGGGCTACATCGCCGGCGGGGCCATCGCAGGAATCCTCATCGCGTTCATCGCAGGCGTTCCCTTCATGAAGAGCTTCAACCAGCGTCTCGACAAACTCGCAGCGCAGAACCTGATGTTCTCGGGACCACACGCCGACCTGCTGTCGTGTATCCCGTTCGTCATCCTGATTCTGCTGCTCTACCTCGCGGCTCGCGAAGTGATCCTGGCCGGACGCAAGGTGGAGCGCGCTTAGACGACACTCACGACGGGGTCGCGCTACCGACTGCGCTGCTGACGCGCGGCCTGATCGAAGCGGGTCCGCTCGCTGGATGACCAGGTGGTTGCGATTCGTTGCGCACGCCAGCGGGGCAGATTGCGGGCGATGAGGGCCCATGCGACGAAGAGAAAATTCGCCGAGACCAGGATCACCAGCGAGTCGTGCCGGGTGAGGAACGGAACGTGTGTGTGCGGCCACGACGCGAAGAGATAGTCCACCAGCAGGAGCGTCGTCAGGTCGAACAAGTCTCGAAGGCCGGCGCGAGTTCGCGCTCTTCGGATCTCGCGATTTCCGTCGATGATGACCGGACGAAGCGGTTTTCCGGCGAGCACGCCGGGCAGGAGATTTTCAGCGACAGGTCTGGCCATGTATCTCCAAATAACGAGGATGGCAACGGGCAGAATTCCTCCCGTTTTCAGTGGGAATTCCGCTCGCGCGGCTTCGTTGTCGGCGCGGGAGCGGCTGCCGCGTGCGGCCTACCGCTGGTCGGCGGCGAGCTCGACTGTTCCCTTGCGCTCGAGCTTTCCCCATCCGGCGCGGATGCCCGAGGCAGCCGTCTGGATCGAGCGGAGGAGCACGGCGTACATCAGCTGGCGGTACAGGAAGCGTTGCCAGAAAAGCCAGATGAGAAGCTTGCCATCTTCCCGGTCGAGCCGGAACGCGATGGCCGATCCGATCAGCTCGATCACGAAGAAGAACGCATACATGAACGCGATCAGGTACAGCGATGTGAGCGCCGTTGGGAGCGGCTGCCAGTCTCTGGTCAGTCTCCCGTGATAGATCCAGGCTGAGATCGTCGTTCCGAGGGTCCAGGCGATCTGGAGATCCACGAGAGGCGACAGAGCCTGAAAGGCGATCTGGAAGAGCCACAGCGATGGCAGCATGACGCGCCCGAACCAGCCGTACCGCCCCAGCGCCCGGCGATGCTTCCAGAGGCATTGCAACGTCCCGAAGGCCCAGCGAAATCTCTGCTTGAAAAGGCCGCTGAAGGAGTCGGGCGCCTCTGTGTAGCCGATGGCGGTCGTCTCCGTCGCGATCTTCCAGCCGATGCGCCGAATCCTCCAGGTCAGGTCCATGTCCTCGGCCATGGTGTCGGTCGAAAAGCCCCCCGCCTGAAGAATGGCCTCGCGCCGCCAGGCACCGACAGCGCCCGGGACAACCGTGACGGCATTGATGAAGGAGTAGGCTCGGCGGTCGAGGTTCTGGCTGGTGATGTACTCGATGGCCTGCCAGTAGGTCAGGGGGTTGATCCGATTGCCGACCTTTACGTTTCCGGCCACCGCACCCACAGTCGGATCGGAGAATCGCCGGACCAGTTGTCGGATCGTATCGCGAGCAAACAGCGTGTCGGCGTCGAGGGCGATGAGGATCTCGCCGGTGGCGAGCTGGATGGCTCGGTTGAGAGCGCCGGCTTTGCCGCGGTTCTCTTCCTGAATCAGCTGCACGTTCGGATGAGTGCCGAAGTGAGTGCGCACCTCTTCGGACGTCCCGTCGCTGGAACCGTCGTCGACTACGATGATCTCCAGGTTCGGGTAGTCGTTCGACAACACGGCGCGGATGGTGTTGGCGATGACACGCTCCTCGTTGAAGGCGGCGATCAGCACGCTGATGCTCGGCTCATAGCCGGGCGGAAAGTGCTCACGACGCGCTCGGCCTCTCTCCAGGAGGGCCAGGATGGTTACGAAGAGGACTCGAAGACTTCCGAGGATGATGGCCGAGATGAAGGCGATGCCGAGGAAGAGCTCCGTGAGGTAGATGGCTTCGAAGACGATGCGGTCGTCAGCCACCAGCAGCGTGTCGCTCGCTTTGAGCGGCGGCATGACCGCCTCACGATTGGAGTCGATCAGCTGCGAGACGGTCACGAACTGATATCCCTTCTGACGCAGAGCGGTGATGAGCATCGGGATCAGCTTGACCGTCTCGCTCCGATCCCCGCCGCCATCGTGAAGCAGGATGCTGCTTCCCTGCTCGGTACCCAGTTGCTGGAACACGGAGTCGAGCATTTCTTTCGCCCGGCGCGTATGGACCGATCCGTTCGGCTGCACCTCGAATGGATTCCAGTCCTGCGGATCGATGAACTCTCCGACCGTGATGTAACCGAGATCGGTGGCAAATCTTATCGGTTGGACTTCCTCCTTGCTGGTCGGTTCGGCATCGGCGTTGTACGGTGGCCTGAAAAGGAGAGTCGATCGGCCGATGATGCTCTGGAGAGCGCGCTGCATGGTGTTGAGCTCGAGCCGGGCGTCGTGCTCGGAAATGGCCCCGATGTTGGGATGGGTGAAGGTGTGATTTCCGATCTCGTGCCCCTCATTCCAGATACGACGCACGAGGTTCGGATATCGATCGGCGTTCTCGCCGATGAGGAAAAACGTCGCCTTCACGTTGTACTGCTTGAGCACATCCAGCATCTGAGCCGTGTAGGGTGATGCCGGCCCGTCATCGATGGTCAGGGCGATCATGTTCGGCTTGAACCCGGTGCGTCGTATCACGATCGAGGTCGGAAAAACCTGGTAGTCCTCATCGAGGATCAGGCCGGTGCCGGGATCGATCTCGAAGGTGCGCAGTCCATCAGTCGAGTCGCGCTCAACGCGGAGAATCTCTCCGTCTCCGATGAATTCGACACCGTATGGAAACGAGATTTTGCTCAGGTCGGCTGGTTTGGGAGGTTGGCGTACCAGGGCCCGATCGAGAAATTTCCAGATCGAAGGGTCGTTCGAGCCGAGGAGCCAGATAGCCGCGCCGCGAACTCCGTAGGTCTGCGCGATCATCCACTGATTGGCTGCCGTGGCAGCGTCGAGAAACCAGACTTCGTGTGAGTGACCTTCGTCGTCGGTGTAGGTGAAAGTGGGATTGAGCTTCTCCGCATCGAAGTCGACGACGTCCGGCGGCTTCCCGTCGGGATTGTATTGCTGCGCCTCGAGCAGGGCGGCCTGGTACGTGAGCGGCTCCGCCCCCGGCTGGCCATCGGTCCAGTCGTACGCGTAGTTGGCGAGACCGATGACCAGTTTTTCGCGCGGGATGCTTCGACTGGTTGAGGGGCGAAGCGCTCCAAGCAGGGTCGCCCGATACCAGCTGATGGAGGCGATCGGCCCCGGAGGGCCGGCCGAACCGTGCTCGTCATAGGCCATGAGAATGACGAAATCGACGGCGTCAGAGGCCGCGCGCCAGTTCAGTTCCGTTTCCGCCTCCAGATCGACGGTCACGATCAGACCGGCAGGCTTCAGCACCGCCGAGAGGCGCTTCAGGAAGGCGGGGTAGAGGGAGTAGTCACCCGGAAACAGGTTCTCGAAGTCGATGTTGATTCCCTGATAGCGGTTGGCCAGCAGAAAGCGTTTGAGCTGCATAGCCAGGCTATCCTGTAGCGCAGGACTGGACAGCAGCGCGTGCACTCGCTCCGGCTTGAAATCGCCGGCCCCACCGAGCGGATCGAGCTGAGCATTGTTGAGAACAGGAACGATGTTCAGATTGTGTTCGTGCGCAATCTTCAGTACGTCGAGGTTGTGTGGAACGAGCTTGGGATCCCACTGGCTGAAGTCGAGCCCCCTGGCGTCCGGTTTGAGCAGCAACCACTCGGGCATCAGATGGGTCATCCTCGAGGCGTTGGCCCGGAGAGACGTGATTCCTGTGGTCTCCTGCCACGGAGCGTAGAACGCAGCGACGACCTTGCTGGCGTCGATCAGAGGGCCGGCTGCCTGCGCCCGCATCTTCTGCTGCTCGGCCGCGACGCTCGTCAACAGGTTGTCCCGGCTCTTGCGAGCCAGGAATTGCTGCAGCTTGGTCTGATGGCGAGGCAGGTTGGTAAGGTTCTTGAGCGACTTCTTCACGGTGGTGAAGCCGGGAAGCACCAGAAGGGTCGAGACGCTGATCCAGAAAAACGTGACCAGCACGGCGGAGAGAAGAGCGAGCGCAGCCCCGATGCCCTTGATCCAGGGCCAGCGCCTCCGCGAAGGATCGAAGAAGATCGCTCTATCGGACAATCAGTACCTTCGCCAAATCACGCCTGCCAATCAGTAGAACCAGAGGGTGGAGGATCGATTCGATGCAGGCAGCGACAATACCAGAGTTATGCCGCGAAGATGTAGAGAGCCATGGTCACTCTTCGATTGCGCAGCGATTGACTATGACAGCGATGTCATCTGATGCGTGCAGTCGAGTCGTGAAGCTGACGAGTTAAACCAATTGGCTGAATCGACGTAAACCATCCCATGACTCCAGCAGCAATCGAGGTCTCCGGCCTGCGGAAGACTTACGCGTCGGCCTTCGGCAGGCGCCGCATCGCCGCCCTAAACGGTGTCGATCTCCGCGTCGCTCCCGGCGAGCTCTTCGGACTCCTCGGGCCGAATGGAGCCGGGAAAACCACAACGGTCAAGATTCTGCTCGGTCTGACCCGAGCCACAGCCGGAACCGCCGCCATCAGCGGATTGCCCGTAGGCGATCCGGAAAGCCGCCGCCGCGTCGGCTATCTCCCCGAGGGTCACAAGATCCCCGGCTATCTCACGGCACGACAGGCGCTCTCCATCTTCGGGCGCATGTCGGGTATGGACCGGGCCACAATCGATCGACGAAGCGTCGAGCTTCTGGAGAAGCTTCGAATCGCCGCATGGATCGATGTGAAGGTCAGAAAGTTCTCGAAGGGAATGACCCAGCGTCTCGGTCTGGCCTGCGCTCTCGTCCATTCACCGGACGTCCTGCTGCTCGATGAGCCGACCGACGGCGTCGATCCCGTAGGCCGCAGGGAGATCCGCGACATCCTGCGTGAGGAGGCTCGCAACGGCACCGCCGTGCTCCTCAACTCGCACCTCCTCTCCGAGATCGAGCTGACCTGCGATCGTGTTGCTGTCCTGCGCAAGGGAGAAGTCGCCGCCGCCGGTACCATCGACGAGCTGACGAAGAAGTCGCCTAAATTCAAGATGGTCGCCACCCCGATCGATGAGTCACTCCTGGCCGGATTCCGCTCCACGGGGGCCGGAGTAGAGCGGGTCAACGGACACCTTCTGCTTTCGGTCACCGACGCCGAGCACCTGAACGCGCTGATCGACCGTACTCGTGCCGCCGGCAGTCTGGTCACCGAGCTCTCGCCGATGCGCTCGACGCTCGAGGACGTCTTCGTCGACCTGATCAAAGCCTCCGGTGACTCCGAAGTCGGGGGAGCCGACGCCGGGCCGGCGCGGCCGCCTGTGTCGGTTGGCTCCGCCTCTGCCGAGCTCCCTTTTGCTGGCAACCTTTCTTCCGCACGGAACCACGAGGATGCGCAATGAGAGTGCTACTGGCGAATTTCGAAGATGTCATGCGTGAGGCTGCCGCGCGGTGGACCCTCGTCGCTTATTTCGCCTTGACCACGATCTTCATCGTCATCTTCGCCTCCGCCGTCAATCTGGATATCGTCAACGGCGCTCTGGCCGGGGCCAAACTCTTCGGCAAAGAGGTGCAGATGCACGGGAATCCGATGGCCATCGACAAGCTGGTGCTCGGATTCGAATCGGGGTTCTCCGCCGTCATCTATCTTCTCGGCACCTTCCTGGCCATCTTCGCCACCGCCCATCTGGTACCGCGGCTCCAGGAGAAAGGAACGATCGATCTTTATCTCTCCCGTCCGGTCGGCCGCACCAGGCTGCTGCTCTCACGCTACATCGCCGGCCTTCTTCTGGCGTCGATCAACGTCGGCTACCTCATCGGATCGATCTGGCTCATCGTCATCTGGAAGACGCATGTGTTCCATCCTCGCTTCCTGCTGGGAGGCGTCGTCATTCTCTTCGTGATCGCCACCCTTCTGGCCTTTGCCTTCCTGGTCGGGGTGGTCACGTCGACCACCGCCGTCTCGATCATGTCGACCTATGCCATCTTCTTCTTCGCTGCAGTGCTGGTCGGCCATGAAAGGATCGCAGCAGCCGTCTCTCATGAATGGCAGGCGGCACTCATCAACTCTCTTTACTGGATCTTTCCAAAGACGGCGGAGCTCGGCCAGGCCGTGGTGGCGCTGGTCTCCGGTGGAGAGGCCCCCGAGCGCCTGTCGGCCGTGCTGACTCCCGCCCCCTTCGTCACGACCGCGATCTTCGCCGTCGTCTGTCTCGTCCTCGCTTCCTGGCTGTTTGAAAAAAAGGAGTTCTAGAATGAACCGCTCATCGTCGCTCACTCGATTCACGCTCATCGTCGCCACCGCCGTAATGGCTCTGGCGCCACAGGGCTTTGCCGCCACACGCGGCGCTCTCTCGCTGATTCCGGCCAATGCCACTTCCGTCGGTATGGTCCGCCTTGCGGACGCCCGCAACAGCCCGGTCTCGCGCATGCTGTTTACCCAGACCGACAAGGTCAGCACGGACGGCGATGCGGCGAAGTTTCTCCGTGATGCCGGCCTGCAGCCCTCGAAGGATATCGACGTCGTTGTCATCGCCAGCACGCCGCAGGGCAGCCTCTCGGACGAAACGGCCGTTCTGGTCGCAGCCGAGGGGCGCTTCGATGTCGAAAGGCTTTCGAGCGCGATCGTCAGCCGCGGTGCAACGCTGAAACCTACGGCGAGCGGCGCTTACTATCTCTTTCCCGAGAAGGGATCGGACCCCAACCGCGGCGCCGTCGCTTTCATCAGCCCGACTCTGGCAGTAGCTGGCACCGAGCGCGCCGTGGCCCAGGCTCTGACCGATAACGCCGCCGGAGGAACGAACTTCAACGAAGCCAGCGGGCTGGCGCGTGAGATGAGCCGCATCGATCCTCACGCCACGGCCTGGGCGCTGGTTGATGTGGCCAGGGCCTCGCGCATGAAAGGCGCCCCCAAGGTTCCGGCACAGAGCAATGGCTCGGACCAGGTGATCGCCTCGGCTCTCCGGAGCGTCTCCACGGTCGCTCTCTCAGCGATCGACACCGGCGATTCGCTCAAGCTGACTGCGACCGGGGTCTCGCAGGACGACGAGACACGGCAGCTTCTCGAGGACACCCTTCGCGGCATGCTGTCGGCGTGGCGTCTCGCGGTCCAGGACAAATCTCCTCAACTCGTCAGCGTGCTACGCAAATTCACCGTGACCAACAGCGCCAACGCCGTAACGATCAGCGGCACCCTGTCGGCCGACAACCTGAAGTCGCTCAAATTCAACGAAAAGTGATCGTTCGCGTGCCAGGGTGGCGGATCACCGCCGCCCTGGCCACAACCCTCACGCCCGCGGGAGGCCGATGGATTGTCTGGCTGCGCTCGCTTCCGCGCTCTCATTCCCTCGCCAGCCAACGGTGCCGCCCCTTCCCGCTTACAGGAACCGGCGCAGATGTTCGCGCCACCACGGCCAGTCGTGACCGAAAACACCAGCCCAGAACTCGGAGTGATTCGGGATGCCCTTCGACCAGAGCAGGGCGGAGAAGTCGCGGTTCTCCTGCACCAGGGTGTCGTACTCGCCGGTGGCGATGACCCAGTTGACTCGCGCCAGACGGGCGGCACCTCCCGCGTCCAGATTCGGGATATACGCGACAGGACAATTGAAGTAGCAGTCGTCGTCCCAGTAGCCATCGAGAAACTGGTGGATGTCGTAGACGCCGGAGAAGCAGATAGCGCGGTCGACGACATCCGGATATCGGCCGGCGAAGTTCGAGGCATGAAACGCTCCGAAACTGGCCCCATAGACGGCCAGGTCACCGCGCTGGGCCCGGTTCTGGATATAAGGAACCATCTCCTGCCGAAGGTAGGCGTCGTAGGACAAGTGCCGCCGCACGCGGTCGGCTGGATGAAGCCACTTGTTGTACCAGCTTTCCTGGTCGACTGAATCGACCAGACAGAGCTGGATCTCGCCGCGGTCGACCTTGTCGGCCAAAGAGTCGGTCAGGTGGAAGTCATCATTTTCCTTGAAGCCGCCGCCGGAGGTTGGAAACATCATGACCGGACGGCCGAACTGGCCGAGCCACAGGAATTCCATCGGTCGATTGAGCGACGGGCTCCACCACGAATCGTACTGTCGAAACATTCACCCTCCGATTTGCCAAAACCGCAGGAAACTATACGATAGGCGGCGCTTCGCCGGCGCGCGCGAATTTCAATCCTGACGCTCTCCGGCACCCGCCACACCCTCTGCCACAATGGGAGCGTTAATGACAAAGAAGCGAATCGGTCTCCTCTTCGGGATGGAAGACACATTTCCGTGGGCTTTGATCGAGGCCATCAACGCACGCGGCGGAGATCGGGTCGAAGCCTCGGCAGCGGAGATCTCCTATCTCAAGGACGACGGCAAGTTTCCGTACGACCTGATCCTCGATCGCATCAGCCACGAAGTCCTTTTCTACCGCACCTACGTGAAGTGTGCGATGGCTTCGGGCGTCAAGGTGGTGAACAATCCAATCTGGTGGTCGGCGGACGACAAGTTTTTCAATAACCTGGTGGCCAAGGCGGCCGGTGTCGTCGTTCCGCGCACGGTTCTGCTTCCGCATAAGCAGCATCCTCCCAACACGGAAGACAAGTCGTTCCGCAACATGCGACTCGTCGATTGGAACGAGGTCTTCACCTACATCGGATGGCCTATCTTCATGAAGCCGGCCTACGGCGGAGGCTGGAAGGACGTTTACAAATGCGATAACGAGCGCGAGTTCTTCGAGTCGTATGATCAGACCCGGGACCTGGTCATGATGGCTCAGGAAGCGATCGAGTTCACTGAGTACTATCGCTGCTACGTACTCGGCCGGTCCCGCGTACGGATCATGGCCTATGACCCCAAGCAGCCCCACCATCTCCGCTACGTGACCTCGTATCCCCCGATGGCGCAGGCCTTCGAAGGGCGCGTCCGGCGCGACGCACTGACCCTCTGCGAGGCGCTCGGCTACGACATGAACACGGTCGAATTTGCCGTTCGCGACGGCGTTCCGTACGCCATCGACTTCATGAACTGCGCGCCGGATGCCGATCTCAATTCGGTCGGCCGGGAGAACTTCGACTGGGTCGTGTCGAATATGGCCGAAGTGCTGATTGAAAGGGTTCTCTCCACTCGCCCCTTTGAATTGACCGGCACATGGCCGGAGCTGATGCTTCCATCGAGTAAACCCGTCGCTTCCCGATCATAAAGAGAGACCCCACTCATGTTCGCTCCGTCATTCACGCTGGGCATCGAAGAAGAGTTTCAGGTCGTCGACCCGCAAACGCGAGAGCTTCGTTCCCACATTCAGGAAATGTTTGCGGAGGGAGAGAAGAGCCTGGGCGAAGAGATCAAGAGGGAGATGCACGAGGCGGTCATCGAGGTCGGTACTCCGATCTGTCAGAACGTCGGCGAGGCCCGGCGCGAAGTGACGAGACTGCGCAGCGCCCTCATCCACCTAACCCGCCACAACGGGCTGCGGATCGCAGCGGCCGGCACCCATCCGATCTCCCACTGGAAGGATGTGCCCATCACCGACAACGCGCGTTACGAGAAGATCGTCTACGACCTGCAGATGGTGGCCAGAGCCAATCTGATCTTCGGCCTCCACGTTCATGTGGCTGTGGAGGATCTGGAGACGCGCATTCAGCTCATGAACTTTGCGCGCTACTTCCTCCCCCACATCTTCGCCCTCTCGGTCAATTCCCCTTTCTGGTGCGGTCACAACACAGGCTGGAAGAGCTATCGGAGCAAAGTCTTCGAACGATTTCCGCGCACCGGACTGCCCGACTACTTCCGCTCACTCAACGAGTACGATGAGTACGTGAACACCCTGGTGGTGGCGAACTCGATCGACAACCCGAAGAAGATCTGGTGGGACGTTCGTCCGCATCCGTTTTTTCCCACTCTCGAATACCGCATCTGTGACGTGCCGATGCGCATCGATGAGACCATCTGCTTCGCCGCTCTCTTTCAGGCCGTCACGGCCAAGCTCTGGAAGCTGTACCGCCAGAACATGGGATGGCGTCTCTATCGCCGCTCTCTCCTGACCGAAAACAAAATGCGCGCCGCACGGTGGGGAATCGACGGCATGCTCATCGACTTCGGAAAGAAGCAGGAAGTGCCGACGGCCATGCTCCTCGATGAGTTGCTCGAGTTCGTCGACGACGTCGTCGATGACCTCGGCTCGCGAAACGACGTCTATTACGTCCGTGAGATCGTCAAACGTCGTACCGGCGCCGATCGCCAGCTGGCGGCTTACGAGAAGAGGAAGGATCTCCGGGACGTCGTCGACTACATCATCGAAGAAACGGAGCATGGCATTTCCATTGCTTAAGGCCGGCGCTCTGACCCGCCTCGGCTGCGGAAGTTGCCGGCCCCCGGCGGGAAGGGTAGCCCCGAGGGTTTGTGACGGCCGCTCATTTCTGCCTGCGGATCCCGTTTCTCGCTAACGGACGGGATGACAGCCCGCGAAATTGGAAATAAGCTCCAAGAGAACGAATGCTCGAACGAATCAACGACCCGCGGCACCGGGACTTCTTTCAGTACCTTCGCCTGGAAGAAGGCATCGCCGTGCCCGAACCGGATGCCAGGCACATCGATGTGGCCATCCTGGACATGAATCACTCCTGGCCGAATATCGGTCATGACTCGCTGGTACACGACATGTTCGAAGTCTCACGACGATCGTCCGGGGTGCTGCGCACCGCCGGCCTCAAGGTGCGCGTCGTATCGTTCGACATCCGGCAGGCCCTGCGGGTGCCGGAGCACCCGGTTCGACCTTTCAGCATCTACATCGGCACCGGCGGCCCTGGTCACCTCGACCCGCACCTCAACGACGGAGTCTCGCTCGAGAGCCAGGGCATTGAGGAGGATCCGTCGTGGGAGCAGCCGCTTTTCCGACTCTTCGACGACATCGTGGCCGATCCCGATGCCACCCTCCTCGGCGTCTGTCACACCTTCGGCCTGCTCTGTCGCTGGTCCGGAGTGGCTCGCGTCTCCCTGAGAGGACCGGAAAAGGGAGGCAAGAGCACCGGACTGCCGGAGAACGTCCTCTCCCGTTCGGCTGTCGAGCACCCCTGGTTCTCAGTTTTCGCTGGTCACCTCAGCGACGGCCAGACGTTCCGGGTGCTGGACAACCGCCTTTTCGATCTCATCCCTGAGAAAGACGCATGGCATTCCGCGCAGCCGATCGCGTTTGAATTCACGCCCGACGGCAGCGAGCCCGGGGAGGGTGTGACTATGATTGAATTCGCGCGCGATGCATCCGGGACCACGCCGCGCGTCTTCGCGGTCAACCATCACCCGGAGATCGTGGACCGCGAGCACGCCATGACCGTGCTCGACGAGAAGTACGCGAGGGGTGAAGTCACCCGTCAGTGGTACGAAGAACGATCGAACACTCTGGTATCCGAGATGACCGGCGACGGAGAGAGAGCGAGCCGCCTGACATCGGAATACACGCTCATCGGTCTGCTCGACGAGAGCCTTCGTCGCCTCCTCGACCGCAGGGCACCGGACGCTGAGGAGCCCGCGCCACTGGCTTCTGCGCGCTCCTGAGTGAGATGGACCCTCGATTTCGAGAGCCCTTCAATGCCCAGATCACGGGCGCGATCTATGACGCCTACTGCCGCGATCTCGAGCGCAGGGTCGGATCGCGCTTCGAATTCCGGCTCGCTGAATCGCCGGTCTTCCTCCCCGACGATCTCAAAGAGCTGATCATCAGCAGCGCGCGAAGCATCGTTCATCAACTGTCTGACCCGGAGCGCCTGCGTCGGATGAAGGCGGCCATCCCTCCGCGGTGGGACACGCCCGGAATGGATTCCCTCCCCTCATTCACCCAGGTCGATTTTGCCGTAGTCGTTGACGACGCCGGCCGCCTCGTCCCCCGTCTCATCGAGTTGCAGGGATTTCCGTCGCTGACTGCGTTGCAGTGCATGCAGCGCGATTCGTGGAACGACATCCTGCATTCGCACATGACGGGCCTGGAGAACGAGTGGTCGTGCTGGCTGGGGCAGATGGACCGCTTGTCATTCCTGGATCTGGCGAGACGGACCATCGTCGGCGATCACGATCCGGCCGAGGTCATTCTCATGGATCTCGATCCACCGCGGCAGAAGACTTATGTCGATTTCACCGCGACGAAAATCCTGTTCGACGTCGATGCCGTCGACCCCACCACCCTGATTCGCCGCGGCAACCAGCTGTGGCGCCATGCCCGTGGGCGCGATGTGCAGGTCAAGCGAATCTACAATCGCGTGGTCTTCGACGAGCTGGCGCGCAAAGGGACTCCGCTTCCCTTCGACTTTCGCGACCGGCTCGACGTTCAGTGGGCTCCTCACCCGAACTGGTACTGGGTCTGGTCGAAGTACTCACTCCCCTTTCTCGATCATCCTTCCGTGCCGAAGGCAACGTTCGTTTCCGATCTGAGGGCAGTGCCTGACGATCTGACCGCGCGATACGTCCTCAAGCCGCTCTTCTCGTTCGCTGGCGGAGGAGTGAACGTCGAGCCGACTGCGGCCGACATCGCCCGCATACCCGTGGACGAGCGCGCGGGCTGGTGCGTGCAGGAGAAGATCGAGTATGCGCCGGCGCTGCGGGCCGCTGATGGTGGCGGTGTGAAGGTCGAGATCCGGATCATGTTCCTCCGGCCCGACGATGAAACGGAGCCGATCCTGGCGCAGAATCTGGTGCGCCTCTCCCGCGGCAAGATGCTCGGAGTCGACTTCAACAAAGACTTCACCTGGGTCGGCTCGTCCGTCGGTCTCTCGCCCGAATAGCATGAGCACTCCACAGGGAGTGGACATGTCGAAAAACAGGGTTGAGACGGGCGCTGGCAGCTCACGCGGTCGGACATCGCTAAGTCTATTGATCAAAGTGGTTAGGTACCGCGCGCGGCTCTCGATCTTCACGCCGGCAGCAGTCATCCGCACTTTTCTTGACCGCTGAAAAATTGGCGGCGTACACTCAGAAAACCACACGATGTCCTGCCAAAAAGTCATTTTCTGACCGTCTGCGGCTGGCAGCGGTACACCGACTCTCGACGACGCAAAAAGGAGCCATTGATGGCCAGTGCATCAAGCGAAAAATTGAAAGCAGCGGAGACCGCCCTCACCCAGATCGAGCGCCAGTTCGGCAAAGGCTCGATCATGCGGCTGGGACAGAAGGAATTCGCTGCGATCAGCAGCATCTCCACCGGTTCGATCGGCGTCGACGCCGCCCTCGGCGTCGGGGGAGTTCCCCGCGGCCGGATCATCGAGATCTTCGGGCCGGAATCTTCAGGCAAGACGACGCTCTCCCTTCACATCATTGCCGAGGCGCAACGTGTTGGCGGTCTGGCGGCATTCATCGACGCTGAGCACGCTCTCGATGCCGAATATGCGCGGAAACTCGGCGTCGACATCGACAACCTCCTCGTCTCCCAGCCCGACAGCGGCGAGCAGGCGCTGGAGATCGCAGAGGTACTGGTGCGCTCCGGGGCGATCGACGTCATCGTCATCGACTCGGTCGCCGCGCTCGTGCCGCGCGCAGAGCTCGAAGGAGAGATGGGCGACAGCCACGTCGGCCTCCAGGCACGCCTCATGTCGCA
>JADGNX010000262.1 GCA_017883265.1 Thermoanaerobaculia bacterium
GATTCGCGCGGCTGACTTCACCGGTCGTTGCGGTCGCTGTCTGAGACGGTTCGGGATGTACGCTCAGCAGCCGGCGGGTTATCTCTTCGCGTGTTTCGGAGCGATAGGCGCTGATCGTCGCGCCGGCCACAGGCGCGAGGTTCACGGTGAGCACGGTCCCGGAAACGCTGGCCATCGCTCCCGGAAGAGTGGCGCCAAGAACGACAAGCGCGGCGATGGAGGAGAAGACTGCCTTCCGCATGACAATACCTCCGGATTCAACGCTTGCAGCTTCGATACCGCGCCTTGTTGCAAGTTTTGCCGGCCGCCGCCTCTCTCCCCTCCCGGGCATTCTGCGCCAAGCGAGAGGCCATCGAGGTTCCGGAAACGGCCAGTCGATTCGGCGCGCTGCAAAGATGGGTGCGATGACCCATTCGCCGTTCACTCGTATTGATGCCGTTCAGACGGCTCGCACAATGACGAGCGATCCCATGGCAATGAGAATCAGCCCGGCGATCTCGGCCGCGCGCTGCGGTCGCGGAGCGAAGCGTTCCACGGTGATCCCGGCAGTGACGCCGGCCATTACCGCGAGATCCATGACGCCGAGCACGAGAAGAGTGGTCATGAAACCGGCGCAGCAGAGAGCGCAGTCGACTCCGAGATGGACGCCGTGTCGCCACGCGCCCGCAGCGTTTGATGCTGTGGGGCATGCGGATTCGCCGCGGCAGCGCGCGAGCTTCCTGGCTTTCCATGACGTGAGTTGGAAATAGCCGCCGAGGAGGAGCGCCAGTCCTCCGGCGAGGGGAACACTGCGCGCCAGGAGAGGCCAGCGCATGGCCATCGACGCCGCGAGAACAGCGGGAGGATAGACCGCGGCACCGAGAAGGGTCCAGACGGCGAAATAGCCGCAAGCGGCCACGATGACCAATCGATCGGGGGAAACAGAGCGACGGTAGCACGACAGCATCGGCACGAGAGACGGCGACATCATCGCCACCATCATCACCGTCCACATGGCCAGGAACGATGCGGCGGCGGGCCAGCTTTGCCCGGACATCCGCATCCAGGCCATCGACATCGTCCAGCCGCCCGGCATCCGCATGCTGCCTGACATCGACCCGCACCAGAGGATGGTCAGCGCCACGCTGCCGATGAACAAAGCGGCGGCGACGGCGGGGAATCCGGCCGCGCGCGCCACGTAGCGACGGTCAGTCTGCGTATCGATCGTGATGGCGCACCCACGATTGCGGCGAATGCCCCTCGTCGCGTCCCTTCGGAGTGAGGTCCAGGTAGTGATACGCGGTGTTCGTCATGTCGATGCCGCGGGCGTAGGTCGAGTAGGTGTGAAAGACCGCGCCCTGCTCGTCCTTGTAGAAGACACTGGTCCCTTCACGGTCCGTCATTCCTGGACTGATGCTCGAATAGTTGAAGAGCTTCGCTCCGCTTTCGAGCTGCTGCGGAGTGAACGACACGCCATAGTCGTAATTGAAGTCGTTGTCGTGAGACGAGAGCCACTTGAAGCTCCATCCCATGCGCTTCCTGAACTCTTCGAGCTTCTCCATCGGCGCCCGGGAGATGACGACGAACGTCACGTCGCGGTGGTTGAGGTGAATGATGACGTCATTGAAGTTGTCAGCCCAGAACGAACAATGCTTACAACCCTCACTCCAATCCGGAGGGAACATGAAGTGGTAGACGACGAGCTGACTTCTCTTCTCGAAGAGGTCCGTCAGCGTTTCCCTGCCCCGCGGTCCCTCGAAGAGGTAGCTCTTCTCGACCTTCTCCCACGGAAGCTCGCGGCGCTGCCGGCTCAGCTCATCGCGGAGTCTTGTGAATTCCTTCTCCCTGGCCAGAAAAGTCTTTCGCGCAGAGAACCACTCCTCGTGGGAGACGACCGGATGACCGGCGATGCCGCTTTGATTTTCCATACGCGTGGTAATATTCTACCAATTGGTTGAATGGTCAACACTCACGAACGGAAACTGGACCAGATCTATGGAGCGATCGCAGATCCGACGCGGCGGGCAATCCTCGCGATCCTGGCCACGGGTGACGCGAATGTCGGCACGCTCGCCGATCGATTCCCGATCTCCCTGAACGGCGTCTCCAAACACGTGAAGGTGCTCGAAGAGGCCGGCCTCGTCGAACGGACCGTCCGCGGTCGCGAGCGCTGGCTGAGCCTGAACGCCAGGCCGCTTCGGGATGCGGCCGACTGGATCGGGCATTACCGTGACTTCTGGAACACGCGAGTCGACGCGCTGGAGCGATTCCTCCTCGCCCGGCGAGCTGTCAAGAGACCCCGAAAATGATCGCCAGCGAAGGGCTGGAGAGGATCGTCGTCGTCCGGCGGGTGCTGCCGATCCCTCGGGACGAAGTGTTCGCGGCCTGGCTCGATCCGGAGAGCCTCGCTCGCTGGATGTGCCCGGGCGCAGTCACCAGCGCGACCGCCGAAGTCGATCCACGAGTCGGCGGCAGCTTCCGCATCGTGATGACTGATGCTCGCGGAGAGGTCGAGCACCTCGGCCAGTACCTGAAGATCGAGCCGCCGTCGATGCTCTCGTTCACCTGGATCTCTGTGAACACCGATCACGAGCCCACTGTCGTGACGATCGAGTTTCTCATCCACGAGGCCGGCACGGAGCTCGTCCTGACGCATCGAGGGCTGCCTCCGAGCCAGGTCGACGCACATCGGAAGGGTTGGACGGACATCGTCGGAAACCTCGAGGGGCGACTCTCGGCGCAGGAAGGTCGTTAGATTCTTGTAGCCGAAGTCTGAGACCTCTCTGCCTTCCCTCCTCAGGTCACCCGGTTGTCCGGCCCTGGTCCGCCGGGGACTATGGCATGCATCCGGAAAGCGACAAGACCTGATGAGCCATCGAATCGACTTGCGCACCCTTGTCGTAGTCATCTTTCTCGCCACCGCATGCGGCGGCGAGAAGAACGTCCCCTCCTCGAGCAGCAGTCAGCCGCCGTCAGGGGGGACGAAAGTCGCGCCGGGCTTCAATCTCTTTCGTCCGGAGCAGGACATCGAGATCGGCAAGCAGTCCGCCGGCCAGGTGGAATCGCAACTGCCGCTGGTTCAGGACAAGACCGTCAACGCGTTCGTCGAGCGTGTCGGCAGGCGCCTGGCGGCCAACGCTCCCGGCTATCAGTTCCCGTACGAGTTCCATGTGATCGACGCCTCCGATCTGAACGCCTTCGCCCTTCCCGGTGGAGTGGTCTTCATCAACCGGGGCGTGCTCGAGAGCGCGAGAAACGAAGGAGAGGTAGCCGGCGTTCTGGCCCATGAGATCTCGCACGTGGCATTGAGACACGGCACGCACCAGGCCTCGCGCGCCTATGTGGCGCAGGCAGGGGTCGGACTGCTCGGCAGCATTTTCGGAAGTCATATCGGACGAGGGACGGCGGCCATGGTCAACATGATCGGCGGCTTCGGTCTCAATGCCCTCTTCCTCAAATACAGCCGGACCGCGGAGTCGGAGGCGGACATCGAAGGGTGTCAGGTCCTGGCCCGATCGGGTTATGACCCGGCCGACATGATCAGCTTCTTCAAGACGCTGGAGAGGGTGGACAAACGACGGACGGTCGCTTTTCTCTCCGACCATCCTTCACCGGCGTTGCGGATCGAGCGCATCCAGAAGGAGGCAACGCTCCTGCCTACGGCTGCGCACACTCCGGCGCCCGGCGACGCCGCTCAGTTGCATTCCGTGCAGGACGTGCTGAAGTCGATGCCTCCCTCGAAGGCACTCGAGCAGCTGGCGCAGGTAGCCCCGCCGCCATCTGAGTCCCGCCAGCGGGGACGGATCGTCATTCCGCCGATCGCGCCGCCATCTGGGGAGACGGCTTCCTATGCGAGCAAGGACGGCATGTTTCACATCAGCTATCCGGCGAACTGGAAGCTGTATGACAACGGATCGTCGGGGGCGACCTTCGCTCCCGAAGGTGGGGCCGGCACGATCGAGGGAACGACCGAGATCGTCTACGGCGCCATCGCCAGTGAATACGACCCGATCGGAGATGCCGCGGCGCAGAAGCAGGTGGAGGGGGGCGTCATCACCCTCACCGACGCCACTGACGATCTCATCGCACAGATCCGCCGCAGCAGCCCTCACCTCACAGCCGCTGAGCGCGATCAGCCGGCGCATCTGCCGTCCGGAGACGTCATCGAGTGCGTCCTTCGCGGCGACAACCCGCGGACCGGCATGGCCGAGCGGGTCACTGTCGTTACCCACGCCCTTTCCGGCCAGCATCTCTTCTTCATCATCTTCGTCACGCCCGAGCGCGACGCGGCGACGTACGCGCCGGTCTGGAAGGGAATGCTCGATTCGCTGCAGATCGGGAGCGGACGGTAGTTCCTTCTCTTGCCACGATGCCCCTCCTCTGGCATACCCTGTGTTATGAAAAGCCTCCTTCCCGCTGTCTTCGTCCTCGGCATCTCCGTCACATCGCCTGCCATTCCAGCGGACTGGTCGCAGTGGGGCGGCAATGCCCGTCACACCGGCCAGGCTGCGGTGGCAGGCCAGCCTCTGACCGCACGGCTGGCGGACGTCGTCTACGATCCATTCGTCGGGCAGGAGGTCAATGACGGCAACGGCGATCTCTTCGTCCACTACCAGACGCCACTCATCGACGGCAACGATGTCTTCGTCGAGTTCAAGAGCGGAACCTACTCGAGCAACGACTGGAATACCCAGATCTGGGGTGTACGCAAGCTGAGCTGGATCGATGGCCGCCTGGTCAAACAATGGGAGGCGACCAGCGACTGGAAGCCCGAGCCGCGCGGAGGGGTGTTCTTCGAGCCGGTCTTTCATGCGGCGTTGAGGGCCGACGCACTCTTCATGCCGGCAGCCGGCGGAGCGGTTCTCGAGATCGACCGGGCAACAGGTCTCGCGATTACGAAGATCGCTCCTCTTCCAGCTTCGCAGAACACGTTTGTGGCCGGTCCTGTCGTCGTCGATCCTTCCGGCAACGTCTACTACGATGCCATCCAGCTGAATCCGTCCAGCCCTTATGGAAGCGACGTCGTCGACTCCTGGCTGGTGAAGATCGACAACGGCGGGCAAGCCAGGACGGCGAGCTTTCGCATCCTCGTTCCCGGAGCACCGGTTGCCTCGGACAACTGCCTGACGACTTTCAGCACAGCCGAACTACCGTGGCCGCCCTCTCCTACCGCCGCTCCTCCGCTCGCCTCCTGCGGCTCGCAGCGCCCAGGCATCAACGTCGCACCGGCGATCGGGTAAGCGTGAACACCCGGAGCGTTGACCATCTTAAAACGGAAATCATCGGGCACAGTCGCTGCGGCCATCGCGGCGG
>JADGNX010000263.1 GCA_017883265.1 Thermoanaerobaculia bacterium
GCGATCCTTTCGCGAAGAGCACTGTCCAGACACGTGCAGCCAGGCACTGAGGAGCCGATCCCATCATGCCAAGCACGCGTCCTGAAACCAGCCGCGGAGCGGCGGCATCTCAGTAGCCCAACGCGAGCGTTGGGATCGCGGTCGACCCAGGAACATGTTGAGCCGCGGAGCGGCGACATAAACGGCCTCCCGAAATGTCGCCGCTCCGCGGCTTGGATTGCTTTTCAAGGTGCCGGGCACCCCCAGCGCTGACGCGCTGGGCTACTGAGATGTCGCCGCTCCGCGGCTTGAACGTCCGCGTGATCGTTGTGCACCAACCTTCACTTCAGCGACGGCAACGTGACTCCCCCCTTCAACGCAGGCGCGAAGAGGTCGCCCACTTTGTCCAGGCGCTTCGGCATCGTTTTGATGGTGAATTTGAGCGGATCGAGTTTCTTCGTGACTTCGTCCCAGCGCAGCGGCGCGGACACCGGCGCACCGTCGATCGCTCGCGGTGAGTACGGGGCGACGATCGTCTTGCCGTAGCCGTTCTGCATGCAGTCGAGATAGAGCCGTCCGCGGCGGCTGGCAAGGCTGCGCTCCATCGTCACGTCCGGGACCTCCTTCGCCACCGCCGCGCTCAGCGTGCAGGCGAAGTCGGCCGCCTCTTCGTGGGTGTAGCCGCGCTTCAGAGGCAGAAAGAGGTGAATTCCCCGTTTGCCCGATGTCTTGGGGATGGATGGCAGCTCGAGGTGCTCGAGGAGGCGTCGCATGACCAGCGCTGCGGCGATGGCCTGCTCGATTCCCTTCCCTTTGGCCGGATCGAGGTCGAAGACGATCCAGTCGGGAGACTCCAGGTCGTCGCCGCGCGAGGACCACATATGAATCGTCAGAACCGAGCGTTGCGCCAGCCAGAGGAGGCTCTCGGGACGATCGACGACGAGATGGCTGATGGTGCGATTGCTCGTACGTGTCGGCGTCTCGATCCGCGTCAGCCACGATTCGGCAGTCTTGTCGAGGTTCTGATGAAACCAGGAGGGCTTGTCGATCCCCTGATTCCAATGCTCCAGCGTCAGCGGCCGGTCGTGCAACGCGCTGAGCAGCGGGTCGCTGACGGCGGCGAGATAGTCGGCCACATCCTGTTTGGTGATTCCGTCGCGCGGATAGAGAAGGCGGTCGGGAGTGGTCAGCACGATAGCCGGGGCGCCGGCCTTCTTCCGTGCCGGCACCTTCAGGGCAGTCTTCAGTGTGCTTGTCTTCTGCGTCATGACCGCCTTGTTGCCGGCTCCCGGTGCAACCTTCGCCGTCTTCAACGCGGGTTTCTTCGCCGGAGCTTTCGAGCTCTTCGTCGCGGGTTTCTTCATGCTCTCTGCCTCTGCCGGCGGATTGGCCGGCCTTTCGCGAAAACACTCCATCGGCGTCTTGTCAGGACGCAGTCCGAGGAAGGAGGGGTGCCGCAGCTTGCCATCTTCGGTCCATTCGGTGAAGTGCACCTGGGCCACGAGCCGTGGCTTGACCCATGTGGCCTCTCTGATCCTGGGAGCATCGCGGAGCGCCGGCTTCTCGACGACGTCGCGATCCAGCGCATCCTTCAACTCCCGGCGCAGCCTGGCGGAAAAGCCGGTGCCGACCTTCCCTGCGAATTGCAACTCGTGCCCGTCCGACACAGCCAGCAGGAGCGATCCGAGCTCCTTCGATGAGTGGCTGCTCGGGTTGTAGCCGACGATCGCCAGCTCCTGCTCATTGCGGGCCTTGATCTTGAGCCACTCTTTCGAGCGCCGTCCGTCGTACCGTGATCCTTTGAGCTTGGCGATCAACCCTTCGTAGCCCGCCGCTGCTGCCCGGTCGAGCGCTTCCTTTCCCGGAGGGGCTACACGCTCCGCGAGGCGAACACCCGCCGGAGGCCGCCGGAGCAACGCCTCGAGCAGCTCTCGCCGCTCCTCGTAGGCGAGCTCTCTCGTATCGCGGCCATCCAGCCAGAGGAGATCGAAGACGATGAGAACTTCGCGCTTTCCCTGCTGAAGGAGTTGAAAGCGCGGAGTGCCCTCCGCGTCGAGAGCGACGATCTCGCCGTCGATCACCGCCTCCCCGACCTTGATCCGCTGCACGGCCGTCGCGATGGATGGAAAGCGAGCGGCCAGATCGAGCTCGTTGCGGCTCCAGATCGCGATCTTTCCCTGCGAGATCGCGGAAACGGCGCGGAAGCCGTCGTACTTGAGCTCGTAGGTCCAGTTGCTCTCGTCCGCTGGAACAACACCGGCCAGAGTCGCCAGCATCGGAGGAAAGACCTTGCGCAGCAGCTCTTCCGGTGACTGTCGGACCTTCCGTGCCATCCACGCCCCCTTCTGCGCCAAGAATGCCACAAGAGCGTGATGGGAATGCCATTCCCGCGCTCGGCCGTTACTCCAGTATCGTCGGCCGAATCGACCGCTTTGTTGCAGGATTGACCGTCTCCGCCATTGCCTCCGGCTGTCTTATCGCTACAATGTCGCCTCCCGATGACCCCTTTTTCTTCCACACTTCATTCCAGGCTCCGCGATCGCGCCACCATTCCCCTGCCGGATGCGTGTTCGCTGAAAGTCATGGCTGGGAAGGCCATCGAGCAATCGCGGCAACGACTCAGCGTCATCCAATCCCTCCCACTCGACGCGCTCACGCCGGCGAATGTTCTCGACGCCTGGGATGCCGCTTCGATCGTTCTGGAGGACGCTTTCGGCCCCATTTCCCTCTTGAACAGCGTCCACCCCGACCAGGCCGTTCGCGATGCGGCGGACGACGCCCTGATCCAGGAATCGAGTTTTCTCACCGACGTCTTTCAGAACGAACAGCTCTACCAGCGCGTCCACCGTGTCGTTCCCGAAACGATGGCGCAGCGACAACTGCGGAAGGATCTGCTCGACTCGTTCGAGGATAGCGGCGTGGCGCTGCCCGTGGACCGGCGCTCGCGCTTCAAAGCGATCTCCGACCGCCTGACCGAGCTGGCCCAGCAGTTCGCCCGCAACGTGCGTGAGAATCCGATGCGCATCACGTTCACCCGGGAAGAGTGTGAAGGGCTCCCGCAGTCATTCCTCGACCGGGCCCCCCGCGACGAGGCGGGCAACATAGTCCTCGGCTTCGACTATCCGGACTACAACCCCTTCATGATGAATGCCCTCAGCAGCGAAGCGAGGAAGCGCTACTACGTCGGGAACACGAACCGCGGAACCGACGAGAACATCGTGATACTCGATGAGATCACCGCCTTGCGGAAAGAGATCGCCGACCTTTACGGCATGGCCAGCTTCGCCGAGTACGTCACGCGGCGCGCCATGGTTGAAAAGCCGGCGACGGTGACCCGCTTTCTGGATGAGGTAAAGAAGGCTGTCGACGAAGCGGAGGTCCGCGACATCACTCAGCTCGAGGAGATCAAGGCCCGGCTCATTGGCATACCCCGAGAGGAAGCGAAGATCGAGCGATGGGACCTGTCGTTCTACCGGGAACGCCTGCGTGAGGAGCGCTTCTCCATCGATCAGGAGGCGCTTCGCAGCTATTTCCCGACCGAGGCGACCGTCAACTGGATGCTGGACATGACCTCGCGGCTCTACGCAATCCGCTTCGAGCGGGTGGCTGTGCCGGTCTGGCATGAGGACGTCGGCTACCTCGACGTCATCGACGCGGCTACGGGCGAAATGATCGGCGGCATCTATCTCGATCTCTTCCCGCGCGAGGGGAAGTACAAGCACGCGGCGGCCTGGCCTGTTCGCGGCGGAAGCCGTCACGGCAGCAGGAAGCCAATCAGTACCTTTGTCACGAACTTCGATCGGAACGGCCTGACGCACGGGGAGCTGGAGACGCTGCTCCACGAGTTCGGCCACGTCCTTCACGGTGTTCTCTCGGCCACGACCTACAACCAGCACTCCGGAACCAGCGTGGAGCGCGACTTCGTCGAGGCCCCTTCGCAGATGTTCGAGGAGTGGGGCTGCCGGCTCGAGAGCCTGCGGCTCATCCCCGAGCACTGCCCCGCTTGCCCGGCGGTCGACGAAGCGCTGGTCGCTCGACTGAACGCGGCTCGCCATTTCGGGAGCGGGATCGACTACGGCCGACAGTTGCTTTACGCCTCGTACGATATGGCGCTCTGTGGCCAGAACCCCGGCGACTCGATGTCGCTCTGGCGCGAGATGGAAGCGGCCACCCCACTCGGCTACGTCGAAGGAACGGCCTTCCCGGGAACATTCGAGCATATCGCCGCCGGCTATGCCGCCGGCTACTACGGCTACATGTGGGCCAAGGCGATCGCTCTCGATCTGCTCTCGGCATTCGGCGACAACCTGATGAATCCAGAGATCGGACAGAGATTCCGCGAGACCATCCTGGCGCGCGGTAGCGAAGAGCCGGCACGGGCCATCGTCGAGCGATTCCTCGAGCGCCCCGTGAGCACCGACGCGTTCTTTCGCGAGATCAGGGGCCAGTAGCAGCGCGGATTCAGAAGCTTCGCTTGTAGGTGTAGATGAACGCTCTCGGAACGCAGTTGCGGATCGGGGCGATGAACTTCGCGGTCTTCAGCTCGTTTTCGGCACGAGTGGCCAACGAGGGGTCGCCAGTCGAATTCGAGACGACGCGCGTCGACCGGATGTGCCCTTCGGTATCCACTCCTGCCTCGACGACCACGAGGCCGTGAGCCCCCTCCTGCGAAAACGACGGCGTCGGAGTGTTTTCGAACGCGAACTCACGATCGGGAGGGCAACCGCTCCGGCTGCGTCCGTGGCCGGCCGACTTCGAGGCCTTGCCGATGTGCTCGGAAGAGACCCAGCCGATGTCGCCGGCCGAGGTCTGGATGCGGCTCCACGCCCCCTCCCGCTTGAGCACCGTAACGCGATCGCCACGCGATACCTTCGCCACGATCGCGCCCGACGTCGATGGCTCCACCCGCACGTTCAGCGTCGAGGCCAGAACGGTCAGCGATTCGGCCGGAGCTTCACCGGTGGCTGGACGCGTCTGTACCGGGAAGGGAGGCGGCGGAGGTGGCGGCTGCGAGCTCTGACATCCGACCAGCAGGGCGAAGAAAATCGAAATGAGAAGGGCTGGCTTGCGCATGACCATCCGAGATTAGCCGAATTCGTTCCAGAACCTCCAGCCCACCGTTCCGATAGAGGTTCCAATGGAGTACGATCTCTCTCAATTCCGGTCCTTGGCGCCTCAGGAAGCGCTCACCATCCAACAAGCAACAGACGGGCGCGCAACGAATCGGCGCCCCAACACGAGGGAGGTCTCCATGACAGGTCTCGGCGCGCTCTGGCTTCCGATTCTGCTCTCGTCGGTCATCGTCTTCGTAG